>CAZBPO010000018.1:12640-21971 GCA_964493795.1 uncultured Flavobacteriaceae bacterium
TGCCCGTCATTGTAGGTGGTGAACTCCTGGGCACGGCTGACGGGGATCGTGGTGGTGATTCTGTGCTGCGTCATCCTGCTGCCGGGGCCGCTCACCAACAACCCGCCCGGCATCGCCATCATGCTGCTGGGGTTCGCGCTGGCGGAGCGCGACGGTATCCTGATGGTGCTCGGCCTGATCGCAGCCGTGGTGGCGTTCTTCATCGGCCTGTCCGCGTTCATCGCGGTGGCGATAGCGATCTGGGCGTGGGCCCAGGGCTATTTCTGAGCCGGTGACGGCTGCCTCGTCAGGCCGCCTTCTTCCGTTTGGCTGCTTCGATCCGCGCGCGCGCAATGGCGTCGGCGACCTCGTGGGTCGGCCGCCCTTCCCGCTTCGCCGCCGCGAACACCTCGGTCAGCGTCACGCCGATGCGGGTCGTCTTGGCGCGGATGTCGGCGTCGGACCAATCGTAAATCTGCCCGCAGACCCGGATGATGCCGCCGCCGTTGATGACGTAGTCCGGCGCATAGAGAATGCCGCGCGCCGTCACGGCCGCGCCGTGGATTTCGGGCCGCGCGAGCTGGTTGTTGGCGCCGCCGGCGACGATCTTCGCCTTGATCGCCGGGATCGTCGCATCGTTCAGAACGGCGCCCAGGGCGCAGGGCGCGAAGACGTCGGCCTGTTCGGCGTGAATAGCGTCGGGCGTCACGACCGTCGCGCCAAGCGTCTCGACCGCGCGGGCGACGTTCTTCTCGTTCACGTCGGCGACGACGAGATCAGCGCCGGCCTCTTTCAGATGGCGCGCCGTATCATAGCCGACATTGCCGACGCCCTGGATCGCGACGCGCATGCCCTTCATGTCGTCGGACCCGTGGACGAACGCGACGGCGGCCCTGATTCCGCAGAAGACGCCCCATGCCGTCATCGGCGAAGGGTCGCCGCCGCTCTTGCCGGCCTGCGCATAGCCCGAGACGTGCTTCGTGACGGTGGCGATGGTCTCCATGTCGGCCTCGCTCATGCCGACATCCATCGCGGTGATGTAACGTCCGTCGAGGCTGTCCACGGCGCGGCCGTGGGCGCGCATGATCGCCGGGGTCTTGGCCGTGCGCGCGTCGCCGATGATGACCGATTTGCCGCCGCCCAGCGGCAGTTCGGCCATCGCGTTCTTGTAGGACATGCCGCGCGACAGGCGGAGCGCATCGGTCAGCGCGGCCGCGCTGTTGGCATAAGCCCACATGCGCGTGCCGCCGCAGGCCGGACCCAGCGTCGAATCGTGGATCGCGATAAGGCCGCGATAGCCTGTCGCCTTGTCGGCGAAGAACGCCACTTCCTCGTGGTCGTCATAGTCAGGCAGGTCGAACACGGACATCGCGGAACTCCCAGGGCGACAGCTTGAACGCACTTCCCATTCTATCGTCGAAGCGCCCTTATGACCGTGCGTATTGGGGGCGATATGCGCCGCCCGCCTGACGCATCGCGCCGACCTGTTGAAATAATATTTCGCGCGCCGCCGGCAGGCGAGCCTTTCAAGGGAACTCCGACGTACCTGCCAGGCCACGCCAGGTTCGCGTTTCAGGAGCTTGTTTCGCCTCAAAACATAATGGATTCAGTTTGTTATCCTAATCCCGCGCTTGTGGAGCCGATCGCGGTTCTGTGCCATGATGCGTTGACGCTAGGGAACACAGATGCCGACGCTCGACCTCGCCGAAATGCGCCGCCAACGACCCGAAGTCCGGGACGACTGGACCGTGCCGCAAAACTGGAGCCGGTTCACAGAGGCCGAGCACGATGTCTGGCGCACCCTGCACAACCGCCTGATGAAGGTGCTGCCGGGGCGGGCCTGCGATGCGTTCCTTGCCGGGCTGGAGCGGCTGCCCCTTTCGGACGGGATTCCCGATTTCGAGAAGCTGTCTGCCGTCCTCAAGCGCCTGACGGGATGGGAAGTCGTCGCGGTGCCCGGTCTGGTGCCGGACGACGTGTTTTTCGAGCATCTCGCCAACCGGCGCTTTCCGGCCGGAAACTTCATCCGCGCCGCAGACAGCCTGGACTATATCGAGGAGCCGGACGTCTTCCACGACGTGTTCGGTCATGTGCCGATGCTGGCCCACCCGGTCTTCGCCGACTACATGGAAGCCTATGGGAAGGGCGGATTGCGCGCCGAGGGCGAGGGCACGCTGCACAATCTGGCGCGGCTCTACTGGTACACGGTGGAGTTCGGGCTGATCGAGACGCCGGAGGGCCTTCGCATCTACGGCTCGGGCATCGCCTCTTCGAGCGCGGAAAGCATCTATGCGCTGGAGCACGCCTCGCCCAACCGGATCGGCTTCGACCTGGAGCGCGTGATGCGCACCAAGTACCGGATCGACGACTTCCAGCAGACCTATTTCGTCATCCCCGGCTTCGAGGAGCTTTTCGCCGAGACCTATAAGGATTTCGCCGCGCTGTATCGCAGGCTGGCGAGCGGCCCGACCTTTGAACCCGGCGAAATCCTGCCGTCCGACCGGGTGCTTCATCGCGGCGACCGCAGCTATCGCCCGCACAGCCACGACGCCGCGGCGGCCGGCTAGCGCGGCACTTCCTCCACGACCACCGTGCCCGCCAAGCGGTCATGGATGCCCTGCCGCCGCCGCGACAGCACGACGATCAGCAAGGCGATCGGCAGGATGAAGCTGGTCAACACCTTGATGGCGTTGCGCATCAGGGCGACCGGGAAGCTGAGCCTGCGGCCATCCTCGCGCTTCACGACGAGATCGAAGGCGTTCTTGCCGACGGTCGAGCCGCGTCGGCCCGTCTCCATCGCCGCGAAATACAGGACGAGCAGCACCAGGCTGAGCATATCGAGCGAAGGCCGGGTGATCGGCTTGCCGGTGGTGTCGTCGAGAAGCTGCTCGCTGACACGGCTGTAGCGGATCGAGAAGCCGTCCGTCTTGTCGCCGTCGATGGCGAGCGAGGTGCCACGCTCGCCATCCGGTCCGTCTTGCTGTCTGGCGTCCAGCACGGACGAGACCACGTCGTCGACCAGGCGATCGAGGCCGGTCACCGTCTTGCTGCCGTCCGGCGTGATCTCTACGGAGATGCCGCCCATCGAATAGGTCGTCGTGCCGGTGGCCGCGTCTCTGGAGACGAAGGGCCGCTCGGTGGCGAAAGGCGCCTGCGGGGCCGGGGGAGCCGGTGGAGGCGCGGGCGGTTCGGGCGGCGCTTCAGGCGGCGCGGACGGCGTCGGGACGGCGTCGCTGCCCCTGGCCGGCCGCTCGAGATGCCGTTCATGCCGGCGCCGCTCGGAGAGCGCGACCTTTCCGCGCGTGCGGTTCTGGCGATAGGTCTGGGTGAACAGGCCGAGATATTCGTACGTCACCACGCGCTCGTCCTGAACGAAGGTCACGCCATTTTCGGTGCGTTCCGACGTCACGCGCCAGGGCGTGCGGTCGAGCATCTCGCCGTAGTCGATGAAAGGCACGTCGAGATCCATCCGCACGATGGTCGGCGACAGCATCGTGTTCAGGGCGAGCGCGCCGACCAGCACCGCCACGACCACGATCATGTAGTCGGCCAGAACCGCCAGTCCGCGGCGCAGCAGGCGCGCGTTTTTGGGCGGCTCCTCCGGCGGCGTCTCGCCGTCGTCGCGCCAGCGCGGGCCGGCGACCTGAACATGCGGGGCGACGCCTTCCATCGTGACCGCGTAGATCGCGATCTCGCCGGCGATGTTCTTGACCGACTGATTGCCCAGCGCCGCGAAGCCCATCGAGAGCTTGCCGCGGACCTGATCATAGACCGGGCTTGAAACCAGGATGCCCCCGGCCGACGCCATCTGCTGAAGCCGGGCGGCGATGTTCACGCCCTCGCCGAAAATGTCGTCGCCGTCGGCCATCACATCGCCGAGATTGATGCCGATACGGAACGACATGCGCAGATGTTCGTCGCGCGACGCGTTGCGCGCTTTCAGCTCGCGCTGGACCTCGGCGGCGCACTGGACCGCCTCGACCACGCTGGCGAACTCGGCCAGCAGGCCGTCGCCCGACCAGGACACGACCCGGCCGTGATGGCGCGCGATGAAGCCTTCGATCGCCTCGCGGTATTCCTTGAGCGTGACGAGCGTGCGCGCCTCGTCGGCGCCCATCATGCGGCTATAGCCGGACACGTCGGCGCAGAAGATGGTCGTCAGTTTGCGTTTCATGTCGCGGCGTTCGTCCGTCGCGGTCACAGGAAGTTCCCTCTGGCGATAGCAGGACCACCCTAATCGCTCAACAGAGAGCGGATGCGACCCAGATCACATTTGCAGCGGACCGGGCGTGTGGCATCCGTTACGCGAGGCGATGAATTGATCGGATATTTTCCAGCGCACGGGACGCATGACCTTCCTACAGCAAGCCCTGTTCTGGGGCGGCGGCTTCGTGGCGGCCCGGGATATTCCCTATGGCCCGGATTCCCGCCATCGTCTTGACGTTTACAGCCCACGGCGGCAGCCGCCGCGGGCGAGCGTGCTGTTCATCCATGGCGGGTCCTGGACCAGCGGCTCAAAAGAGCTTTACCGCTTCATGGGGCAGGCGCTGGCCGGGCGCGGCTATCAGGCCGTGATCGCCGACTATCGGCTTGCGCCGCGCGTCGCCTATCCGGCCTTCGTGGACGACACCGCGCGCGCGTTCGCCTGGGTGAAGGCGGAGATCGCCGGCTTTGGCGGCGAGGCCTCACGGGTCTTCCTGATGGGCCACTCGGCCGGGGCCTATAATGTCGCGATGATCGCTCTGGACGACGCCTGGCTTAAGCCCTACGGGCTGAAGCCAGACGATGCACTGGGCGTGCTCGCGCTCGCCGGCCCGCTGACCTTCAACCCGCTGAAAACGCACTCTACCCGCCCGATCTTCGAGATCGCGCCGGAGATCGACCGGGCCCGGCCGATCAAACTGACCGCGGCAGGCGCCGGGGCGGCCCCGCCCTTCCTGCTCATGCATGGCGACGCCGACCGTACGGTGGGCATCCACAATTCGCGCAACTTCGCAGACGCTTTCAGGGCCGCAGGCGGCGACGCGGCGCTGAAGGTCTATGAAGGCGCAGGCCACCTTACCGTGGTGACCTGCTTTGCATGGCCCTTGCGGTGGCGCGCGGCGTGCCTGGACGACGCCGACGCCTTCTTCACGTCACGCCTGGCCGTCAGTACTTGACAGCGCAGCCATACGGCTCGGTCTCGGCCGTGGCGACGGCACGGCCGTTCTTCACATCGTCGAGCGCCGCCAGCACGTAGTTGGTCGCACCCTCGACGTCCTCGGCTTTGGCGGTCGGCTTGTCGTCGATGGCGCCGGCATAGACGAGCTTGCCTTCCGGATCGACGATGAACATGTGCGGCGTGGTCTTGGCTTCATAGGCGCGGGCGATGACCTGATCGGTATCGAGAATCACCCCGGCCGGCTTGGCCGCACGGTCGGTGGTCAGCTTGTCGGCCTGCTCCGGCGTCACGAAGCCCTGCTTGCCTTCGGGCGACGAGACGATGGTGAGCCATACGACGCCATCGGCGGCGGCGGCTTCCTGCGTCTTCTGCATGTTGCCCGCATTGTAGTGCTTCTTCACATAGGGGCAGCCGTCATTGGTCCATTCGAGGACGACTGTCTTTCCGGCGTAGTCGGCGAGGCTGACCGCCTCTCCTTTGGTGTCCTTGCCGGTGAAGGCCGGAGCGGCCTCGCCGACGACAGGCGCTGCGGCGGCCGGAACGACCAGGGCGGCGGCGAACATGAGGCTCTTCAACATGACTTCAGTCTCCTTTCGTCGTCAGGACCCGGTGATGGCTTCGATGACGATGCCTTCAGTCAACAGCTGCGGCAGGATCACCGGTTCGGTCCTGCCCGCTGCGTAGAAAAGATAGAGCGGCACGCCGGCGCGGCCATGCGCCTCGAGCAGCCGCGTGATGTCCGGATCGCGATTGGTCCAGTCGCCCTTCAGATAGACGATGCCCGACTGCGCGAAGGCGTCGGCGACGCCCTGGCCGCTGAGCGCGACCTCTTCATTGACCAGGCAGGTGACGCACCAGGCCGCCGTGAGGTTGACGAAGACCGGCTTGCCTTCCTTGAGCAGCGCATCGAGACGCGCCGGCGAATAGGCCTCGTGCACGAGGCCGGATTGCGGCCCCGGATTGGCCATCGCGACGGCCGCGACGACCGGGATCGCCGACAGGCCGGCGAGGATGCGGGTCTTGACGCCTGCCTCGCCGCGCTGCACCAGCCCCCATAGCCACAGGCCGAAGCCGGCGAGGATGAACGCCGCCAGCACGAGCGCGAGGACGTTCGGGCCAGCCTGAATGACCAGCACCCAGAGAAGCCAGGCAGCCGATCCGAACATCGGGAAGGCGAGGATCTGCTTCAGGCGCTCCATCCAGACGCCAGGCTTGGGCATCCGGCGAACGAGCGCGGGGGAAAAAGCCAGAGCGAGATAGGGCGCAGCCATGCCGAGACCCAGCGCGCCGAAAATGGCGAGAGCGACGATCGCCGGCTGCGAGATCGCAGCCCCCACAGCGCCGGCCATGAACGGCGCGGTGCACGGCGCAGCCACGACCGCCGCCAGCACGCCGGTCAGGAACGATCCTGTCGCGCCGCCGCCGGACCCAAGACCTGACCCGATATTCTGGATGCTGCCGCCGACCTGGAATACGCCCATCAGGTTGAGGCCGATGACGAAGAAAAGCAGCGCAAGCGCCGCGACGACCACCGGGCTTTGCAGCTGAAAGCCCCACGCCACCTGCTCGCCGCCGGCGCGCAAGGCGATCAGCACGCCGGCGATGGCCAGAAAGCTGGCCACGACGCCCGCCGTATAGGCGAGCCCGCCAACCCGCGCGCCACGCGCATCGCCGCCCTTTTTTGCCAGCGCCAGGGCCTTCATCGAGAGAACCGGGAAGACGCAGGGCATCAGGTTCAGGATGAGCCCGCCAAGGAAAGCGAAGACGAGTGCGGTCCAGACAGAAAGGCCGCCCGATCCGCCGGCCGCCGTCGCAACGAGAGGCGCATCGAACGTGAAAGCGTGGGTGACGCCGTCGCTGCCCGTCGCGACGATCACGGCCGGGATCGAGGTGACTTCGGCCGCGCGTTCGGGCGTGGAGAAGCGCCGGCCCGTTTCAGTGGCGATCGAGACAGAGCCACCGGCGGCATCCACCTTTTGCGGCGCAGCGTTCCGGATATAGCCGCCCGACGCCGGGAACAGCACAGCGGATGCAAGGCCGGCCCGCGCCAGCTCTGGCGCGTTCAGCGTGACCGTCAGCGCCTTGCCATCGACCGAGGCCGTCGCCGGCCATGGGCTGGGCACCGGCAAGGCGGCGCGGGCGGCCGCGAACTCGGCTGCGACGGCAGGGTCGGCCTGGCCGGGCGACGCCGCGACGGGCAGGTCCAGCGTGAGGACGCCTTCTTCCGGGATGCAGATTTCTTCGCAGACCAGCCAGACCGCATCGCCCCTGAGGGTGATGGTGTCGCCCGGAACGGCGGAGGCCGGAACGGCGATGTCGGTGAGATGAAGGACCGTGCCCTCGTAGCCGAAGTTCACCAGAGGCGCGATGTCGATGCGTTGCGGATAGGGAAACTGCAACGGTCCGGCGGAAACGCCTTCAGGGAGCGTCCAGTCGACCGTCGTCGCTTCGCCGCTGTCGCCCGGATAGGACCAGTAGGTATGCCAGTGTTCGCGAATATCCAGACGCAGCGCGACGGTTATGGTGGTGCCAGGCACGGCGTTCGGCGTTTCGGCGACCAGCCGCGCCTCGACATTGTCCGTCTTCACGACACCGTCGGCCATCGCCGCGGGGGCGAAGGCGAGGAGTGCGGCAATGAGCAGCGAAGACCGGGACATGGGCACGCGATAAAGTTTCAGGAGACGGCACAGTATAGTGGGCGAAAGCGGCGATGGATTGAAGCGGTCCTGACGAACGCGTGATCGCCGTATGGGAGAACGACGCAGGTGGAGATCGACCTGAAACACGGAGCGGATGCGCCGACCGACGCGATCCGCGCGGGACTGATATCGCATAATCGCAAGACGGTGGACCGGCCCGACCCGCAATCCTTCTCGCTGGTCGTGCGCGAAGGCGATGCGATCGTGGGCGGAATCAACGCGACCACGCATTGGGACGTGCTGTTCGTGGAGCATGTCTGGCTGGACGAGCCGCTGCGCGGAAAGGGGCTGGGGCGCGAGTTGATGGCGCGCGCCGAGGCGGAAGGCCTGAGATTGGGTGCGGTGAAGGCGATCCTCGACACCAATGACTGGCAGGCCCCCGGCTTCTACGCGAAGCTCGGCTATATGCCGATGGGCGCCTATACCTATGACGGCGAGAGCAAGGAGTGCATCGTGCTGATCAAGAAACTGACGGGGGAGACGAAATGAGCGAGACAGGATGGACCCGGCTGTTCGGGCTGGCGGCGATCTTCAACATCCTGATCGGTCTGCTGCTGCTGATCGATCCGTCGATGATGCCGAAATTCGTGCCATTGCCGGCGGACGACTTCATCTGGCCGCGCCTTGCAGGCGGACTGATCTTCTTCATGGGCGTCGGCTACTGGCTCGTCAGCCGCAACCTCGACACCAACCGGGGCATCATCGTCATCGGCGCGGGGGGCAAGCTGCTGACCGCATTGATGCTGGCGATCTACGGGATCAAGGGGACGATCGGCTTCTGGACCTTCTCGCTGGGGCTGATCGACCTCGTCTTCGCCCTGCTCTTCATCCGGTTCCTGATCCGCTTTCCGGCTAGGTGAGGAGTTTCACCATCATGTGCCGGCGCGAGCAGTCGAGCGCGCTGGCGAGCTGATCCGCCCAGAGGGCGGCGTGACCGGGCGGCCACTCGGATTTCGGGTAAGGCGCAAAGCCTTGCCTAGCGTACCAGGGGCCGTTCCAGGGCACGTCGATGAAGGTGGTGAGGCTGATGCCGGGATAGCCGCGTTCGCGCGCCCACGCGTCGACCGCGGCCATCAGGGCGCGGCCGATGCCGGTTCCGCCATGGTCGATATGCACGTCGATCTCGCAGAGATGCGCCAGATGATCGACGGGCTTCAACGCCGCATAGCCGATCACCGCTTCGCCGGCCCCGGCGACGAGCAGGCCGTCCGGCAAATGGTCTGCCCCATGCGCCTGCATGTAGGGCTCGGCGGCGGTGAGGGCGACGAGGTCGTCCATGCCGATGTCGGAAAAGCGGCGGGCGGCCGCGACCTCGATGGCGATGCACGCCTCGAGGTCTTCCGGCCGCCCGGCGCGGATGAGCGGTCCGTCGGTCGTCAGCTGACGAACTCGAACAGGCCGGCGGCGCCCATGCCGCCACCGATGCACATTGTCACGACGCCATACTTGCAGTTGCCGCGGCGCTGGGCTTCGAGCGCGATGTGGCCGGTGA
>CAZBPO010000019.1:0-20985 GCA_964493795.1 uncultured Flavobacteriaceae bacterium
TTGAAGCGGCCGTCCTTGCGCGCCTTCTCGGCCTTGTTCTGCGAGGCGACGGCGAAATGGTCCTGTTGCTCGCGCGTGATCTGCCATTCGCGCGCGACGTTTTCGGCGGTCATACCCATGTGATAGCCGTTGAAGGCGTCCCACAGACCGTCCTTGATCATCGTGTCGACGAATTCCAGCGCGCCCATCTTCTGGCCGGCGCGCAGATACTGGGCGTGCGGGGCCTGGCTCATCGATTCCTGCCCGCCGGCGACGACGATCGAGGAATCGCCGTTGAGGATGGCCTGTGCGCCCAGCGCCACCGCGCGCAGGCCCGATCCGCACAGCTGGTTCATGTTCCAGGCCGGCACCTCGACCGGCAGGCCGGCGGCGATGGCCGCCTGCCGCGCCGGGTTCTGGCCCTGTGCGGCGGTGAGAATCTGCCCCAGGATCACTTCGCTGACCTCGGCCGCCTCGACGCCCGCCCGCTTGAGCGCGTCCTTCACCACGGCCGCGCCAAGCACATGCGCCGGCACGCCCCCGAAACTGCCGTTGAACGAACCCACCGCAGTGCGGCCGGCCGAAACGATGACGACGTCGGTCATGGGAAACTCCTTCGTGATCCGCGATGCCGGATGCGCGTCCGGTCATTTCGGGGGCACATTGGGTGAGGCACGTCGTTCTGTAAATGCCCGCGATCTCGCAATTTCATGTCGCGGCGGAAGCGAGGGGCGATCGCGCCCTCCGCCTGAACCTGTTGCAGGATTGCTGCGCAACATTTCGCAGCGCGGTATCGTGCTGGACACGCCGGATGCTTGTGTTTAGCCTTTGCTGCAACGCATTAGAGAGTGCGGTGCAGCACGCAGGGGGAATGGAATGTCCGCCAAGAAGGGGGGCGATGGCCCCATCACGATCAAGAAGTACGCGAACCGCCGCCTCTACAACACGGCGACCTCCAGCTATGTGACGCTCGAGCACCTGCGCGACATGGTCAAAGACGGCGTCGAGTTCTCGGTGTTCGACGCCAAGACCGGCGAGGACATCACCCGATCGGTGCTGGCCCAGATCATCTTCGAGGAAGAGGGCAAACAGGGGCAGACCCTGCTCCCGATCAGCTTCCTGAGGCAGCTCATCAAATTCTACGGCGATCGGATGCAGGCCTTCGTGCCGTCCTACCTGGAAATGAGCATGGAAGGCCTCGCCAAGAACGCCGAGAACGTCCGCACCACCCTCACCGACGCCTTGGGCGGAAAGCTGAGTTTCGGGGGCATGGAGGAGCTGGCGCGCCAGAACGCCCAGATGTTCCAGCGTGCGCTCAAGATGTTCTCGCCCTTCGGCCGGTTCGGCAGGCCGGAAGCGGAAAGCGGCGACGCGGCTGCGACGGAGACCGCGAAGGCCGCCGACAGCGACGAGATTTCGGAGCTGAAGCTTCAGCTCGACGCGATGAAGAAGCAGCTCGACGCGCTGGCGAACCGCTCGAAGTAAACGGCGCCGGCGTTCAGCCCGAGCTTTGCACGCTGCGGTCCCAGGGCGGCGTCATGTCAGGCATGCCGTAATAGGCGCCCTGGAACTTGTCGGCCCCGAGGGCCCGCAGCAGCGCCGCCTCTTCCTTCGAGCCCACCCACTCGGCCACGACTTCCAGATTGAAGGTCTTGGCGAGCGAGACGAGCGTCCGCACGAAGGCCTGGTTGTCGGGCCTCCGGGCGATGCCCTTGACGAACGATCCGTCGATCTTGACGCAGTTGAGGTCGAGCGTCTGGAGATTGCGGAACGAGGTGTAGCCCGCACCGAAATCGTCGATCGCCACGCGGCAACCGGCGTTGCGCAGCCATTTGACGAAGCGGATGCCCTCTTCGATGTCGTGCAGCGCCGCCGTCTCGGTGACCTCCACGGTAAGACGCGAGGTGACCGAACGATCGCCATCGATTTCACGCGCGAACGTCTTCATCCAGATCGGATCGCCGACGCTCATGCCCGACACGTTGACCGCCAGCTTGAGCGTCGGAGCCCGCCTGAGCGACACGGCGGCAAGTTCGAGCACCCGGCGGTCGAGGTCGCGCACCAGACCAAGCTCCTCGGCGACGGGAATGAAGTCGCCCGCCGGCGCCAGGCTGCCGTCCTCGCGCAACAGGCGGATCAGCGCCTCGTAAGACTCGATCCGGCCGGTTCGGGCGCAGACCAGCGGCTGATAAGCCAGCCGAAAGCGGTCGGCGCGCAACGCGGCGATGATTTCGGCGGTGATCGAGACCTTCTTCCTGCGCGACGCCTCGCGTTCGGGCGAAGCGTCATAGGCGGTGAAGTTCGAGCGTCCCGACTTCTTGGCCTGCGACAGCGCGTCCTCGGCGCGCATCAGGGCGACCTGGGAATTCTCTGCGCCGGACGGCAGGGCCAGTGCGCCGATCGAGATGGTCGTGGCGATGGCGCCGCCGGATGTCGGGATCATGCTGGCCTGGACAGCTTCAAGCAGACGATCGGCCTGACCCTGGAGGGACGCCGCGTCGCAATCGAGCAACAGCGCCGCCACCTTGTTGCCGCCGACCCGCCCGACCGCCCCGTCAGGGCCAAGAGCGGCCTGCAGGCGGCGCGTGGTTTCGGCGATCACCTCGTCGGCGACGTCGAGGCCATAGGCGTCGTTGATCGCCCCCAGGCCGTCGATGGAAGTCATCAGCAGCGCCGCTTCCGCCCCGCTGCTGGACGCCCAGTCGATCGCCGCATCGATGGCGTCGCGCATCTGCGTGCGGTCCAGGTGGGCGTTCCGCTCTTCGGCATGGAGGTCGGCTTCGACAAGCGACAACGTGCCCAGCACGCGTTCGACGTCGCCCTTGGCGTCGCGAAGGATAAGGCCGCGATCTTCGATGCCGACATAGGCGCCCGTCACCGTGCGCAGCGCATAGCGGCCTTGAAAGGTCTCGCGGCCGTCGGCGCTGATCAGCGTCTGCTTGTCGAGCGGCAGACGAGCGCCCGGACGCATCAGCGCGAGAATGTCGGCGCGCGACCGGGGCGTACCGTTGGCGAGTTCGAACATCGCGCCGGGATCGCCGATCCAGGTCACCGTGTCGTTCTGAAGAATCCAGTCATAGGCGCAGGCTGAAGACCCTGCGAGCGCCAGCGCCGCCCAATGCGGTTCCGACGCCTGCCGGAGCGCGCCCATCGATGCAGCCGGATCTGCCACGCTTGCTAACTTTCACACCGCGCCGGCCCACATGGAGCCGGCGTCATTGCCCACACGCGGCGCAGTATGCGCGCCAAGCATTGAGAAAGGCCGAAGCGAAGCTGAATCATTCGTGCATCGCGCGACGAATGCGGAGGGTTTCGTTCACCATGAATCGCCCGGCGCACGCCTTGCTGGTGGGGCTATGTCATGCGCATCAGCGGTCCCATTATGGCACAGCGCCTCCGGCCGGCCCCGGGCTGGACCGCCTATGGTCCGCGCATCGTGGTGCTGCACGCCGCCCAGATGAGGCCTGAAATCGCCGCAGCCCTGCCCCCGCAACAGCGCGGAGATGCGGCCTGCCTGACTCTGGTGATGGCGCAGGCCCTGGCCGGAACTCCGGCACGCAGCGGCGGCTATCGCCCGATCTCTGAGGATGAAGGCCCGATCTTCGCCATCAGCGCCTAACCGAGCCGATCGAGGATCCGGTCAAGTTTCGCTTCTATAGATGCGAGCCGTGCCTCCAGACGGGCATCGAGCCCCGCCTCGGCCGCCGGCGCAACGCGTGGCACCGGCGTCGAGATCCCGGCGCGGTTCGCGATCGTTTCCGGCGGCAGGCTGAACAGCGCGGCCAGAATCGCGACATCGGCGGCTTTCAGTTCACGCTGGTCTTTCCAGACCTCGGCGATCTCGGCCGGGCCAAGGCCAAGCATCGCGCCGACATCCTCGCGCCGGAGATGCCGCTGTGTCAGTTCGGCGTCGAACCACGCCTGATCGAAGAAAAGCGCCATGCGGCCAGCCTAACGGGGATGCCCGCCCTCTTTCCAGCGCGGCGGCGGTTCTGTAGGGCTTCGCGGATGGAGTTGACCCCGACCCAGCACGAAGGCGTGACCGCGGCCGCCGCGACCAAGGCTGCGCCGTTCCTGCGCGACATCTGGTATTTCGCCATGCTGTCGCGCGACGTGAAGCCGGGCAAGGTCATCAGGAAGACCCTGCTGGGCGAACCCATAGCTTTCGGCCGGACGGCCGGCGGCGAAATCTTCGCCCTGCGCGATCTCTGCCCGCATCGCGGCGTGCCGCTCTCGGCCGGCCGGATCGCGGGCGACACGGTCGAATGTCCTTATCACGGCTGGCGTTTCGGGGCCGATGGCGGATGCCGGCTGATCCCTTCGCTGGTGCCCGGGCAAGACATCGACCCGGCGCGCATCCGCGTCCGGCGCTATCCCACCAGCGAGGCCAACGGGCTGGTCTGGATATGGATAAGCGCAGACGAACGTTTCAGCGGCGAACCGCCCGAACCGCCGCCGGCCCTGGCGCTGACGCCGGAACAGAAGCCCGGCCTTGTCGAGCGCCAGCTCTTCCCCTGCCCCATCGACCATGCCGTGGTCGGCCTGATGGACCCTGCGCACGGGCCGTTCGTCCATAATATCTGGTGGTGGCGGACCTCGGGCTCGATCCATCAGAAAGCAAAGAATTACGGCCCGTCACGGCGCGGCTTCACCATGTTGCCGCACCCGCCCTCGAAGAACGGCGGACTTTACAAGCTCATCGGCGGCAAGCCGGTGACCGAGATCGTCTTTGAGCTGCCGGGGCTGCGCTACGAGATCATCACGGCGGGCAAAAGGCGCGTGTTCGGCTTCACCGCGTGTACGCCGCTGACCGAGACCGAGACCGAGGTGACCCAGATTTTCTTCTGGAATATCGGCTGGGCCGGGCTGTTGAGACCGGTCCTCCAGCCCATCGCCCGCACCTTTCTGGGTCAGGACCGGCGTATGGTCACCTTCCAGGCCGAGAACCTGAAATACGATCCACGGCTGATGCTGATCCGCGACGCCGATGTGCCGGCCATGTGGTATTTTCGCCTGAAGAAGGAATGGGCGGCGGCGCAGGCCGCGAATCGCCCGTTCGTTAACCCCGTCTCTCCCACGACGCTGCACTGGCGCAGCTAGGGCCCGCGCCTTGCTGCGCGATACCCTGGCGGCCAGGAAATGTCCCATATCGGGATGATCCGCCGCCAGGGAGCTGCGGCGGATGGCGGAAGAGGAGCGGCAGGACACCGGCGAAGCCGTCCTCGACGCGATTCCGCTTGTCGTGGTCGTCGAAGACGACGCGTCGGCCCCGGCCGCGCCTGCGCGCCGGGGCTTCGCCATACCGAAGATCGTCGATTATCTCGTCGTCGCGGTCTTCATGTATTTCGTGCTTTAGCCGACCACCGGCGGCGCGACGCCAAGGTCGCGCTTGGAGGCCACGATGGTGATCGAGAAACCTGCGATCACGTCGATGATGCCCATGCACAAGATGACGAAGAAGACCGACGTCCCGAAGCCCTTGAACATAAGGAACTCGATCAGGCAGACGATCACGACCAGCATCGATAGCGCGTGATTGGCGATCGAGTTGGCCGTGGTGACGGTCGATTTCAGGATCTCGACGAACAGCAGCACAAGCGAGATGACGATCAGAAGATCGCCGATCGTGAACTTCCAGGCCTCGCCGGAGAACAGCGTGATCTCGATGCCGCGGGCCAGGAACGCCGCGGTTCCCGCATCGCCCGCGATGAGCACGATGACGTTGTAAACGATGACGCTGAGCGCGAGCAGCGGAAACACGTGAAGCAGCATCTGAACCCTCCCGAGGCGGCGCGAACGTCCGCGCAGCGAACGCATTATACCTCAGCGGCGGGCGCATCGACTATCCCGCCCCCCCGATGATAAGAGCGCGGCGTGACGGACGACACCCAATCCCTGCCTCCGCGCCGGCGGAACATCGTGCTGCGCAGCCTCGTGATCGCGGCGCTGGCCGCAGGCCTGATCGCGGTCGTGATCTGGCGCGACGAGATCGACTACGAGGCGATCGCCGCCTGGACGCAGAATCACTCCTGGTGGGAGACGGCGCTGGAGTTCATCGCCGTGCACGTGGTCGCCGGCCTGTTCTTCGTGCCGCGCCTGTTCCTTGGGCTCGCCGCCGGCGCGCTGTTCGGCGCGGTCTGGGGCAGCGTTCTGGCGATTGTGGGCGGCACGCTGGGCGCCTTTGTCGGCTTCGCGCTGGTGCGGTTCGTGAACGCCGACGCCGTGAAGTTGCGCGAGGCGCCACGCATCGGCCCCTGGCTGGAACGGGCGGAAAAGCAGGGCTGGCGCTTCGTCCTGGTGGTGCGGCTGATCCCGGTGCTGCCGCACAGCCTCGTGAACTATGTCTTCGGCCTGTCGAAGGTCTCGACGCCCGCCTATCTGCTGGGTTCGATGCTCGGGATGGTGCCGACGGCGGTGATCTACGCCAATCTCGGCGACAGCGGCCGGGGCGTGATCCAGGGCAGTTCGAACTACGCCCTGCTGGCCGCCTGGGGTTTTGGGCTGATCTTCGTGTCCTGGCTGTTGCCCAAAGTGATCGCGCGGCTGTTTCCGACCGAAAAATAGCGAAAACCCGGGCCTTTCGGCGGCCGCGCCGGGCGATCGCTCAGACTTCCCGGATATCGCCGGGCAGGCGGCGGCGCTTGATCAGCCACATCACACCCATGATGTCGCGGATCGAGACCAGCGCGCGGTCGAGCACGCCATATTTCGAGGCACCCCGGGTCCGGGCGCGATGGCTGACATCCACCAGCGCGATGTCGTGGCCGTCGCGCCTCATCAGCGCCGGCAGGAAACGGTGGATGTGATCGAAATAGGGAAGGTCCAGAAACGCCTGGCGCTCGAAAAGCTTGAGGCCGCACCCCGTGTCGCGGGTGTCGTCCCTCAGCAGCCAGCCGCGGATGCGGTTGGCCCATTTCGATGCCCACAGCTTTGCCTTGGAATCCTGGCGCTTCACGCGCTGCCCGCCGACCAGCTTGACCCCGCCGGCCCGATAGGCGGCGAGCAGGTTTGGAATGTCGGCCGGGTCGTTCTGCCCGTCGCCGTCCAGCGTCGCCACAAGCAGCCCCCGCGCCGCCTTGACGCCGGTTCTCACGCCCGCGCTCTGTCCCGCATTGCGCTCGTGACGCACGACGCGCAGTTCGGGCACCTCGGCCTTGGCGGTCGCCAGCACCTGCGGCGTCGCGTCGGTCGAGCCGTCATCGACATAGACGATCTCGAACGCCTCTTTTCCGCGCAGCGCGGCGACGATCTCGTCGATCAGGGGGCGCACATTCTCCGCCTCGTCCTTGACCGGGACGACCACAGTCAGTTCAGGCGAGGCGGATACGCTTTGGCTCTGCATGGCGGCTAATATATAGACGGCCCGAAGGTCGGCCGCCGCGCCTTATAGGCGGCCCGCCCCGGCAGGCGCAAACCGCATCTGTGCGGCCCAAGGAAGGAAGCCCGACGTCAGCATGTCGTCCCGAGTGACCGCCCTGGCGCTGTTTGCGCTCTATATCCTGATCTTCCTGGCTCCAGGTTTCTTCACGATGCCGCCGCTGGACCGGGACGAAGCCCGCTTCGCCCAGGCCACCAAGCAGATGCTGGAGACCGGCGACCCGGTCGAAATCCGTTTCCAGGACGACGCCCGCAACAAAAAGCCGGTCGGCATCTACTGGATGCAGTCGGCCAGCGCGGCGGCGCTGGGCGGAGCCGACGAGGCCCCGATCTGGGCCTATCGCATCCCCTCCGCCCTCGGCGCGCTGCTGACGATCTGGTTCACCTGGCTTGCGGGCGCAGCCCTTGTCGGCCGCAGGGCCGCCGCGCTGGGGGCGGCGCTTCTGGGCATCTCGATGCTGATGGTGGCCGAAGGCCACATCGCCAAGACCGACGCGATGCAGGCCGCCGCCATCACGGCGATGATGGCGGGCCTCGCGCGCGCCTTCATGCGCTGGCGACAGACGCCGGACGCGCCGCCGCGCTGGAGCGACGTCATCCTTGTATGGGCCGGTCTCGGCATGGCGGCGCTGATCAAGGGTCCGGTCGGGCTCATGGTCGGCGGCGGCGCGATCGCGATGCTGTGGCTGCTGGGCGGCGGCCTGAAATGGCTGCGGATGACCCGCCCCGCCCTCGGCGTGCCGCTGGCGCTGCTGGTCTTTTCGCCCTGGGCCATCGCCATCACCATCCAGACCGGCGGCCAGTTCTGGTACGACGCGATCTGGGGCGACATGCTGTCCAAGGTGGTCGGCGTCCAGGAGAAGCATGGCGGCTTCCCCGGCTATTATCTGTTGCTCGTCACGCTGACGCTGTTCCCCGGGTCGATCCTGCTGCTGCCGGCCGCATGGCGGGCCGTGCAGATGCGCAAAGCCCCGTGGGCCATGTTCCTGATCGCCTGGGTCGTGCCGGCCTGGATCGTGTTCGAGATCCTGCCCACCAAGCTGCCCCACTACACCCTGCCCTGCTATCCGGCGCTGGCGCTGGCCATCGGCGCGTTCGTGAACGCGCGCATGAACGACGAGCCCGACGCGACGCCGCGCTGGGCCGGCTACGTCAATCTGGTCCTGTGGGCGATCTTCGCATTGGCGTTGGCCGCGATCTTCACCGCCGCGCCGAACTTCTATTCGGGCGCTGGCGGCGCAGGGATCGTCGACATCGCGCTGACCATGGCGGTGATCGCGGCGGCCACCGCGCTGGCGGCGATCACGATCAGCCAGACCTGGCGTCTGTTCCTGCCCGCAGCCGCGGTGCTGGCCGCCATCGCCTATGCCGGTCTGTTCGAGCGCACCTTCGCCGTGACGCAGGACCTGCATGTCAGCCCGCGCGTCGCCGAGATCGCCGTCACGCGCGGCGGCTGGACGCCGGGCGCGCCGATCGCCTCGGCCGGCTATCACGAGCCGAGCCTCGTCTTCCTCACCGATACCGGCATCGATCTGGTCAAGGACGGCGCGGCCGCGGCGGACTTCCTCGACCGCCATCGCGACGGCGTGGCGCTGGTCGAAGAGCGGCAGCATGACGCCTTCCTGCGCCGGGCCGGGGCGCTGGGGCTCAAGCCCGACCGGAAGTGGACGCTTTACGGCTTCAACTATTCGCGCGGTCAACGGGTCGCCATCTCCATCTACCGCGTGAGGCCGTGATGACCGACGATCTGGATCGCGCCTGGCGCTGGACCCTCATCATCGTCGTGGCGATGACCGCGCTGCGCCTCGTGGTGCTGAGGCTGACCGACCTCAATCTGGGGCCCGACGAAGCCCAGTACTGGTACTGGTCGACGGAAATCGCCGCCGGATACTACTCCAAGCCGCCGATGATCGCCTGGCTGATCGCCGGAACCACCGCGGTGTGCGGCGACGGCGAGGCCTGCGTGCGCGCCGCCTCGCCCCTGCTCTATGGCCTCGCCGCGCTGTTCGTGTTCGGCGCCGCCCGCATCCTCTATGGCGTCAGGGCCGCGTTCTGGTCGGCGGTCTTTTTCATTCTGCTGCCCGGCATCTCGTTCTCGTCCGCCCTGATCACCACCGACGTGCCGCTGCTGTGCTTCTGGGCCATGGCGCTTTATGGCCTCGCGCACATGCTGGGCCGGGCGCCGGCCGACGCCCGGCTGGCCGCGCTGCTGACGGGCGGCGCGATCGGGCTCGCCATGCTGTCGAAATATGCCGGCGCCTATTTCCTGCTCGGGCTCGCCGTCGCTTCGCTGTTCGACCGCCGGGTGCGGGCGCATGTGCTGGGCTGGAACGGCCTGCTGCTGGCCGGCGCGGCGCTGGTCGTGTTCTCGCCCAACATCGTGTGGAACCTCTACAACAGCTTCGCGACCGTCGAACATACGGCCTGGAACGCCGGCCTCGGCGGCAAGATGTTCAACTTCGACCGGCTGGCCGAGTTCTTCGGCGCGCAGTTCATCGTCTTCCACCCCATCCTGATGGGCGTGATCCTGGCCGGACTGATCGTCGGCCTGCGGCGGGCGCGCTGGCCGCATGTGAAAGACGACGACATTGTCCTTTTGTGCCTCAGCCTGCCGGTGATCGCAGTCGGCCTGACCATCGGCTTTCTGTCCAAGGCCAACGCCAACTGGGCCGCCCCCGCCTTCGTCGGCCTGTCCATCGTCGCCGCCGTCTGGCTGCTGCGCGCCCAGGCACGCCGCTGGATGCAGGCGACGCTGGCTGTTTCGCTGATCCTCGCCGCCGGCCTCTACACCGCCGCGCTGTCGCCGCGCTTCATCGAGACGATCGGCCAGAGCAACGCCTTCAAACTGTTGCGCGGATGGAACACCCAGGGCCCGACGATCGCGCGCGCCGCGCGCGAGGGCGGCTTCGAGGCGCTGATGGCCGAGGACCGCGAGGACATGGCCTCGCTGCTCTACTACACGCGCGACAGCGGCCTGCCGATCCTCATGTGGACGCCCGACAAGGCTCATCCGACCGATCACTTCCAGATGGCGCACGCCTATCGCGGCGCACCGGACCGCGTGCTTTTCATTACGCGTCGCGACGATTCCGCTGACGTGACCGGCCGCTTCACGACGGCGCGCGAGATCGAGATCACCTCGGTGCGGATCGGCCGCAGACGGGGCGAGGAGCTCCATCGCGTCTTCCGGCTGATCGACGCGTCCGGGTTCAAGCCCGACTGAACGTCGGCTGAACGTGCTCAAGTCATCTTCGTCAACATGACTTGCTTCTCATCAAGCAAGGCGAGTCATTTTGTTGACGACGGTAAAACTTCGCGTAGTGTCGAATCGCCTTTGGATTCGTGTGAGGGGACATAGACGTCGAACGGCGTCGCGCACGAAACGGCACGAACGATACGCTGGTCGCACATGACGGCACATACGATCTTCGACGCGTCGCGACGCAAGCAGGATCGCTCCTCTCAGACATCTCCGGAAAATCCGATCGACGCGGTTCGCCCGAAACGCGCCAAGCGGGCTTCGGCGGCTTTGCTCGGTCCGGCCCCGGCCGCGATCACCGCGCCGACGCCGATCCGGCGGGTGAACCGCTTTCCCATCGGCGTGGCCAGCCGCGACTTCATGCGGCGCTTCTATCCCGACGCGACGCCGGATGACTGGAACGACTGGCGCTGGCAGTCGCGCCACCGCATCCGCACGCTTTCCGAGCTGGAGCGCATCTTCACGCTGTCCGACGACGAGCGCAGCGCCGCCGCCCGCCATACCGGATCGCTGCCCGTCGGCATCACGCCTTATTATGCGTCGCTGATGGGTCTCGACGACCCGACCGAGCCGCTGCGCCGCACGCACATCATGGTCGGGCAGGAGTTCCTGAAGCAGCCCGGCGAGGAAGACGATCCTCTCGGCGAAGATCACGACATGGCGACGCCGGGCCTGGTGCACCGCTATCCCGATCGGGTGCTGTTCCTCACGACCGGCTTCTGTGCCACCTATTGCCGCTACTGCACGCGCAGCCGCATGGTCGGCAATGCCGGCGGCGAATACCATTTCTCGACGGCCGAATGGGAAAAGGCCCTCGCCTATATCGAGGCGCACACCGAAATCCGTGACGTGCTGTTGTCGGGCGGCGACCCGCTGTCGATCGGCGACGACAAGCTCGACTACCTGCTGGGCCGTCTGCGCAAGATCAAGCACGTCGAGTTCGTCCGGATCGGCACCAAAATTCCTGTGGTTCTGCCCCAGCGCGTGACGCGCGATCTGGTGCGGGTGCTGAAGAAGCACCATCCGCTCTGGATGAGCCTGCACTTCACCCATCCGGCCGAGTTCACGCCCGAAGTGACCGAGGCGACGGCGCGCCTGGCCGATGCCGGCATTCCGCTCGGCTCGCAGACCGTCCTGCTCAAGGGCGTGAACGACGATGTCGGCGTGATGAAGACCCTGATGCACGGCCTGCTGATGCGCCGTGTGCGCCCCTACTACCTCTATCAGTGCGACCCGATCACCGGATCGAGCCATTTCCGCACGCCCATCGACAAGGGCGTCGAAATCATCCGGGCGCTGCGCGGCCACACCACGGGCTACGCGGTGCCGACCTTCGTGATCGACGCGCCGGGCGGCGGCGGCAAGATTCCGGTGAACCCGGATTATGTGATCGGGCGCGACGGCGATGATCTGGTTCTCACCAATTACGAGAACGGTCGCTATCGCTATCCAGATCCGGATGGCGCGATCGGGTCCGACAAGCCTGTGGACCTGCCCGCCGCGGCGGAATAGGCGTCGCCGTGCTGCGCGTCGGCCTCACCTACGACCTGCGCCAGGATTATCTGGACATGGGTTTCGGCGAGGAGGAGACCGCCGAGTTCGACAGCCCGCGCACCATCGAAGGCCTCGAGACGGCGCTGACCGGCCTCGGCTTTCACGTCACGCGCATCGGCCATGTGAAGAAGCTGGCCGAGCGGCTGGTGAGCGGCGAGCGATGGGACTTCGTCTTCAATATCTGCGAAGGCGTTTCCGGTCTGGGGCGCGAAAGTCAGGTGCCCTGCCTGCTCGACGCCTATGGCGTCCCGTATGTGTTCTCAGACCCGCTGACCACGGCGCTGACGCTCGACAAGGCGATGGCCAAGAAGGTGCTGCTGCACGACGGCGTGCCGACCGCCGACTTCGTCCTGCTGACGAGGCCCGAGGACGCGCGCGCCGTGAAACTGCCCTTCCCGTTATTCGCCAAGCCGGTGGCCGAGGGCTCCGGCAAGGGCGTCGGCCCGGCCTCCAAGGCGCACGACCACGCCGAACTGGAGGCGGTGACCCGCGATCTCATCCGCCAGTTCGCGCAGCCGGTGATCGTCGAGACCTATCTGCCCGGCCGTGAGTTCACGGTCGGCATCGTCGGCGAAGGCGCGACCGCCCGGGTCATCGGCGTGATGGAGGTGATCTTCGAGGACGCCGCCACCGCCAACGGCTATGGCTACGACAACAAGCAGCACTGGGAAGGCAAGATCGGCTACGAACTGGTCGCCGATGCGGAAGCGGTCGCGGCGGGCGAGGTGGCGCTGGCCGGCTGGCGCAGTCTGCGCTGCCGCGATGGCGGCCGGGCCGACGTGAAGTCTGACGCGAACGGCCGCCCGCATTTCATAGAGGTGAACCCGCTGGCCGGGCTGCATCCCGACTATTCCGACCTCGTCTTCCTCTCCAATTTCGCGGGCTGGCGCTATCGCGACCTGATCGCGGCGATCACAGAGGCGTTCCTGGCGCGTCACCCCGCTCTCGCCGCTCGCCACCTGAAGACCGCGGCATGAACCGCCGCTGCCTCATCTTCACCGCCGTGGTCCCGGGCGAAGAGGAAGATCCCGCCAATTCGACCGGAGCCATCGCCGCCGCCCTGACCGAGGTGCTGGACGGGCTCGGCTGGCGGGCCGAGCACCGCAAGTTCGACGGCGACCTGCAGGAGGTGCTGGACGATCTCCGGAAAGACCCACCCGGCTTCGTCTTCAATATGGTCGAAAGCTATCTGGCGACCGACCGGCTCGCCTTCGTCGCCACCGGCATCTACGAGGCGGCGCGCATTCCCTTCGCAGGCTCCGGCACGTTCGGTCTGATGGCCGGCACCGACAAGCTGATCGCCAAGCGGCTGCTGAACGAAGCCGGCATTCCGACGCCCCTCTATGCCGAGGGGCCGGACTGGTCGGCGCTGGACGAAACGCGCGCCTATATCGTCAAGGCCATCGCCGAACACGCCTCGCTGGGGCTGGATGGCGGCGCGGTCGTGACCGGGCGGGCGGCGGTCGAAGCGCGGGCCGCCCAGTGGGAAGGCAAGTTCGGCGGCAAGACCTTCGCCGAGGAGTTCATCGACGGACGCGAGTTCAACGTCGCGATCATCGAAACCGGGGCCGGGCCGCGCGTCCTGCCGCTGGCCGAGATGGATTTCACAGGCTTCCCGGAAGGCCGGGCGCGCATCGTCGACTACGCCGCCAAGTGGAACGAGGGCAGCGACGAATACCGCAACACCAATCGCAGCTTCATCGCCGAGGCCGCCGAACCGGCGCTGGCCGAAGCTTTGCGCGAAACCACACTGAAGGTCTGGCGCATGTTCGACCTCGGCGGATGGGCGCGGGTCGACTACCGCATCGGCGTCGACGGCACGCCTTACGTCATCGACATCAATGTGAACCCCGACATCAGCCATGACGCGGGCCTCGCCATGGCCGCGCTGCGGGATGGCATTTCCTACCCCCAACTCATCGACGGCATCGTGAAGGCCGGCCAGCGCCGGGCCGCGCGATGAGTTTCGCGCTGCGCGACCGCCCGCTGCCCGGCGATGAGGCCGCCCTGCCCGCGATCGCCGTCGCCTGCGGCAATTTCAGCGACGAGGAAGTCGCCTTCGTCCCCGAAATTCTTGAAAAGCTGATCGAGGAGGGCGAACTGCACTCGGGCTATCGGCTGCTGGTGGCCAGCGATGACGAGGGGCCGGCGGCCTTCGCCATCTGGGGCCCGATCCCGGCGACCGACCGCCGCTACGACCTCTACTGGATCGCCACCCATCCGCGCGCGCAAGGCCAGGGCGCTGGCCGCCTGTTGCTGACCGAGACGGCGAAACGCGCCCGTCTTGAGAACGCCTCTCACCTCTTCATCGAGACCGAGACGGGCGACGCCTATGCAGCCGCGCATCACCTCTACGAAACTTGCGGCTTTCCCCTGATCGCCACCATCCCGGACTATTATCGCGAGGGCCGGCATAAGGCAGTCTATGGCGGACGGCTTTGAGACGGTGATTCGATGTCGGGCAGCGAATACGATCCTGTGAAACTGACGCGCAGCTACACCTCGCGCGAAGGCACGCCCACCATCGACAGCGTCGATCTCAACATCTTCCGCCTCAGTTATTTCAGCGCCTGCCTGTCCTGCACCTTCTGCGGACATTCGTGCTGCAACTGGGGCGTCGACATCGACGCCGAGAACGTCGAGCGGGTGATGGCCCGCAAGGACGAGCTCGAGGCCTATCTCGGCATCAAGTCCGAGATGTGGTTCACCAACGAGTGGGAGATCATCGCCGACTATCCGGGCGGCAAATCCACCCGCACCAAGGTGGTCGATGGATCATGCGTCTTCCAGAACCGCGAGAGCGGGGCCTGCCGGCTCCACGCCTTCGCGCTCGACAGGGGCTTCGATTATCACGAGATCAAGCCGCTGATCTCCAGCCTGTTCCCGCTCACCTTCGGCGACGGCCTGCTGTGCCTGGGCGAGGAGCTTTACGAGGGCTCGCTCGTCTGCATGGGCAGCGGCCCGTCCTGCTACGACGCCCAGCGCGAAGAGGTGCTGCATTATTTCGGCCCGGACCTGGTGGCGGAGCTCGACGCCATACGTGACGGCCTGAAGGAAAAGGCGGCGGCCTAGAGGCTCTGGATGCGCTGCTTCTGCAGCCCCAGCTGGCGCTCGCGCCAGGCGATCACCAGCCCCGACCCGACGATGATCACCGCGCCGACCCACACGGTCCAGTCCGGCCAGTCGTCGAAGATCGCGACGCCCAGAATCACGGCCCAGATCAGGCCGGTATAATCGAACGGCCCCAGCAGCGAAGGCTGCGCCTTGGCGTAGGCGAAAGTATTGCACACCTGCGCCAGCCCGCCGAAAACGCCCGACGCGATGAGCAGGATCAATCCATAAGTATCCGGCGTCTTCCACGCGAACGGCAGCGTCGCGGCGCTGGCCAGCGTGCACGACAGCATGAAATAGAAAGCGATCGAGATTCCCGTCTCGGTCCGGGAAATGCGCCGGATGATCACGATCACCATCCCCGCGCACAGCGTCGAGCACAGCATGATCAACGCCGGCACCCCGTGCTCGAAGCTGAGCTTCGGCCCCACGATCACCAGCACGCCGACGAACCCGGCGACGACCGCTCCGGCGCGCCAGCTTCCCACCGGCTCGTTCAGCAACGACGCCGCCAGAATGGTGGCGAAGATCGGCATGGCGAAGCCGATGACCGTCCAGTCGGCCAGCGGCAGGTCGGCGAGCGCGATGAACGACATCGCCATGGCGGCGATGCCGATGGTCGAGCGCGAGACATGCATCCACGGATTGCGGGTACGCCAGGCGTCCTGCAGGTTGCCCGCCATCCACGCCCAGATCAGGACCGGCGGCAGGGCGAAGGCCGAGCGGAAGAACACCACCTCGCCCACCGGATAGCCCTCGCCCGCCGCCTTGATGCACGCGGCCATCGCGGCGAAACCCAGCGTCGCGCTGATCTTGTAGAGAATGCCGGCGAATGGCGCGTCGGCGCGCGGCGCGCCGCTCACGCCGACCTCACAACCAGCCGCGCCACTTGAAGAAAGCGGCAGGAATGATGGCCGAGATCACGATGATCACCAGAGCCGCCGGATAGGCCCAGGGCTCGTGCAATTCGGGCATGGCCTCGAAATTCATGCCCCAGATGCTGGCGAACAGGGTCGGCGGCAGAAAGATCGTCGCCGCGACCGACAGGATCTTGATGATCCGGTTCTGCTCCAGATTGATCATGCCCAGGATCGCGTCGAGCAGGAACGTCACCTTGTTCGACAGGAAGTTGGTGTGATCGGCCAGCGAGGCGACGTCGCGGGTGATCGTCTTGTTGTAGCTGCGAAGTTCCTTGCCGCCCGGCTTGCCCTCGAAGGTCTGGGTCAGGAAGGTGAGGATGCGCGAGAAGCCGATCAGGCTTTCGCGGACCTTGCCGATCAGGTCGTTCTGGCGGCCAAGGCGAACCAGCAGATGCTGGAAGTCCTTGTGCTCAAGCGCCTGATTATGGCGCGGCTTGTTGAACGACTCGCGGCTGAGGCTGTCGACGTCGGCCCCGACCCGCTCGAGGATGTCGGCCGTGCGGTCGACGATCGCCTCCAGAATCCCGACCAGAAGATAGTCGGCCGTCGCCCACATGCCCGGCTGGCGCTCGGCGCGGGCCGGGAAGGTGTTGAACGGCATCGGTTCGCTGTAGCGGATCGTCAGCAGCCGGTTCTTGGCCAGAACGAAGGTCACGGCGGCCGATTCAGGATACTCGGTCTCGGTCTTGGAGACGATCGAGGTGGTCATGAACAGGCCGCCATCCTCGACATAGACGCGGCTCGAGGCCTCGATCTCCTCCATCTCTTCTTTGGTCGGCAGAGAAATCTCCAGGAACGCCTCGGCCTTGCGCGCTTCTTCGGCCGTCGGGGCGTAGAGATCGACCCAGAGCGCCGTTTCCGGAAGGCTGGCCGCCTCGCTCAGATCGAGCTGGCGGCGCTTGAGGCAGGCATCGGCAATCTCGAAAACGCGCAGCATGGCCGACCCGTGGATGCGAAGTGGCGATAGCGCCCCTTAGTCCCGCACCGCAGACCGGTCAACCGGCGATCGCCATTCTGGCTGGGCGTCAGCTCCTGCGGCGCGTCATGATGAACGCCGCCACCATCGAGACCAGCGACAGCACGGCCAGCAGAACGAACATCGCAATGCTGTAGCCGGGGCCGGAATCGTCGGTCGAGGCCGATACGACGTTGCCATAAAGCTGCAGGACAGACGCCACGAAGGCGGGAATGGTGACGAAAGCCAGCAGCGTCGCCATGCCCTGGGTATCCAGCGTCGCCTTGGTCTCGACGATCTCCTGCAGGTCTTTCAGGCGGCCCACCAGCTGCGCCTCCTTGCCCTCCAGCCCCCAGCGCGCCTCCAGCGCGGCGCGGAAAGCGCGCCGTTCGGGCGCGGCCTTGGCCAGATCGGCCTTCTGGAAGGTGGCGACCACCCGGGCCCTCAGATCGGTGACGCGCCCCAGCACGTCGCCCGAGCCGCCCGAGAACCAGCCGCCTTTGGCGCCCCAGTCGGCATAAAGCCGGTCGACATCGGCGTCATAGGCGCGCGACGCGGCCAGCAGATCGACCGCCTGGTCGAAATCGGCGGTCAGGCGCGCGACATCCAGGCTGCGGTCGCGCCAGTCATCGAACAGCAGCGCGCCCTGGCGCGTCACCACCAGCGCGCCGCCGGCGAGTTCCAGATAATCGAAGTCCTCCGGCGCGGCGAGATCGGCGAGCGGCACCGGCCCGCTTTTGCCGGCCGCCGCCCTTGTCACCATC
Source organism: uncultured Flavobacteriaceae bacterium (assembly GCA_964493795.1). GTDB lineage: Bacteria > Pseudomonadota > Alphaproteobacteria > Micropepsales > Micropepsaceae > JADZAI01. The sequence goes on from CAZBPO010000019.1 coordinate 17,920, forward strand.
GCCGCCAGGTGGCGCTTGACGGTGGGCGTGAACTGCAAGGTCCGGCTGTCGGCGTCGCTGCTGTGCCAGCGCAGCGAGATGAGGTACCGCTTGACTGCCGCCTCGCCCTCGCCCCGCTCGACCCGCCGGGCCTGGCAACCCTCGATGGGCGTGACCCGGCGATCGTCGTTCAGATCGAGCGCCTCGACCACGCGAAGCTGGTTATAGCTGCGCCAGACGGCTTCCAGCACCTGGCCCCAGCTCAGCCGCGAGCCCGAGCCCTTGTCGCCGACGATCCGCTTGGGCGCGCCGATCAGCGTGTAGCGGCCGTGATCGTCCCACCACGGCTGGTCGAAGCCTTCGCCCGGCGCATAGCTGGCGATGCGGCGCGGATTGGCGTTGGGCCGCTGGCCGTCCCAACGGAACGTCTCCTCGCGTTCCAGCGTCTGCCACAGATCCTTCAGCGCGATGCCGGCGCGGGGATCGACCGAGACGGTCATGTCGTTGCCGGTGCCTTCCAGCCCCGGGCGGAACAGCCCCATGATCGAGAAGCCGTTGCCGAGCGTGGTGTTCTCGACGTCGGTGCGGATGAAGATCTTCTTCACGCCCGAAGGCGCGTTCGACTCGGTGGCGAAATAGCCATCGACGAGCAGCAGGCGGCCCGCGCCGCCCGCCATCGGAACCAGCAACTCCAGCCGCACGGCGCGCGTCATCGACTGGAGGTAGTCCTGCCGCTCGTTCAGCGCGAAGGCGAGCGCCCGGCCATAAGCCGCATCGGCCAGAATGGCCGGCGCATGCTCAGGGTCGACCGCGTCCGGATCGACGCCTTCGCGCAGCAACGTGACGGTAAAGCGCAGCGCGTCGTCCCACGCCTCGGAAATGCCCGTCCCGTCCATCGCCGAGCCGAAATGCGAATGCGCCAGCGCCGACATCAGCGCCGTCCAGCTGCGCGTGACCGACGGGGCGACGCCGTCGCGTTCCCACGCCGTCAGCGCGGTCAGCCAGCGCAGCGGCAGCGCGGAGGACGGCACGCCGTCGAGGCGCGCCAGCCAGAAGACGACCGCCAGCACCGAGTCCGGGCTTGCGTCTTCGACCACCAGAGCCGCGTCGTCCAGAACGGTCTCCAGCGGGCCGGGAAAGGCGGCCTGCCATGCCGCAACCAGATCGGCGCCAGCATCGCGGACGAAGGTGGCGACGGTGACGGGGTCGCGCTTCCAGCCGAGCCGGGCGGCGGCGCCCTTGTTGTTCAGGCAGGCGCCCCGGTCTTCGGCATGCACCGCGCCGATGCCGACGAAAACCTCGCCCGGGGCGGTCGGGCCGGGGCGAGAGGGATCGAACAGCGGCGTGAGGGGACGACCCTCAAGCGTCCGGCGCTCCAGCGCTTCGGAGAGCCGCGCGAGGAAGGTTGCAAATTCGGTGGGCGGCACGGCGGGAGCATCTGACATGGGCCGGATCACGCCTCAGAAGCGGCGCGGATGCAATCGCTCAGTCAGGCGGCTTGCAACACGGCCACGCTTGGGGTTTTGTCGCGGGAAATCAAGAAAATCCGACTATTGGAGGAGCCGCCTATGAGCGCCGACCTGTCAGACCTGCTGCCGCCCGGCTTTCCGGCGATGTCGATCCACGACGCCAACCTGCTGATGGCCAGCGCCCCGGATTCGCCTTTGGCGATCGAGGACACCGTCATCCGGGGCGTCACGTTCAAGACCTGGAAAGCCGCGCCCAAGACCCTGGGCGAGATCTTCGCGCTGGGCGAACCCTGGGCGGCGCACGACTATATCGTGCTCGAGGACGACCGCGTGACCTTCGCGGCGCACCGCAAGGCCGCGTTGAAGCTGGCGGCGCAGCTGATCGCCGACGGCGTGAAGCCGGGCGACCGGGTCGCCATCGTCGCGCGCAACCTGCCGGAATGGTCGGCCGCGTTCTGGGCCGCCGTGCTGGCCGGCGCGATCGTCACCCCGCTGAACGCATGGTGGACGGGCGCAGAGCTGGAATACGGCATCGCCGACAGCGGCTCGAAGATCGTCATCGCCGACCACGAACGCTGGACCCGCATCGCGCCGCATATCGCCAACTGCCCCTCGGTTGAGAAAGCCTATGTCTGCCGCGCGCCGGGGCCGGTCGAGCATGAGAAGGCAGCGGCGCTGGAAAGCGTGATCGGCCGCCCGAACGAATGGCCGGGCCTTCCCGACGGCGCGCTGCCCGACGTGACGCTCGACGCCGATCAGGACGTCGCGATCTTCTACACCTCCGGCACAACGGGTAAGCCCAAGGGCGCCGTCATCACGCACCGGAACATCATCTCCAACATCGTCAACGCGCTCAGCGCCCAGGCCCGCAGCTTCCTGCGCCGCGGCGAGATCCCGCCGACGCCCGATCCGACCCTGCCGCGCAAGGCGACGCTGCTGTCGGTGCCGTTCTTCCACGCGACCGGCTGCTTCGCCGTGATGATTCCGGCCATGGCCGCCGGCACCAAGCTGGTGATGCAGCGCAAATGGGACGCCGACCAGGCCCTGGCCCTGATCGAGCGCGAAAAGATCAACTCGGCCGGCGGCGTGCCCACGATCGCCTGGCAGATCGTCGAACACCCGCGCTTTTCGGAATTCGACCTCTCCTCGCTTGAGATCGTCTCCTATGGCGGCGCCCCGTCCGCGCCGGAACTGGTGCGCCGGCTGAAGGAGCGCTTCCCGCTGCTGCAGCCCGGCCAGGGCTGGGGCATGACCGAAACCTCGGCCACCGCCACCAGCAATTTCGGCGAAGACTATATCCGCAAGCCCGCCAGCTGCGGCGTGCCCTCGATGACCGGCGAGGCCAAGGTCATGTCGCCGGACGGTCAGGAACTGCCCGAAGGCGAGGTGGGCGAGCTCTGGTACAAAGGCCCCATCGTCGTGCGCGGCTATTGGGGCAAGCCCGAAGCCACCGCCGAAACCTTCGTCGACGGCTGGGTGAAGACCGGTGATCTGGCGCGCATCGACGAGGAAGGCTTCATCTATATCGTCGACCGCGCCAAGGACATGCTGATCCGCGGCGGCGAGAACATCTACTGCGTCGAGGTCGAGAACGCGATCTACGACCACCCGTCCGTCA
>CAZBPO010000020.1:0-18249 GCA_964493795.1 uncultured Flavobacteriaceae bacterium
GCCACGGAAACATTCATCGCCCTCAACGGCGTCACATTGATCGCCGCCGATGCGTCATTCGTGTTGACGTTTCTCGCACTGGCGGCCGGCGAGATCACAGAAGACGTCCTTGCAGACTGGCTGCGCCGCCATAGTCAGGCCATCTAGGCTTTCGCAGGACGCGGCGAGCCCCTATCTCTGCGCGCCATGACCCAGTTTTCGCCCCGCGAGATCGTCTCGGAACTCGACCGCTTCATCGTCGGACAGGCCGCCGCCAAGCGCGCCGTCGCCATCGCCCTGCGTAATCGCTGGCGGCGTCAGCAGCTGCCCGAGGCGCTGCGCCAGGAAGTGACGCCGAAAAACATCCTGATGATCGGCCCGACCGGCTGCGGCAAGACCGAGATCTCGCGCCGGCTCGCCCGCCTGGCCGAGGCCCCGTTCCTGAAGGTCGAGGCCACCAAGTTCACCGAGGTCGGCTATGTCGGCCGCGACGTGGAGCAGATCGTGCGCGATCTGGTGGAAGTCGCCATCGGGCTGGTCAAGGAATCCAAGCGCAAGGATGTGCGCGTTCGTGCCGAAAAAGAGGCCGAAAGCCGCGTGCTTGAGGCGCTGGTCGGGGCAGGGGCCAGCGAGGCGACGCGCGAGGCGTTCCGCCGCAAGCTGCGCGGCGGCGAGCTGGACGACAAGGAAATCGAGATCGATGTCGCCGAACAGGGCGGCGGGTTTCCGCTGGAAATTCCTGGCCAGCCCGGCGGGCTGATGAATTTGCAGGAGGCGCTGGGCAAGGCGCTGGGCGGCCGGCGCAAGCGGCGGCGGCTGACGGTGAAGGAATCGCATCCGATCCTGATCGCCGAGGAAAGCGACAAGCTGCTCGATACCGACGAGGTGACGCGCGACGCTGTGAAACTGACGGAAAATGACGGCATCGTCTTCCTGGACGAGATCGACAAGATCTGCGCCCGTTCCGAAGCGCGCGGCGCGGACGTCAGCCGTGAAGGCGTGCAGCGCGACCTGCTGCCGCTGATCGAGGGCACCACGGTCGCCACCAAGCACGGGCCGGTGAAGACCGACCATATTCTCTTCATCGCGTCGGGCGCGTTCCACTTCGCCAAACCCAGCGATCTGCTGCCCGAGCTGCAAGGCCGGCTGCCGATCCGGGTGGAGCTGGCCGGGCTGACGCGCGACGATTTGCGCTCGATCCTCACCGAACCTGAAGCCAGCCTCGTCACCCAGTACCGGGCGATGATGGAGACCGAGAAGGTGACGCTCGACTTCACCGAAGATGGCATCGACGCGCTGGCCGACGTGGCGGCCGAGGTGAACGCCAGCGTCGAGAATATCGGGGCGCGCCGGCTGCAGACCGTGCTTGAGCGCGTGCTGGAGGACATCAGCTTCGCCGCCGCCGACCGGGCAGGCGAGACGCTGACCATCGACGGGGCCTATGTGCGCGAGAAGGTCGGCTCGCTGGCCAAGAATACGGATCTGTCGAAGTTCATTCTTTGATGTGACGCGCGACGTGTGATGGGGTGGGGCATGCGCCTCTCCCCCCTCGTCTTCGCCGCCGTCTTTGTCCTCGCCGCGTGCGGAGACGCCGCCGAAACGGCCGGTTCACATTCTCTCAAGGTCAAGCCGACGCCCGACTGGCGCAGCGGCGCGATGGTGTCCGCCGCCAATCCGATGGCGGTGGAGGCGGGGCTGGAGATCCTGCGCAAGGGCGGCAGCGCGGTGGACGCGGCGATCGCCGTACAGGTCGTGCTGGGGCTGGTGGAACCGCAATCGTCGGGCCTGGGAGGCGGGGCGTTCCTGATCCATTACGACGCCGGAACGGGTGAGGTGATCGCCTATGACGGGCGCGAAACCGCACCAGCCGGGGCGCGGCCGGACATGTTCCTGATCGACGGCGCGCCGATGTCGTTTCCGGACGCGGTGACCAGCGGCTCGTCCATCGGCACGCCCGGCCTGGTGGCCATGATGCTGATGGCCCATGCCGATCACGGCAAGCTGCCGGTGGCGGACGTCGTGGCGCCGGCCGTGACCCTGGCGCGCGAGGGTTTTCCGGCGCCCCAACGCATGGCGGCATCGGCCGCGATGTCGGCCGGGTTCTATGGCCCGATGACCGGCGCGGCGGCGGATTACCTCTTTCCCGGCGGCGCGGCCATCACGGCCGGTCAGACCATGCTGAACCCGGCCTATGCCGACACGCTGGAGCGGATCGGACGCGAGGGGGCCAAAGGGTTTTACGAAGGGCCGGTGGCCGAGGCGATGGTGACGGCAGCCAGGGCCGGTAACCGGCCGGGCACGTTGAGCCTTGAAGACCTGAAAGCCTATCAGGCGCGCAAGCTGCCGGCCTTGTGCGGGCCCTATCGCGCGCTGCTGGTGTGCGGCATGGGCCCGCCGTCTTCGGGCGGTCTGGCAGTTCTGGCGACACTGGGGGTGCTTGAGCATTTCGACATGGCCGCCCACAGGGGCAACCCCACGGGCTGGCATCTGCTGATCGAGGCGGAACGGCTGGCCTATGCCGACCGCGACAAATATGCCGCCGACGACGCCTTCGTGCCGGTGCCGGTGGCCGGCCTGCTGGATAGCGCCTATCTGGCGGCGCGGGCGAAGCTGATCTCACAGGACAGGGCCCTGCCCGAAGCGCCGGCCGGTACGCCCGAAGGGGCCCCGAAATGGGCGGCGCAGACGGCGGATTTCGCCCGCGGCACCTCGCATTTCGTGGTGGTCGATGCGGCCGGAAACGTCGTTTCAATGACCTCCACGATCGAGGGCGTCTATGGCAGCCAGCGCATGGCTGCCGGGTTCTTTCTCAACAACGAGATGACTGATTTCTCGTTCGCACCCGCCGGTCCGGACGGGACGCCGATCGCCAACGCCGTCGCGCCGGGCAAACGACCGCGCTCGTCGATGGCCCCGACTATCGTGTTCAAGGATGGCCGGTTCCTGCTGGCAGTCGGGTCGCCCGGCGGATCGGCGATCATCGGTTATGTGCTGAAAAGCCTGGTCGCCATGCTGGACTGGGGCATCGAACCACAGGCGGCGCTGGCGCTGCCTAATGTGGTGGCGCGGGGCAAACCGGTGGTCGAGGCCGGATTTGACCCGGAAACCCGGGCAGCGCTGAGCGCGATGGGCCATGAAATCGGCGATATGCGGACGGGTGAAGGCTCGGGCCTGCATGCCGTGATGGTGACGCCGGACGGAAAGCTGGCCGGCGGGGCCGATCCGCGGCGCGAAGGGGTCGCCGCCGCGCCTTGATGAAGCTTCCGTAAGGTCAGGCTTTGCGGGCTGACACGGCCCGAGCGGGGAGGGTATAAGCCGCTCTGCTTCGGGGCCCGTGACAAGAAAGAGACCTGCATGATCCGCACCCTGATCGCCGCCGCCGCTGCGCTGGCCGCCATCGCACCCGCCGCCGCCTTCGACAACACCACCTGCAAGGCCTTTCTCGTCGGCACCTGGGAGGCGAGCGTCGCGACCGAAATGAGCGGTCAGCCGGGCCGGATATCGACCCGCGCGGTCTATGACGCCGACGGCGATTTCTCCGCCATCGTCCATATCGAGCCTCACGGCATGACGCCCGAGACGCAGACCCTCGCGGGCACCTGGGACGCAGCGCCCGGCCCCTCGAACGACAGCTGCAACGCCAGCGTGGCGACCGGCGGGCGCGAACAGACTGACACGGTGCTGATCGTGCTGGACGTGAACACGGTGCGGGACGAGGACGGAACCACGGCCCGCCGCGTGCCGGCAATCGGCGTGCACGCCGCCGCCGCGACCCCCTGACGCACCGGCCTGCCGGGCCGCCGAGGGCCGCGTTAGTCTGATCGCCGGGCGGCCTGCGCCCGGACACGCGTTAGAGGACATCCATGAAAGCCATCGTCGCCGCAGCGGCCGCCGCCGCGTTTTTCGCCGCGCCCGCCGCGGCCTTCGACAACACGACCTGCAAGGACTTCCTGGCTGGAACGTGGACCTTCGAAACCGTCCAGGGCAAAGCCAAGATCAACGCGACCTCGACCTACAACGCCGACGGCACCTTTACCCAGGTGATGGAAGCGACGGCCGAGGGCATGCCGCCGCAGGTCATGCAGCGCGGCGGCGTCTGGGACGCAGGCCCGGGCAGCGCGGCCGACAAATGCCTCGCCAAGGTGACGCCCGAAGGCGAACCGGAAAACTCGATCGAGCTTACCGTGATCGACGATGACACGGTGGCGACGCCCGACGGGCTGCAATCGCACCGCGTCGACTGAACGACAGCCGGTTGAAAACACGAAAGCCCGCGCATCTGCGCGGGCTTTCGACGTTTGAGACGGGTTCGCCGCCTACCAGATCTTCACGCGATTTTCGGGCGCGATGAACATCTTGGCGTCAGCCGGGATCGAGAAGGCGTCGTACCAATCGTCGACGTTGGGAACGACGCCGTTGACGCGATATTGCGGCGGGCTGTGCGGGTTCGACATGACCTGGTTGCGCATCGCTTCGTCGCGATATTTCGAGCGCCAGATCTGGCCCCAGCCGAGGAAGAAGCGCTGAAGGCCCGTAAAGCCGTCGATCACCTCGGGCTCTGCGCCGTTCAGCGAAATCTTGTAGGCTTCAAGCGCCACCTCGACGCCGCCGAGATCGCCGATATTCTCGCCCATGGTGAGATCGCCGTTGACCTTGAGGCCGGGCAGGGGCTCGTACTGGGAATACTGCGCACCCAGCGCCGCGACGCGCTCCTTGAACGCAGCCTCGTCCTCGGGCGTCCACCAGTTACGCAGGATGCCGTCGGCGTCGGTCTTGGACCCCTGATCGTCGAATCCGTGACCCATTTCGTGGCCGATGACGCCGCCGATGCCGCCATAGTTGATCGCCGGATCGGCCGCGAGATCGAAGAACGGGGCCTGAAGAATTGCGGCCGGGAAGACGATCTCATTATAGGCCGAGTTGTAATAGGCGTTCACCGTCTGGGGCGGCATGAACCATTCGTCCTTGTCGGTCGGCTGGTCGAGCCGCTCGGCGCGGCGGTTCCACTCATAGGCGGCCGACCGCTTGAAATTGCCCAAGGCATCGTCCGGCTTCACCTCGAAGGCCGAGTAGTCACGCCACTTGTCGGGGTAGCCGATCTTGGGCCGGAAAGCGGCGAGCTTCCGCAGCGCCTCCTGTTTGGTGAGGTCGCTCATCCAGGGGAGGTTTTCGATGCGGCGCTGATAGGCGGCGCGCACGTTCTCGACCAGCTTGAGCATTTCGGCCTTGGCTTCCGGCGGAAAGTATTTCGCCACGTAAAGCTGGCCGACCGCCTCGCCGAGCGCGCCCGACAGCGCCGAAATCCCGCGCTTCCAGCGCTCGCGCTGTTCGGGTTGGCCAGAAAGGACCTTGTCGAACGCGAAGGCCTCCTCGTCGAAGGCCTTGGGCAGGACCGAGGCGTATGCCGAGAGATATTTGAACGTGAGATAAGCCTTCAGCGTCTCGACGGGCGTCGCGCGGAAGAGCTTGGCCAGCTTCTCGACGGCGTCCAGCTCATAGACGACGTAGCGATCGAAAGACTGGATGCCGAGGACGTCGAAGCTCTCGGCCCAGGGATAATCCGGCGCGAAGGCGACCAGCTCTTCGCGGTTCTTGGGATTGTACATCGCGTTGCGGTCGCGGCGCTTCACGCGCTCCCACGAATCCTGTGCGATCGATGTCTCAAGCGCCATGATGGCTTCGGCGTGCTTTTCCGCGTCGGCATAGCCGACCAGCGTCAGCATGCGGCCGATATGCGCCTGATAGGCGGCGCGAATGTCTTTGAACTGCTGATCGTCGCGGAAATAGTATTCGCGATCCGGCAGACCGAGGCCCGACTGGCCGACCGCCACGACATATTTGCCGGGGTCCTTGGCGTCGATGCCGGCAGAAATCGAAAGCGGGCCGCCGGGCAGGCCAGGCGTCGCGATGATTTTGGCGACGTCCTCGTGACTGGCTGCGGCGGCGATGAGATCGAGATCGGGCTTGGCGGGCTCAAGCCCTTTCTGCTCGATCAGATCGGTGTCGAGATAGGCCTTGTAGAAATCGGCGACCTTCTGGCCCACCGAGCCGGGCGCGTGCTGGTTTTTGGCGTTTTCCTCGATGGTCGCCTGAACGTCGGCTTCGGCTTTGTCACGCAACATGACGAACGTGCCGTACGAGGTCTTGTCGGCGGGAATTTCTGTGTTCCTGAGCCAGGCTCCGCCGACATACTCGAAGAAGTCGTCGCCCGGCTTCACCGACGTATCCATGCCGGAGATGTCGAAGCCCCATTCGCCGATCGTCGGCTTCTGGTCCGCCGCGAAGCCGGTGAAGCCGGCGGCGATGGAAATGGCGAGAGCGGACGCGGCGAGGGCCGCGCGGCGGCGCAGTGCTAGCATTGGAAAATCCCTTAACGTCGAACCTTGACCGACCCTCTAGCCCCCCGGAGGACAGGAATCAAAGCCGACAGCCGCGCCGCGCATCACAGAGTCGCGACAGGCGGCGTCACGGAGGCGTGACAGCGACGGTGAATGTCGCGACGGCGCGGATGTTCCTGTCGCCCGTGGTGTCGTCGAAATAGGCGCGGATCTCATAGGCGCCAGGCTCGTCGGGCGCGCGGAAGGTCTCGACGCCCGAGGTCTCGCCATCGGTGTATTCGTAGGAGAGATAGCCTTCCTCGCCGGTCCGCGAGAGCGCCAGCCAGTCCTTCTGGTTCCCCGGCATGAGAGCAAAAGACGCGGCGATCGGCGCACCCGGCCGATAGACCGCCGCGTCGAGCGACAACGTCACGGGCGGGGCCGCCGCGACTTCGATGGGGATACGGGCCTGGACCGTTCGGTCTGAGGTAAGGTCGTCGAAATAGACGCGAATTTCATACGACCCCGGCTTCATCACCGGCGGCAGTATGGCGGTCCCCGAACGGCGGCCGCCGGAATAGGTGTAGCCGACATACGAGCCGTCCGGGCTGTCGACCTCCGCCGTCGAGATCCAGTCCTTGTCGTTGCCCGGCAGCCCTTCATACGCGATGCGGATCGTCCGGCCTTCGATCAGGCTGGCCTGATCGGGCGTGAGCGTGATCGGGTCGGCGGGCAGAATGGTGAGCGGGATCGAGAAGCGGATCTGATCCGACTTGCCGCGATCGAGGTCGTTGCCGAAAAACAGACGCACCTCGTAGTCGCCAGGCTTCATGACCGGGCGCAGCACGATGTCGGCCTGTGCGCGGCCGCGCAGATATTCGTAGCGGACCTCGCCATAGCCCGGCGAGCCGGCGGTGGCGACGGCGACATAATCGCGCTCGTGCCCCGGCATGTTCTCGACCCGGACAGGGATGGGATAGCCGACGCGATAGGTATCGCTTTCCAGGGTGACCCTGGCGCCGCCGGTTTCGATGTCTTCGGGCGTGGGGCGCGGCGCGGCAGGCGCGGCCGGGTCGCCCGATGGCGCAGCCGTGCCGTCGGTGGGCGCGACGCTGGAGGTCGAGGGGCTGGCCGCCGCCGTGCGCGCAGGCGCTGAAACTTCGGCCTTGTCGCCCTGAAAGACGATGATGGCGCCGACCACCAGCAAGGTCGCCGCCGCCGCGCCGCCGAAAGCCAGCGTCTTGGACGAAAGCTTGGACGACGCCTTGACGACTCCGGCGTTCGATTTCGCCAGCGGATCGACGCGGACGACCGGCGCGGACGAGCTGGATTGCGCGCTCATCGCGGATGACGAGGTTCTCTCGGCCCCGATCGTGCCGGCATCGGCGACGCCGACGGCCGCCCCGCCAATGCCGAACGCCGCCAGGGCGCGCAGGATGCCGCGGCGCTTTTCCTCATCCGGGCGGTCATAGGCCTCGACCGCGTTGCGGGCCTGAAGCGTGAGGACGAAACGATCGGGCAGGTCTTCGGGGAGTTTCAGCCGCTCAAGAAGCACCGGGATGATCGGCTTGCCCAGCGTGCGGGCGGTGGACACCTCTTCCGAGCAGCGCTGCGAGGCGAGCGAAGCCTTCGATACGAAGAACAGCAGAGCGCCCGACGCCCTGTATTTGCGCGCGATCGTTTCCTCCCACAACGCGCCGCCGGGGATATCCTTGTCGAACCAGATCGCGAGCCCTTCGGCGCGCAGACCGGCGAGGAGCGGTTCGACGACGGCCTCGTCCTGGCGTGCGTAAGAGACCGCCGCGTCGACGCGGTCGGATGTGGGGTCGCTCATCTAAGCCTCATGGAGTCACGCCGAGCCGCCTCAACGCGTCGATCGCCAGATCGCGGATTTCGCCATCGTCGCTCTGCGCGGCGGCGCGCCGGTAATAGGCGATGGCCGCGCCGGTATTCCTGTCGACGCCGACGCCCATCTCCAGCGCGCGGGCGTAGTTCAACATGGCGCGCGCATCGCCGAGATCGGCGGCGCGCCGGTAAAGGTCGGCGCCGCGCGCATCGTCTTCCGGCACCCCACGACCGAGCGCGTAGGCCGCGCCCAGACGGTTCATCGCCGGCGGGTAATTCTGGTTGGAGGCCTCGGTCAGCCATTTGATCGCGGCGTCGAGGTCGAAGGGGACGAGCTCGCCATCCTGATGCAGGACGCCGAGATAATACTGCGCCATGGCGCAGCCGCCCTCGGCCGAGCGCGTGATCGCGGCGGCGGCGCCCCGGCCATCGAGCGCGACGCCGCAGCCGCGCTGTTTCAGCCAGCCCTGATTGAAGACCGCGCGCCAGCTGCCCTTGCCGCCGGCCGCCTCGCAGGCGGCATAGGCGGCCGACAGGCCGGACGTGTCGCCGCCCCCGCTGCACGGGGCATTGGCCGACAGGCAGATCAGCGTTTCCGCCTCGCGGTCGCCGCCGGCGGCGAGGCGCTTGAGGCGCTCCATGCCGACCTGCTTCTCGGCCTCGGCCAGCAAGGCGGGAGCCGAGGTCTTGCACCAAAGATCGGCGGCGATCTCGAGCCGCGACGAGGCCCCGCCGCCGAACACGCCGCTGAGCGCCAGCACGCCGGCCGTCACCGCCAGGGCGACGCCCGCCAGCGCGCCGAACAGCAGCGCCCGGTTACGCCGCCGGGGTGTAATCGGCGGCGGCGCGACAGGCGCAGGCGGCTCGCGCAGGGTCTCAAGTTTCGGATCGCCGCTGACGCCGAAATTCGCCAGCGCCTTCATGATGTGATCGACCGGATCGCCCTCTGCGCCCGGCCAGGCATCGACCGTGTTGCGGGTCTGAAGCGTCAGCACCAGGCGATCCGGCAGATCGTCCGGCATATGGACCGGTTCGACCAGGACGGGAATGATCTGGCGCTTGAGCGTGCGCGCCGCCGACACCTCGTCGAAGCAGCGGTCCGAGGCGAGCGATTCCTTGGAGACGAAAAACACCACCGCCTTGGCGCGGCGCATGTTGCGCGTGATGGTTTCTTCCCACAGCGCGCCGCCGGGAATGTTCTTGTCGAACCAGACCTTGACGCCACGCGCCTTGAGGCCGTCGAGAATCGGAACGACCCGCGCAGTGTCGCGCCGCGAATAGGACGCGGCGATATCGATCTCGTCGGCGGGGTCGGCGCTCACCGGAAACGGGTCCTTCTGTTCGGTGGGCAGAATGGCCGACTGGCGCTGGCTTTGAAAAGGGCGAAGGGTCGCATCCGGCGTCAATCCCGCCGGCGGCGCAGATAGAGATAAAGCGCCCCTTCGCCGCCATGTTTGGGGCGGGCCGTGGCCAGACCTGCGATCATCGTGGCGAAGGGCGGCGCACTGAGCCAGAGCGGAACGAGGCGCTTGAGCGCGCCCCCCTTGCCCGCGCCCTTTCCGGTGATGACCAGGACCATGCGATGGCCGCGGCCGCGCGCCTGCATGAGGAACCCGGCGAGCGCCTTGTGAGCGAGGTCGAGCGTGAGGCCGTGCAGGTCGATGCGGCCCTCGATGTCGAGCTCGCCTTTGAGGAACCGCGCCGAGCGCTTGCCGTCGAGTTTCGGCGTGGAAAACGGATCGGCGGCCGCAACGAACGACGCCGCCGGTTCTGCGGCGGGCGGAGGCTTGAGTACCGCCGTCTTGCGGCGGCGCGGCGGCGCGGCGGCGGCTGACGGTGCGCCTTGCGGCGGCTCCGGCTGGGATGCGTCCGGCGCCGGTCGCCGCCGACGGGGGGCGATCGCGGCCGTGACATGGTTCCAGAGCGCCTGCTCTTCGGCGGTGAGGCGGCGTCTCATCGGGGGCGCAGCACCACGAAGTCGGCCCGCGCGTTGGTGGCCCCGGCGGCGGCTTCAGCCTCGGCTCCCCAGCCGAAGAAGATGTCGCCACGCACGACGCCGCGGATCGCGCCGCCGGTGTCCTGGGCGATCATCAGCCGCGCCATGTCGCCGGCCCCGGTCGCCCGGGCGTCGACGAAGATCGGGAGGCCATAGGGATAAAGACGTGAATCGACGGCCAGGCTGCGGCCCGGGGTCAGGGCGACGCCTTCGGCGCCGGGCGGGCCGGCGGAGAGATCGTCCAAGGGCAGTTCCCGGAAGAAAACATAGGACTCGTTCAGGTTCATGATCTCGTCGGCGCGGTCGGGATTGGCCGCCAGCCAGGCGCGGATCGCCTGCATCGACATCTCCTCGCGCGGTATCGCCCCTTCGGCGATGAGCGCTGCGCCGATGGCGGTGTAGGGCCGGCCGTTCTGCGCAGCATAATTCAGCCGCACCGCGCCGCCCTCGGCCAGCATGACTCGGCCTGAGCCTTGAATCTGAAGGAAAAACGCGTCGGCCGTGGTCGCCAGATAGAGGATCGGATCGGCCCGGCCAACCAACCCGCCCGCCTCGATTTCGGCGCGCGTCTCGTAGGGTCGCAGAACGCCGCTCTCGACCTTCCCTGACAGACGTTCGCCGCGCAGCAAAGCGCGGAAGGCTTCAGGGTCGGCCGTCACGAGATCGCGCGGCCGGGCATAGACCGGCGCGCGATAGGCGTTCCCGCGGATGCGGCTGCCCGCCAGTTCCGGCTCGTAATAGCCGGTGACCTTGCCATCGCCGCCGCCTTCCCCCGACGCGCGGGCGGGGACGAAATGCGTTTCGAAGAAGAGGCGGGCCTCTTCCGGCCGCGCGACGAGGGCCGCCGCACAGGCCCTGGCCCATGCGCCCGGCGATCCGAACGCCGGAAAGCGGGCGAAGCGTCCGGCATCGATGACGATGCCCGCACAGCTTGCGCGGAACGTGATCAGCGCGGCCGCGTGGTCGTCCCCGTCCCAGCCGGGAAGCTGGGAGAAGGCGATGTCGGTCAGCGTGACGACGGGGATCGCGGGCTGTGCAGGCGGCGGGCAGGTATCCTGACCGCAGGCAGGTTCGGGCATCACCGCCCAGGTGAAGACCCCGCCCGCCGCGAATGACAGAAACAGGGCCGCATAGAGGGCAGGACCCAGCCGACGGGCGTCCTGGCGCCTTGGAAACATGCGCCGACGTCAGTCGCCGTAGTCGGTGTCGGCCAGTTTCCAGTTGGGGTCGGGATTGCGGGTGTCGCGCACCCAGGTCCAGCGGTCGGTCACGCGCTGCACCACCGACTCGCTGCCCTCGACCGTCTCGCCGGCGGCGTTCCGGCTGTACTGGATCAGTTCGCTTTCATAGCGCACGCCGATTTCGGCCATGCGGCCCTTGAGGCCGGCCGAGACGAGCTGCGGGGTCGCCGCCTTCACGACGACCGTCGTGGCCGTCAGGCCGCGCGCTTCGCGCGCCGCGATGGCGCGATCGAAAGCCGCATAGACCTCGTCGCCGAGCATCATCTTGAGCTCTTCGCGATCGCCAGCGGCGAACGCTTCGATCACCCGCTCGTGCGCCATCGCCGCGCCGCCCATGAAGGCTTCCGGATCGAAGTTGCGATCGACGCCGGCGATATCGGCGAGGCCCCGGGCCGTGGCGGCCGGGAAGTTCGCCATCGGACGCGGCGTGATGGCCGTCGGGCGGTCATCGGCGGCAGGCGCCGGAGCATAAGGCGTGCGGCGCGGCTCGGCCTCGGGCGGCGGCGTTTCATGACCGGTGCGGGTGCCCAGCACGGACCACAGCCGGAACAGGATGATCCCGGCAACCGCTCCGAACAGCAGGATGTCGATAAATTCCATCGTGTTCACGCCCGATCCCGTCCAGTTCAGCCCGGAAACGCCGTCTCGTCGGTACGGCCCTTTCGTCAATGCGCGCCAAGGCGCTCAATCCAGTCTGGTGCGCCATTCTGGCCGAATGAAGGCCCAAGCGAAAGCCGAATACGGCCCAGACATGATCAATATAGAGCGCAAACCCCCGTCGCGCCAGCCGCTTGGCTTGCCTCGCGACAGCGCGGCGTGTTAGCAGCGCCGCCTTTCCGCCCGCCTCGGGCCTTTCCGAGACCATCGACATGACTGACGCCCCCGACACCGCCGGCCTGCCCCAGATCGCCGTTCTGGCGCAGTTCGTGAAGGATCTCTCGTTCGAGAACCCGGGCGTCGGCCAGGCCGTGAACGAAGCGAAGCCGGCCATTCAGGTCGGAATCGACGTGCAGGTCCGCCCGGTCGGGCCGGATCAGTTCGAGGTCGGGCTGAGGGCGATGATCGAGGCCAAGGCCGGCGAACAGCCGATTTACGTCGTCGAGCTGGTCTATGCCGGCGTGTTCGGCCTGAAGAACCTGCCGCAGGAGCAGCAGAACCCGTTCCTGCTGATCGAAGCGCCGCGCATGCTCTTCCCCTTCGCCCGCCGCATCATCGCCGATGTGACCCGCGACGGCGGCTATCAGCCGCTGATGCTCGACCCGATCGACTTCTCGGCCCTATATCGCGCCCAGCTGGAGCGTCAGCGCGCCGCGCAGGCGGCCGGCCAGCAGGGCACCGCCTGATCGGATTTCCGGCCCGGCCAGGGCCGGCTGGCTTCAGACATACTGCTTCCACATCGCGGCGGTCTTGAACGTCTCGATGAAAGCCGCGTGGGCAGCCTCTTCTTCCGGTGTGATGAGGGGGCTGAGCGGCTGGGCGCGCGGCGGCCGGGCGCGCGCGACGGACGTGGCCTGCGCTTCGGCTTGCAGCGACAAACCGAACTGACGTCCCCCGCAGAGCTCGAGATAGACGTCGGCCAGAAGCCTGGCGTCGATCAGCGCGCCGTGTTTCACGCGCTCCGACAGGTCGATGTTGAAGCGTTTGCAGAGCGCGTCCAGAGACGCCGGCGAACCTGGAAATTTCCGCCGCGCGATCATCACCGTGTCGATCGCCCGCTCGGGCGGCAGAACGGGCAATCCGGCGCGCGACAGCTCGGCGTTGAGAAAGCCCATATCGAACGGCGCGTTGTGCGCGACGATGGTCGCGTCGCCGAGAAAGTCGGCCAACGCCTGGGCGATGTCGGCGAAGCGCGGCTGACCGACCAGCATGTCGTCGGTGATGCCGGAGATTTCGCTGGCCTTGGCGTCCATCGGCCGCTCGGGATCGAGGAGAACCCGATAGGTGCGCCCCGTCGGCACATGATTGTTCAGTTCGACACAGCCGATCTCGACGATGCGGTGGCCTTCCTCGGGCTTCAGGCCGGTCGTTTCGGTGTCGAGAACGATTTCGCGCATCACGCTTTCGACGCCTCCCTGCGCGCCTTCCAGATCGTGGCCTCGCGCCGGCGGAGGTCGTCGAGCACATAGGCGACCCGCTCGCGCGCATGGTCGAGCCCCAGATGGGTGTCGATCACATAATGCGCGCGCGCGCGTTTGGTCGCGTCCGGCGTCTGGCGCTTGAGGATCTGCTCGAACTTCTCCTCGGTCATTCCGGGCCGCGCGAGAACCCGGGCGCGTTGAACATCGGCCGGGGCGGATACGACGACGACGGCGTCGACGCGCGCCTCGCCGCCGGTTTCGAACAGCAGCGGAATATCGAGCACGACCAGCGTCGCGCCGGCGGCCTCGGCAGCGAGTAGAAAATCCATCTGCGCCTTGCCGACCAGCGGATGGATGATCGCCTCGAGCCGCTTGATCGCCGCCGTATCGCCAAGGGTCAGCGCACCGAGCTTGGTCCGGTCGACCCTGCCGGCGACGACGACGCCGGGAAACGCCGCGCCGATCGGCTCCACGGCCGCGCCACCGACATCGTAGAGCGCGTGGACAGCGGCGTCGGCGTCATAGACCGGCACGCCATGCGCCGCGAACATGCGCGTGGTTTCGCTTTTGCCCATGCCGATCGAACCGGTGAGGCCGACCAGAAGCATCAGAGCTGCTTCGCTTTCAGATCGAATTCCAGCATGTCGATCAGTTCCGGCGTTACGGGCGGCTTCTGTCCGAACCAGGCCTCGAAGCCTGGCCGGGCTTGTTCGACCAGCATTCTGAGGCCGTTGAGGGTGGTGAGGCCCAGTTCGCGCGCCGCCGTCAGAAGCGGCGTCTCCAGCGGCGCATAGACGATATCGGCGACGATGGCCCCCTGGCTGAGAGGGGCCAGATCCAGCTCCAGCGTCGGCTGACCGCGCATGCCCAGCAGGGTCGTGTTGACCACGAGGCTGGCCCCGTCGAGCGCATCGCTGCGTTCGTCCCACGATACGACCTCGATTCCGACCTTGGGCGTCTTCATGGCGGCGGCGATCGCCTCGGCCTTGTCTCGGGAGCGGTTGGCGATGCGGATGACGCCGCATTTCTCGTCGACGAGCGCCGCCACCACGGCCCGCGCCGCGCCGCCGGCCCCCAGAACGACAGCCGTCGCGCCGACATTGCTTTCCGACCCCGAGGCATAGTCGAGGCTGGCCGCAAAGCCATAGGCGTCGGTATTGCGCCCTTCGAGCGACCCGTCTTCCCTGACCACGATGGTGTTCACCGCGCCGATGCGCCTGGCGGCCGCGTCCAGCGCATCGACGATCTTCACCGCCGCTTCCTTGTGCGGGACGGTGAGGTTCACGCCCTGAAATCCGATCTTGGGCAGAGCGCGCAACGCCGTCTCGAGATTCTCCGGCTTCACCGGCATCGGCACATAGGCGGCCTCGAGGCCGAGCGTCGAAATCCAGTGATTGTGCATCAGGGGCGAGCGCGACTGGGCGACCGGCCAGCCCATCACCCCGGCCAGCCGGGCGGTGCCGGAAATCGTCATGGCGCCAGAGCGCCCTGAGCGCGGAGGAATTCGAGAACGGGCAAAATCGGCAATCCCAATATCGCGTAATAGTCGCCGTCGATCCGGTTCATGAGATGAACGCCCAGACCTTCCAGATGATAACAGCCGACGCTGTTCAGCACATCGTCGCCGGCGGCGTCCAGATAGTCGGCGATGGCGGCGGCGTCCATCTTGCGGAGCGTGAGCCTGGCGACGCTGACATGACGCCAGACGATCGCGCTGCCCACCGCGCCGCAGACCCCGCCGACAAGTTCGTGCGTCTTGCCCTGAAGAAAGGCGAGGTGCGATTGCGCTTCGACGCGGTCGCGCGGCTTTTCGAATATGCGCCCCTCGCATACCAGAAGCTGATCGGCCCCGATCACCAGCGCGGGGGCGGGAATCTTGGCCGCCACTTTAAGCGTCTTGGCCTCAGCGAGCGCGTCGGCGATGTCGCGCGGTTTGGCGCCTTCAGCCATCAGGCTTTCGATCATCGCCGTCTCGTCGATGCGCGCCGGAATCGCGGTGAAGGCGAGGCCGGCGCTCTTGAGAATGGCGGCGCGGGAGGCGCTGGACGACGCCAGAACCAGCGGTTTCTTCAGCTCAGAAATCATTGCCGCCCGCGAGGCTGAGCCGACCTTCCGTCTTGCGGCGGTTGAGCAGGGCCACGATGGCCGCCGCGGTCTCCTCGATGGCGCGCCGGCTGACGTCGATCATCGGCCAGCCCTTGAGCAGGAAAAGCTTGCGGGCGTTGACCATCTCGTCGCGCACATGCTCGCTGTCGACATAGTCGGTCTCATCGCGCTCGTTGAGCGCCATCAGCCGGTTGCGGCGGATCTGCACGATGCGATCGGGGCTCGCGACCAGGCCGATCACCAAGGGGCCGTTGCTCAAGCCCTCAAGCGCGTCGATTTCCGGCGGCAGGGGCACGCCCGGCACGAGCGGCAGGTTCGCCGCCTTGAAGCCGCGATTGGCGAGGTAAAGACAGGTCGGCGTCTTGGAGGTGCGCGAGATGCCGAGCAGCACGACGTCGGCGCGGCCGAAGCCGGCGACGTTCTGGCCGTCATCGTGCGCGAGCGTATAGTTCAGCGCCTCGATGCGGTCGAAATAGGCTTGATCGAGCTCGTGCTGGCCTCCAGTCCTGTGGCTCGATTCGATACCGAGATAACGGCCGGTCATCGCGATGGCGGGGTCGAGCACCGACAGATGCGGCAGACCGAGACGCAGGCACAGCGTCTCCAGCGCCTCGCGCTTCTCGGGTTTCATCAGCGTATAGAGAACGAGGCCGGGCGCGTCCTCAACCATACCGAGCGCACGCTCCAGCTGGCGATCCGAGCGGATCAGCGGATGGATGTGCAGGATCGGCCGCGCCTCCTCGAACTGCGCGCAGACCGCCTGGGCATAGGCCTGCAACGTTTCGCCGGTGGAGTCCGAGACCAGATGAAGATGGAAATAGACGTTGGCCGGGCCCCAGCCACGGCTGAGCGCGGTCGCGGGGATCTCGTCGCTCACGGGAAAACCATGTGGAGAAGTGACCCAGTAAAGCTGTGGGACAACGCGCTGCCCCCATCTCGCACCCGTCATGCGCTGCCCACGCACCGGGCTCAAGGGTGATTTTCACGAAGCTTGTCATGTTGGGGATCGACCAGCCGCGATGATCGGGAAACTGGGGATGGCGTGCCGGCCGACGATGATTCCCGCTTTTCACGACTCCCACAGGGTTTTGCACAACCCCGATTCCCCGGAAATTAAGAGCTGATTAACCTTTCGGTCCCGGAAACCGGAATCCCGGGCGTCGCCCACAAGGGGGTGTGCGTAAATCCGCTGGCCGCTTGATCCACCTTGTTCACAGGGCCTACCACCAGCCTCCACCACTACCTTTCTCTTTCAGAGTCATAGATAGAGAAGAAAGAAAGCTCTCCGGTCCCGGTTCTGTACGATGAAACCATTCCTTCAGGCCCTGCGCGGCGAGGCGCTGAGCGTGCCTCCCGTCTGGATCATGCGTCAGGCGGGCCGTTATCTGCCGGAATATCGGGCGATACGGGCGAAAGCGCGCGATTTCGTCGATTTCTGCCTGACCCCCGAGCTCGCCATCGAAGCGACCTTGCAGCCGATCCGGCGCTATGGCTTCGACGCGGCGATCCTGTTCGCCGACATTCTGCTGCTGCCTCAGGCGATGGGGCAGGCTTTAGCCTTTGTCGAGGGCGAGGGGCCCAAGCTTGAACCCATCGTCGATCGCGAGGGGCTGAAACAGCTCAGCGTTTCCAGAGCGCCCGAGAAACTGGCGCCGGTGATGGAGACCGTGAGGGGGGTGCGCGCGGCGCTGCCGCCCGAGGTCGCGTTGATCGGATTCGCGGGCGCGCCCTGGACGGTCGCGACCTATATGATCGAAGGCGGAGGCGGCAGCGACCACGCGACGATCCGGCGGATGGCCTGGGCCGACCCGGGCCTGTTCGGAGCCATACTGGACGCGCTGACCGAAGCGACCAGCGCCTATCTCATCGCCCAGATCGACGCCGGCGCCGAGGCGGTGCAGCTTTTCGATACCTGGGCGGGCAGCGTTCCGGCTCCCTTGTTCGAGCGGGCGGTGATTCAACCGGCGGCGGCCATCGTCAAAGCCGTGAAGACGCATGCACCGCAGATTCCGGTGATCGGATTTCCGCGCGCCGCAGCCGGGCATCTGGCCGCCTATGTCGCCCGGACCGGCGTCGATGCGGTCGGCGTCGATCACATGACCCCGCTGGCGTTTGCGGCGTCCGCCGTGCCTGAAAAGACGGCGCTTCAGGGCAATCTCGACCCGATCCTGCTGCTGGCTGGCGGCGAAAGCCTGGCCGACGAGGCGCGGCGTCTGGTCCGCGCCATGGCCGGGCGGCCCTATATCTTCAATCTTGGCCACGGCGTGCTGCCGCCCACGCCGCCTGAGCATGTCGCCGAACTGATCGCCGCGGTGAGAAGCGCATGAGCCCGCGCGTCGGCGTCGTCCTGTTCAATCTGGGTGGTCCGGACACGCTGGACGCCGTTCAGCCGTTTCTGAAGAATCTTTTCTCCGACAAGGCGATCATCCGGGCCCCGTTTCTGGTGCGATGGCCGTTGGCGCGGCTGATCGCCAGCCGGCGTGCCGCCTATGCGCGTGACATCTACGCGTCCATCGGCGGAGGCTCGCCCATCGTCAGGGAAACGACCGCGCAGGCCCGGGCTTTGGAGGCGGCTCTGGCGGCCGGCGGGATCGAGGCCAGGGTCGTCATCGCGATGCGGTACTGGCATCCTTTCGCCGATGAGGCGGCGAAGACGCTGAAGGCGCGGGCGCTGTTGAGATCGTCGC
>CAZBPO010000020.1:18259-20600 GCA_964493795.1 uncultured Flavobacteriaceae bacterium
ACGCTGAAGGCGTTCGCCCCCGAGCGGATCGCGCTCGTGCCGCTCTACCCCCAGTTTTCGACGACGACGACGCAGTCTTCACTGGACGATTGGGCGAAGACCGCGGCGCGCAACGGCCTGACAGCGCCGTCGGCCGCTGTGTGCTGCTATCCGCTGCACCCCGGCTTCATTTCTGCCTATGCCGGCCTTCTGAAGACGGCTCTGGCTGAGGTGCCCGAAACGGCGACGCCGCGCATTCTGTTTTCGGCGCATGGGCTGCCCGAGCGGATCGTGACGGCGGGGGATCCCTATCCGCGCCAGGTCGAAGCCGCCGCACGAGCGATCGCCGCAGCGGCTGGCGTCGAGGGGCTGGAGAGCCGGGTCACCTATCAGAGCCGGGTCGGCCCGCTGAAATGGATCGGACCCGATACGGACAAGGAAATCGTAAAGGCTTCAAGCGCAAGTCTGGCGCCGGTCGTTGTCCCGCTGTCGTTCGTCTCGGAACATTCCGAGACGTTGTATGAGCTGGATCAGGTCTATCGCGATGCCGCTCTGGCGGCTGGCGCGCCGGCTTACATCCGCGTTCCGGCCGTCGGCACCCATCCCGATTTCATAGCTGCGCTCGCTGATCTCACACGTCAGACGCTCACGCGCTCAGGCGTCGCGCCCGATCCGAACTGGGGTGGGTGCGAGAGCGCGGCGGGCTGTCCCTGCATGAGAAAGGCCGCCTGATGGCATGGCTCGAAGGCGTCGGTTACGACTGGGTCAAAGCTGGCCACGTGATTTTCGTGATTTTCTGGATGGCGGGGCTGTTCATGCTGCCGCGCTATCTAGCCTATCACAGCGAAACCACGGCCGGTTCGGCGGAAAGCGACGTCTGGAAGGCGCGCGAAGCCCGGATTCTGCGGATCATTCTGACCCCGGCCATGCTGGCGGCCTGGGTCTTTGGCGTGCTGATGCTGGTCGGCCGGCCGGAAATGCTGCAGGGTGCCGGATGGCTGCACGCGAAGCTCGCTCTGGTGTTCGCCTTGACCGGATTCCATGGGTTTCTGGCCGGTCAGGTGCGGAAGTTCCGCGCCGATCGTGGCATCCGCAATACCCGTACCTGGCGGCTTTTGAACGAGATTCCCAGCGTCGGCGTCATCCTGGTGGTAGTGCTGGTCGTGGCGAAACCGTTCTAGGCGGGCTTGAAACGCCGCGCGAAACGGCGTTATAGAAAATTCAAGATCGCGTTCGCCGGGCCACGCCTTTCATCAAAGGCCCCGTGACGGCGGCGCAATCCGGCGGGATCCAACCGCCGGACGCCTTTCAAAACCTCAATCCAATATCCGCCGGTTTTTGCGTCATCGACGGATGTATGCCGAACGATCCCGCCCACAGGGCATAAGCCGTTCACCCGCCGGTTCCATTTCCAAGCCCAGGTTACGCCCATTCCTCCCTCGACTCGCCCCACTCTGAGCAGCCGCAAGAAAGCGGCCGCGCCCGCGCCCGAAACGCCCGTCGAAGCGGCCGAAGCCGCCCCGGCGCCGAAGGACACGACCGTCGAGGTCAAGCCCGAACCGGAAAAGCCGGCCCCGATGACGCTGGCCGACGTCCGCTTCCAGACGGTCAAGCTGCAGGACCTCAAGGCGAAGTCGCCCGTCGAGATGCTGGCGTTCGCCGAGGAGCTCGAGATCGAGGGCGCCGGCTCGATGCGCAAGCAGGAGCTGATGTTCGCCATCCTCAAGGCGCTGGCCGAGAGCGATATCGAGATTTCCGGCGTCGGCGTGCTGGAGGCCCTGCCGGACGGGTTCGGCTTTCTGCGTTCGCCCGAGTCGAACTATCTGCCCGGCCCCGACGACATCTATGTCAGCCCCGCGCAGATCCGCCGCTTCTCGCTGCGGACCGGCGATACGGTCGAAGGCCTGATCCGCGCGCCCAAGGACGGCGAGCGCTACTTCGCCCTCACCAAGCTGAACGAGATCAACTTTTCCGATCCCGAAAAGGCCGGCCATACCGTCCATTTCGACAATCTGACGCCGCTTTACCCCGAAGAGCGGCTGAAGATGGAAGTGAACGATCCGACGCTGAAGGATCGTTCGGCCCGCATCATCGACATCGTCGCGCCGCTGGGCAAAGGCCAGCGCGGCCTGATCGTCGCGCCGCCGCGTACCGGCAAGACGGTGCTACTGCAGAACATCGCCAAGTCGATCACGGCGAACCATCCCGAGTGCTATCTGATCGTCCTGCTGATCGACGAGCGCCCGGAAGAAGTCACCGACATGCAGCGCACGGTGAAGGGCGAGGTGATTTCCTCGACCTTCGACGAACCGGCGACCCGTCACGTGGCGGTGGCCGAGATGGTCATCGAGAAGGCCAAGCG
>CAZBPO010000021.1:0-11586 GCA_964493795.1 uncultured Flavobacteriaceae bacterium
GCACCGACGCCGGCGGCACGATGGAGCCATCGACGTCGATCGTGTCGGTCACGTCGAGCATCGCGTCGATGAACAGCGAATAGGCGGCGACGCCCTCGGCATAGACGGCCTCGCGCGAGGCGTCCTTGGGCTGCTGCTTGGGATAGAAGCCGCCTTTCGAGCCGACCGGCACGATGACGGCGTTCTTCACCTGCTGCGCCTTGACGAGGCCCAGCACCTCGGTGCGGAAATCCTCGCGCCGGTCCGACCAGCGTATGCCGCCG
Organism: uncultured Flavobacteriaceae bacterium; assembly: GCA_964493795.1. Classification (GTDB taxonomy): domain Bacteria; phylum Pseudomonadota; class Alphaproteobacteria; order Micropepsales; family Micropepsaceae; genus JADZAI01. The sequence goes on from CAZBPO010000021.1 coordinate 264, forward strand.
CGCGCGACACGGCCGTAGCGCAGATGCGTGCCCTCGACGCGCGGGCCATAGACGAAGATCTCGACCCACGGGCGCGGCGCGGGCAATTCGTCGAGCGCCCCGCTGTCGAACTTGAAGGCGAGCGCAGGCCGCTCGGCGCCGTCGGGCTCTTTGGCCCAGGCGTTGGTGCGCAGCGTCGCCTCGACCACGTTGCGGAAGCGGCGAAGGATACGGTCCTCGTCCAGGCTCTTCACGTCGCGCAGCGCTTCCTCGATGCGCGCGTGGATATCGTCGCCGTCGCCATCGTCTTTGGGATCGAGCCGCGCCTTGAAGAGATCGACCACCAGCCGCGCGATGTCGGCGTTACGGACCAGCGCCTCTTCCATATAGGGCTGCGAGAAGGCGATGCCGGCCTGACGCAGGAACTTAGCGATGCCGCGCAGGACCACCACCGCATGCCATTCCAGATCGGCGGCGATGGTGAGGGCGTTGAAGCCGTCATTCTCGGCCCGGCCGGTCCACACCATCTGGAGCGCGTCCTCCAGCTTGGGTCCGACGGCGGCGAAGTTCAGCGGCTGCGGCTGCTTGAGGCGCATCGAGAAGGCGTGGACGCTGAGATTGCCCGCAACGCCGCGCGGCTGAACCCGGTAGTTCGTCTCCTCGACGACGACGAGGCCCATATTCTCCAGGATCGGCAGCACGCTGGAGAGTTCGGCCGAGCCGCCGGCATGCAGCAGCTTGAGGCGCAGCGTGCCCGCCGCATCGCCCGGCTCGCGCCAGGCATGGAACGAGACCTCGCCGGGATTGAAGCCCCCGCTGGCCAGAGCCTCGATGCGGCCGATATCGACGAGCGCCTCCTGGGTGGAGACCTGTTCGCGATAATTCACCGGGAAGGCGTCGATGTAACGCGAGGCCAGCCCGTTCAGCGCCGGGTCGGGCAAGGCGGCCAGCGCGGCGGCCAGGCGGTCGCTCCAGGTGACGGTCGCGCTTTCGATTTCCGCCTCGATCGCGTCCTTGTCGGGCTCGGCGAGATGGCCGCCCGGCGGGCGCGTGATCATCGTGTGGATGCGCGCGACCGGCGTTTCGTAGAATGTCGGCGTGGAGAGCGTGACCTCGCCGCCGAAGCCGGCGGCCAGGATTTCGCCGATCCGCACCCGCACCGCGCCCGCATAGCGGTCGCGCGGCATGAAGGTGAGGACCGAGACGAAACGGTCGAAACGGTCGCGCCGGAAGAAGCTTTTCACGCGCGGCCGTTCCAGCACATGCATGATGCCAAGCGCCTGTTGCAGCAGATCGTCCTCGCCGATCTGGAACAGATCGTCGCGCGGGAAGGTCTCGATCACATGGGCCAGCGACTTGCCGTCATGGCTGCGCGCGCCGAACCCCGAGCGCTCGATCACGCGCAGGACCTTGCGCCTGAGCAGCGGCGTCTCGGTCGGCAGCTGGTGATAGGCCGACGAGGTGAACAGGCCGACGAAGCGGCGTTCCCCGATCAGACGGCCGGCGGCGTCGAAACGCTTCACGCCGATATAGTCCTGCAGCGCCGCGCGGTGCACCCGCGAGCGGCTGGTGGACTTGGTGACGATGATCGGCTGGGGATCGGTGAGGAAGCCGATCACTTCCGGGGTGAGGATTTCGGCGTCTTCCGGATTGCGGATGATGCGGGCGGCAGGATCGCGGAGAATGCCCAGCCCGCTGGATTCGATCGCCGCATGCTTGCCCGCGCCCGCGTCGAACGCATAGTCGCGGCAGCCCAGCAGCGTGAAATGATTGTCGGCGAGCCATTTGAGGAAGGCGATCGACTCGTTCAGCTCGGACGGCTCGATCGGCGGCGGGTTGCGCCTGAGCTCCTCGGTCGACTCCGCCAGCCTGTCGAGCATGGCGCGCCAGTCGCCGACCGCGACGCCGACATCGGCGAAGACGCGCCGCGCGCTTTCTTCCAGCGCCATCAACCGCGCCGCATCGCGCTCGCGCGCGATGGCGATCACGATGACGGATTCGCGCCCGTCGCCGGCCAGCGGCCCGGCCGCGCGCTGGCTCTCGACGATGGGATGGAAGGCGGCGGCGACGGCGAGGCCGTGAAGGCCGAGTTCGCCAAGGATCGAATCGAACAGGAACGGCTTGTCGTCGTTGATCGCGATCAGGATCGCGCCGTCATAGGCGAAGCCGTCCGTTTCCGGATCGGGCGCGAACACCCGCACCAGAGATTCGCCGATGCTGCGCGACGAGGACAGATCACGCGCCATCACCGCCAGGCGCGCCAGCGTTTCGGGCGGGAAGGTCGCGACGTCTTCCGGCGGGGCCGTGTGCAGGAAGGCGCGGGTAAACGTGGCGGCGGCGGGTCCGCCGGCCTCGCCGGCAAGGGAAATGGCCCGGTCGCGAACGGCCGTAAAATCAGTCATGATAGCTCCTCAGCCGGGCGGATCGCCGCCCGGCCGGCCTTTGCGGCCGGTGATTTGAGCCATGCTTACCGTAAATCCTGAACCAACGCCTATCGCTACGGCAACGCGCGCGTGAAACTTCTCAGCTGGAACATCTGGGACATCCCCACCGCCCCGGCGCGCGAGCCGCGTCTGAAGGGGATCGTCCGGGCCCTTAAAGCCATGGCCGCCGACCCCGAAGGCCCGGACGTGGCGCTGTTGCAGGAGGTCTGGTCGGCCCGGCGCCGGCCCGCGCTGCGGCCGCTCTTTGCGCATGTCGCCGAGGCCGAGGCCTACTGGCGGGTGCCCCTGAACTGGATCGCCGGGCCGGTGGAGTGGGCCCGCGGGCGCTATCTGACCATCGACAGCGGGCTGATGACGCTCTCCAGGCACCCCGTGAAGACGGTGCGCCGCTATCGCTATCGCGCCGGGCGGTCTCCGGCGCGGAAGTCCGCGCTGGCCGCGCTGATCGCTGCGCCCGATCTCGGCGATGTCTGGGTCGTGAACACACATCTGTGCGCCGCCTATCCCCACACCACCAACACGCCCACCCGGGCCGCCCATCTGGCCGAACTGGGCGGCTTCGTGAAGACGCTGGAGGGCGCGCCGGTGATCGTCGGCGGCGATCTCAACGTCGCCCCGCCTTCGGTCGGGCCGATGCCGGCGTGGAGCCACGACCCGGCCCTGTGGCCGGGGGCGGTCGCGGATGCCCTGCCCGGCTTCGCCGAAGCGCCGGAAGCCGCCGAGGCGCTGACCTATACCGCGACGCAAAACCCCTGGGCCGATCCGCGCGAGGGCGACAACCGGCTCGACTACATCTTCGCGGGGCCGGGCCTCGCGATCTCGGACGGCAGGGTGGTCATGGACGAACGTCACGCGCTGGGCGGGCTTGAGCCCAGGCCGCTGAGCGATCATTTCGCGGTGACGGCGCGCGTGACGCGCCTTTGAATCTTATTTGAATCCATGTCGATTGGACGGCGGGGCAGCGCGGGCGCAGCCTTTCGCCCATGGAGATTTTCGCCGCCAACAGGCTCGCCATCCCACGCTACCAGCCCTCGCCGTCCGTCACCGCGTTCGCGGGCGAGCGCGTTGCCTCGCTGGACGGTTCGATCGGCCAATCGAGCGAAGTGAAGGCGCAGCGCAAGGCCGCCGCCGACGCCAGCACCTTCGTGGCCGCCCAGAACGTTCAGCTGAGCAACGGCATACTGGGCGTCGAAGGCGCGGTCGCCGGAACCGCCGTCGACGTCAGGGTCTGAACGGCCACGCCGCGCGCGTCAGCCGCAGGTCCGGATGAAGTCGCGCAGGATCGTCTCGCAGGCTTCTGGCGCGTCGCGGAACGCACCGTGTCCGGTATCGGGGATTTCCATATAGACGCCCGCCTCGGGCCTGAGGCTTTCGAATATCTCGCGTGATTTCTCGGGCGGCGTCACCGGATCGCGCTCGCCTGTCAGCACCAGGATCGGGCCCGGCACGCCGGCCAGCCCGGCGCGCAGGTCCATCCGCCAGATTTCGCCGCCCGGCAGGCTGAAATGCCGGAACATGTCCCATTGGTAGATCGTCCCCGCGCCGCCGGCGGGATCGCGCGCCGTGGTGTTGTAGAGCGGCGTGCAGGGCTTGAGGAAGGCGACGATGTCGTCCTTGTCGGCGCGCGTCCAGAAGCCGGTGGCGACGGCGCGCGCCTCGGCCCCGCCCAGCTTTTCAAAGCCGCCCAGCACATCCTCGATGCGCAGCGTCGCGGCGGTGGACGAAAAGATCAGCCCGCGCGCATGGCCCGGATGGCGGATCGCATAGGACTGCGCCACGAACCCGCCGAACGACTGGCCGAGCACGATGGGCCGCTCCAGCCCCAGCGTGTCGCAGAACGCCGCAATGTCGTCGCCCCATTGCGCCAGATTCCAGCGCGAGGGATCGGAGCCGTCGCCGCCGCGGCTGCGTCCGTTGCCGCGATGATCGAGATAGACGACCTGCGCGATGTCGGCGAAACGGTCGAAATACGAGCGCAGCGCCCAGTGATCGAACCCGGGGCCCCCATGCAGCACCAGCAGCGCGGGCCGCGCCCGGGGGCCATCGGGCGTCGCCGCCAGGGTCGAACCCGCCACATCGAAGAATAGCCGCGCGCCGTTGACCGTGACGTACATGGAGCCCCCGTTGCTGAGGCACGGACCATGTCACGGCGCAACCGGGCGGGCCAGCAGCACGAAGGGCGCGGCCGCCTTACGCGACCGCGCCCTTCGCCAGTCCGGTGCTGAGGCTTATTCGGCCAGCAGCTTCTCCATCTCGTCCATGATGGCGTTCATGCGCTTGACCAGCGCCTGATAGGGCTCGGGCGACGCCATATCGATCCCCGCCTTCTTGTAGAGCTCGTAGGGGTGGTCAGAACCGCCGGCCCGCAGCAGGTTGAGGAAGACGTCGCGCTGGGCTTCGTCGCCGCTCGAAATGCGCTCGGCCAGCAGCGCCGCGCCGGTGATCGAGGTGGCGTACTGATAGACATAGAAGTTGCGGTAGAAGTGCGGGATGAACGCCCATTCGACGCAATAGGTCGGGTCGATCTTCAGCACGCCTTCCGCGTCGCCGTGATAGCGCTTGAGGAGATCGCAATAGATCTCGGTCATGCGCGCGCCCGACAACGGTTTGCCGGCCTCGGCCTCTTCGTGGATCTTCAGCTCGAACTCGGCGAACATCGCCTGGCGGAACCAAGTGCCGCGCATCGCCTCCAGCGCCATGCCCAGATAATAGAGCTTCTCCTCCTTCGACTGGGCGTTCTTGACCATATAGTCTTGGAGCAGCATCTCGTTCATGATCGAGGCGGTCTCGGCCGTGAACGTCGAATAGTCCGACTTCTCGAAGGGCTGCGCTTTCTTCGCCAGCACCGTGTGCACCGCGTGGCCCCATTCATGGGCCAGCGTCGACATCGAGTCGTAGTCGTCGTTGTGGTTCAGCAGCAGATAGGGATGCACGTCATAGGCCGCGCCCATCATGTAGGCGCCGGTCGCCTTGCCCTGGCTGGGATAGACGTGCGCCCAGCGGCCGGCGAACCCTTCCTTCAGGATGCCGAGATATTCTTCGCCGAGCGGCGCCAGCGACTCCAGCGTCATCTGCTCGGAGACGTCGAGCGGGAATTTTTTGTCGAGCTGAACCAGTGCCGGATAGATGTCGTAGTAGCCAAGGTCGCCCTCGATCCCGAGCATCTTCTGGCGCAGCTTGAAATAGCGGTGCAGCGAGGGCAGTGCCGCGTTCACCTGGCTCACAAGCTGGCGATAGACCGCTTCGGGCATCGCGTCGCCGAACAGCGCCGCGTCCAGCGCGTTGTTGTATTTGCGCGCCTTGGCGTTGAAGACGTGGCCCGAGACATGGGCCGACAGGTTGGCGCCCAGCGTGCCTTCGAACTCTTTCCACTTGCCCCAGAACGCATCGAAGACCGCCTTGCGGTCGTCGCGATTGGGGGCCTGACGGTACTTGGTGTAGTTGGCCTGATCGACGCGGACTTCCTCGCCGGTCGACAGCTTGATCGTCGGGAACGGCAGCTCGGCGGCCGAGAAGATGTCATAGACGTCGCCCGCCTTGCCCAGGACGTCGCCCGAAAGCGCCAGCACGCCTTCGCTTTCCTGCGAAAGCGTATGCGGCGCGGCGCGCAGCACGTTGTCCAGCATGAAGCCGAACACGTCGTTCAGCTTGGACTGCTCGGCGCGGAACTGATCGATCTTCTCCTTGCCGGCGGCCAGCAGCGTGGGGTTGAGCCACGAGGTCGCGGCCCCGTACTGGACGTAGAGCATCTGCGCCATCGTCTTGCGCTCAAGATTGGGCGCGATGGACAGGTTCTCGTCCGACTTCAGCATGGCGTAGGTGTAGAGGCGCAGAAGCTCTTTCAGGAACCCCGACATCCCCTCGAAGCACGACAGCAGCGTCGCGCTGTCCTGCACGATCTTGTCCTTGCAGGCCTCGATCGCGGGGATTTCCCCCTTGAGCCGTTCGTACTCGGCCGTCCAGGCCTCGTCGCTTGAATACAGATCGGCGAGATTCCAGACCGCGTTGTCGGCCTGGGTCTGCACGGCCGGCGTTTCCTGCGCGATCACCGGGGCCGCGAGGGCGGCGGTGACGGCGGTGGCGGCGAGCAGAATCGCGCGAAGATGGCGCAGCATGATGTATGACCCCTCGTTCAGAACCCTTGACGCGCCATAGAGCCGAGGCGCAGGGCCGGCGCAATGCGAAGCCCGTCACGTCCGTGTGAAAGCGGGTGGCCGGGGGCTCCATTTACGTTATCGTGAGCCGGTCCTTCTTGGGGAAAGACCGGCATGGGTATGAAGCTGCGCCTGATCGCGGGCGCGATGGCTGCATCTTTGGCGCTGGCGACGGCCGCTTCGGCCGCGACGCTGCACCGGGGGAACCAGGCCGAACCCGACACGCTGGACCCGCCGAAATACTCGCTCGTCGTCGAGGTGAATATCCTGAACGACCTGTTCGACGGGCTGGTCATCCCGGACGCGCGGGCCGAGCCGACCCCGGGCGCCGCCGAACGCTGGGAGATGTCCGAGGACGGCACGATCTATACGTTCCATCTGCGCGAAGGCCTGAAATGGTCGGACGGCGCGCCGCTGACCGCCGAAGACTTCGCCGCCGGCATCCGCCGCGCCGCCGATCCGGCGACCGGGGCCCAGCTGATCGACCTCGCCTATACCGTCAAGAACGCGCGCGCCGTGGTGGCCGGCGAAAAGCCGATCGAGGAACTGGGCGTCCGCGCCATCGACGAGCTGACGCTTGAGATCACGCTGGAAGCCCCGGACGCCGCCTTCATCCGTCTGATTTCCGGCTATGCGCTGTTCTTCCCCCTGCCGCGCCACATCTACGCCGAGCACGGCGAACGCTGGGCGCGCGCCGGCGTCATGGTGTCGAACGGCCCTTATGTGCTGGCCGAATGGACGCCGACCTCGCAGGTCCGCCTCACCAAAAATCCGCATTACTGGAACGCCGCGAACGTCGCGATCGACGAGGTCATCTTTTACCCGACCACCGACGTATCGGCGGCGCTCAGCCGGTTCCGGTCGGGCGCGCTGGACATGAATCTGGACTTCCCGATCAGCCAGTACGAGTGGCTGAAGCGGAACATGCCCGACGAAACCAGCGTGACGCCGGCCTCGGTCGTCACCTTTCTGACGGTCAACCACCGCAACCCGAAATTCGCGGACGCACGCGTGCGCCGGGCGCTCTCGCTCGCCATCGATCGCGACATGCTGACCGAGCGCGTCCTGGCGACCGGACAGACCGTCGCCTATGGCGTCATCCCGAAGGTGGTAAAGGGCTACACCCAGCCGCCCGAGAACGATTTCAGCGCAATGCGGATGGACAAGCGCCTCACCGAAGCGCGCCGCCTGCTCGCGGAAGCCGGCTATGGCCCCGGATCGCCGCTGGAATTCCGCCTCGACTATCGCGCCGGCGACGCCAACCGCAAGGCGATCGTCGCCGTCGCCTCGATGCTGCAACGGGTCGGCGTGAAGGCCAATCTGCAGTCGAACGAGGTCAAGGTTCACTATGCGCGCCTGCGCCAGAACGATTTCGAGGTCGCCGACGCCGGCTGGCAGGGCACGCCCGACCCAGCCTTCTTCTCGTTGCTGCTGCAGACCGGCTCGGACAGCAATTACGGCGGCTGGTCGAACGCCGAGTTCGACCGCCTCACCCGCGAGGCCGCCGTCGAGGTCGACCCGGAAAAGCGCATGCAGATGTTCCAGGAAGCCGACCGGATCGCGATGGCCGACACGGCGCTGATCCCGATGTTCTATACGGCGCATCGCGCGCTGGTGCAGAAATGGGTGAAGGGCTTTGAGGGAAACCCGACCAACACCCATCGCAGCAGCACGATGACACTGGAAAGATAAGCGCATGGGATCGCTGCGTCTTGCGATCGTCCTGATCGCCGCCTTGTGCCTAGCCCCGTTCGCCGTCGCCGAGAGCGTGCTGAAGCGGGGCAATCTGGCCGAGCCCGACACGCTGGACCCGGCCAAGTGGTTCACGACCTACGAATCCGAAATCCTGCGCGACCTTTTCAACGGCCTGCTCCAGGTGGGGCCGGACGGCAACGAGATCCCCGGCGCGGCGGAAAGCTGGACGGTTTCCGACGACGGCCTCACGCTCACCTTCACGCTGCGCGCCGACGGCAAATGGTCTGACGGGCGGCCGGTGACGGCTGCGGATTTCGTCCTCGGCTTCCGCCGCACCTTCGACCCCAAGACCGCCTCGGCCTACGCCAATTTCGGCTATGTCATCCGCAACGCCCGCGAGATCGTCGAGGGCAAGGTTGCGCCCGACCAGCTGGGCGTGCGCGCCGTCGATGACCGCACGTTCGAGATCACCCTGAACGAACCCAGCCAGACGCTGTTCTGGCTGCTCGCCGGTTATCCCTGCTTTTTTCCGACACCGGTTCACGCCCTGGCCGAGTATGGCGACGACTGGGTCCAGCCGGGACGCATGGTCTCCAACGGCCCCTACAAGCTGACCGAGTGGGTCTCGCAGAGCCATATCGGCCTGACCCGCAACGAACATTATTTCGACGCCGCTTCGGTGAAGATCGACAAGGTCATCTTCTACCCCACCGACGACGACGCGGCGGCGGTTCGGCGGTTCCGCGCGGGCGAGCTGGACCTCAATCTGCGCTTCCCGCCCAGCGCCTACGCCATGCTCAAGCGCGACCTGCCCGCCCAGACCCACGCCGATCCCGCATCGTGGCTAGGCTATATCGTGCTGAACCTCTCAGATCCGCGTTTCGCCGACGTGCGCGTGCGGCGCGCTTTGTCGCTGGCCATCGACCGCCAGACCATCGTCTCGCGCATCCTCAACAACGGCGAGCTGCCGGCGTGGAGCATCGTGCCGCCGAACGCCCGCGACTTCGTTTCGTCCGACGCGGGCGACTTCTCGAAGATGAGCGCGGCCGAACGGCAGGCCGAGGCGCGGCGGCTGCTGACCGAGGCGGGATACGGGCCTTCCAACCCGCTGCGTTTCACCTTCATCCATCGCATCGGCGAGGCCAACCGCCGTTCGGCCCTTGCGATCATCGATATGTGGAAGCAGGTCGGCGTCAACGCGCTGGTCGAGTCCAACGAGGTGAAGACCCACTATGTCAGGCTGCGGCAGAAGCAGTTCGAAGTCGCCGACGGCGGCTTCTCCGCGCCGCCCGACGCCGAGTATTACATCTACCTGCTGCGCAGCGATGCGACCGAGGTGAATTTCGGCGGCTGGTCGAACGCCGAATACGACCGCCTGTCGGGCGAGGGCAATCGCGAGCGCGACCTGAAACGGCGCGGCGAGCTCTACGCCGCGGCCGAGAAGATCGCGCTGGAGGACGCCGCGCTGATCCCCGTCTATGTCCCGGTCAACCGGGCGCTGGTCCAGACCTGGGTCAAGGGATACCAGCCGAACGCCGTCGGCTATCACCCCTCGCGCTGGTTCAGCATCGAGCGTTAGCCGCCGATCGGGCCCCCGCCCTTGCGGGTGATGACCATGACGGACGGCCTTGGCGGCATGGCGCTGTCCATCGCCGCCGGCCAGCGCGTGGGCGGCGCGTCGAACGAGCCGCCCGCAACCGAGCCGGGATGCTGGACCGACACAAACAGCGTCTCGCCATCCGGCGTGAAGCAGGGGCCGGTCATCTCCGCGCCGACGGGCACCGAGAAGAAATGGCGCGTCACCGCGCGCTCGGGGCCGGTGATGCAGCACCCCCACAAGCCGTCGGCCAGACCGACTTCATCGGCGCCATCCGTGCCGATCCACAGCCGGCCCTTGGGGTCGAACACCAGATTGTCGGGCTGGGCGAAATAGCCGGCGTCGGTGATGCCCGGACCATAGACGCCCCGGGCGTTGGTCTCCGCCTGCGGGTGACCGGCCAGAAGCAGGATGTCCCAGGCGAAGTCGGTGCGCGCATGATCGCGCGCGCCGTCTTCGCCCGGCGCGAGAATCTCGAGAATGTGGCCGCGACGGTTGGGCGCGCGCGGCGCGCCGGGCGCAGGCTCCTTGCGATCGGTGCCGCCGGTCAGCGCGACATAAGTGCGCAAGGTGACCGGATCGGTCTCGACATCCTCGGGCCGGTCGGTCTCGGTCGCCCCCAGCAGGCGCGCGGCCCGGCGCGCATCGATCACCACATCGCCCTGATCGTCGAAGCCGTTTTCGGCGGTCAGCGGCCCGTGTCCATGAACCAGCGGCAGCCATTCGCCCACGCCGTCATCCCTGAACTGCGCGACATAGAGCGTGCCCTCGTCGAGAATGTCGGCGTTCGCGGCGTGATCGTTGGCGACATAGGCGCGCGCCGACACGAACTTGTAAACGAACTCGAAGCTCTGATCGTCGCCCATATAGGCGACCACGGGCAGGCCGTCGCGGGCCACGATGGTCGCCGCCTCATGCCGGAAGCGGCCCAGGGCCGTGCGCTTCTTGGGCGTCGAACGCGGGTCGTAGGGATCGATCTCGACGATCCAGCCGAAGCGGTTGAGCTCGTGCGGCGCGGCGTTGATGTCGAAGCGCGGATCGAATTTCGACCACAGCCATGTGCGGCCGCCGACGCCGAACGACTCGGCGCTCGCCGCCTCGCGCGGGTGCGTGGCGAGAAGATCAGAGGGCGCGCCTGAGAAATAGTTCTGGACGTTCTCCTCGGCGGTCAGGATCGTCCCCCAGGGCGTCACGCCGCCGGCGCAGTTCTGGAACGTGCCTTTCACCAGAAAGCCGTCCGGGTCGATGGCCGTCTTCATGCGGGCGTGGCCGCGGGCCGGGCCGGCGATTTCCATGTCGGAATCGGCGTGCAGGCGGCGGGCATAGGGGCTGTCCGCCACGACCGACCACGCGCCGCCGGCGCGTTTGACCTCGATGATCGAATGCCCCACCGAGGCGCGTTCGACCGCCACGGTCTCGGCGGTTCTCAACGATTCTGCCTATGTCAGTCCGGA
>CAZBPO010000021.1:11596-20375 GCA_964493795.1 uncultured Flavobacteriaceae bacterium
CGGCCGTCGAGGCGGCCACCGCCGCCTCGCGGTCGGGCATGCCGGGGAACATATAGATCGGCGTGGAATATTCGTGGTTCACGCAGAGCAGGCCGTGCGCCGAGCTTTCGCCCGCCAGATGCCCGGCCTTCGACGCCGCACCGCCCTGCAGCGGCAGATAGCCGATGAAGTCGCAGTTGAAGCCGAACTGGCCAAGCTGCTTCTCCGCCGTCTGCGCCAGTGGATCGAAGGCCGGCGCCCCCGGCAGGATCGGATCGCCCCACGAGATCAGCACATGGGCGTCATGCCCCGGCGCGACGTGATGCGTCGGTTCGTCCTTGCCGATACGGCCCAGCTCCTGAAAAGCCAAAGACGCCGCGCTTTGCGCGCGCGCCGGCGTCAGAAGGCCGCCCAGCGGGGTCGCGCTCAGCACGGCGGCGGCGCCTGCGCCTTTCAGAAGGGCGCGACGCGAAAGAAAGCGATGGGCGATGTCCGAGAGATGTTCGTTGCGTGCCATGACGCGCCGACTATCGCGCATCCGTGACGTCCGCGTGAACCCTTATGAGGGCGGGATGACGGGCTGCGGGCCGTTTTCCGGCTTCAGACGCACCGCCTCGCAGGCCGCCTGACTGGTCAACCCGTCGGCGCGCGTGCGTTTGTGCAGCGACAGCGGCCCGGCATAGATGAACCCGCCATCGCGGATCAGCTGCGCCACGACCGGCCGGTCCTGCACCTCGACCGCAAGACAGCCATCGCTGGTCCCGACCTCGCCGCTGCCGGGATCGGGGGTCATGTAGCGGGCCTGGTGCATCACCAGCGCGCGCCAGTAGGCGCAGCTGTTTGTGGCGTCGAGCCCGTGCAGCCGCACCGAGCCGGGCGCGAACCCGTCTTCATAGATGTTCGCCGCCACATAGGCGCCGACGGCGGTTTCGTTGGAATCCAGAAGATTCGAGGCCACCACCGCGCCGCCTGTGGCGCTCAGCCGGCCGGGCGGTGGGATCATCGGCCCGGCGGCGTCGGAATTGCGCCCATGGGCCACGCGGAACGCCGTCACCCCGCCGGTCCTCAGATCGACCATGAACCAGCGCGGCCGGTTGGCCGGAATGCGGAAGTCGATCACGCTGATCATGTCGCGCCGGATCGGCGAAACGCCGGATTCGATGCGCCGCCCCGGCAGGTCAAAAATGCGCGTCTCGGCCCGCACCGTGCCGTAATGCCGCGCATAGGAGGCCAGGGCCTCGCGCAACAGCGCCGGCTCGATATAGCCGCGCGGGTCCATCCGCACGCCATCGACCGTGAAGGACGCCGCGTCGATCACCGGCGGGGGCGGCGGCGGCGCGCTGGCGCAGCCGGCGGCCAGCAGCGCCGCGGCGAGAACGAGCGCCCTCACGTGCGCCCGCCGGCGTCGGCGGTCTGACGCAGGCCCGGCGGCTTGGCCGCAGGCACCGGGGTCTGGCCCGGAACGACGACAGGAATGAGGGGCGCGGCATCGAGCTGCGGCGAAGCGTTCAGCTCGGCGACGAGCATCGGTTTGGCCAGCGGCACCGGCGCGCCGGGCTCATGTCCGGTTTCAACGATGGCCGGCAAGGGCACGGAGGCGGCGAGAGCGGCCGGCTTCGCCGCCGGCAGCGGCGCATCCAAAACAGCCAGACCAGTCGAAGACGACGCGGCGGGCGGCTCAGCCGCCGCGACGAGGCGCGTCTCATGACGCCGGTTCAGGATTTCTTCCGCCGCGAAACGGGCCTCGCCGTCGATCGTCACCGCATCGAGCGCCGGCTTGAGCCGCGGCACCGGCGCGTCGAAGGCGGCCATCTCGACCGGGGCGCTCAGTTTCGGCTTGGCCATGGGCCGCGGCGCATCGAAGGCGGGGCGGGCCGCGCGGGCCGGCGCCTCCGGTTCGGGCTTCAGCGCGGCCATCACGGCGGGCGGCGCGGCCGTCGGCTCGGGTTGCGGCGCGACCGGCGGCGCGACGCTCGCCGTCACGACGGGCGCGGCGGGACGGGCGGGGGCGGGCGTCGCCTTGGCCAGCAGCGGCGCGTCCGGACAGCGATTACCGCACTCGGTGTTGCAATCGCGGGCGCGCGTGGCGGACGCATCATGCAGGCGGGCCGGGCCGGCGTAGAGAAACCCGCCATCGGCGATCACGTCATAGACGCGCTTCATCTGGTCTTTGGTCACCACGAAGCAGCCGCACGACCGCCCGAACCGGCCGTTCTCGGGATCGAAATAGGGCGCGGTGTGGAAGACGATCAGGCGCTGGAACGCGCTGGCGTTGGTGCCGTCGAGCCCGGCGAGGCGCAGCGCCGGGCCATGCGTGCCGCTGCGATAGCGTTCAAGCCCGCGAAACGCCCCGACCGACGACATGCCCGAGGTCTCGGCGTCGCTGAAGCGCACCGCCATGCGTGTATGGGCGGGGTCCGAGCCGCGGCCATGCGCCACGTAATGCGCCTCGACCGCGCCGGTGCGGATGTTGACGATGTAGAGCCGCCGCACGCTGGACGGCAGCGAGTAGTCGACGATGACGATCTCGTCGCCCTTGAAGGGCCGTTGCGAAGCGTGACGGGCATAGGCCGCCAGCGCCTCGTGCTCCAGCGCATCGTCGATGAGATTGAGCGGATCGAGCTTGGCCCCGTTCAGCGCGGTCGCGGCCGACGCGGGGGCGCAAAACGCAAAAGCAGAGCCGAGCGCCACGAGGGCGCTGAGGGCGAGGGCCACGCATTTCATGGAGCGCATGAAGCGCGAGGCGGCGGCCGGAATCAACCGGCGACCGCCATCGTGCGGATTACATCCGGTTTAGCCGTCGGCACCGGAATCTGGCCGGGCAGCGGATCGGGGACGCTGACGCCGCCGGGCGCGCTGGCGCGCGGCGGCGGGGCCGGAACGCCCGGCAGCGAGCCGACCGGATTGGCCCCCGGACGGGTGGCGCAGCGATCCTGATCGCCGCAGAACGGATTGCACTCGCGCACCTTGTCGTGGGTCGAAACGTCGAACAGCGAGATGAGGCCGGCATAGAGGAAGCCGCCCTCCATCAGGACATGGATGGCGCGCGGCAGATCAGCCGTATCCATCATGAAGCAGCCGCACGACCAGCCGAAAATATTGCGGCCCTTGTCGAAGAAGGTCTGGTTGGCGTGGAAGACGATCGTGCGTTCCAGCGCCCGATTGTTGGTGGCGTCCAGCCCTTGCAGGCGCAGCGCCAGCCCCCAGCGCGGGCTGGTATATTGCTGTCCGCCCACATAGGCGCCGACCGACGAGGTGCCCGAGCCCACGAGATTGGTGAAACGTTTGGCGTGATAGGACCGCTCGTTCAGCGCCGAACCGCGTCCGTGGCTGACATGGTAGGCTTCGACCGCGCCGGTCTTCCAGTCGAGGATATAGAGGCGCTTCTCGTAGGCCGGCTTGGAGAAATCCACCACCATCAGCCTGTCGGTGCGCAGCCAGCGCGTGGTGAAGGGAATCGCCGCGCCATACTCGGTATAGGTCACCGACGCGCCGACCTTCATCTTGCTGTAGTGGGCGCGATACGAATCGACCGCCTCTTTCAGCAGGCTGCGGTCGACCAGACAGGTCGGATCGAGGCCCATATAGGGCTCGCACGCGCTCTGTTCGACCTGGGGCGTCGCGCAGGCCGCAGCGAGAAAGCAGATAGCCGTCGCTGCGAAAGCGCGGATGCGGAAGCGCAGGCGGTGCAGGCGCATGAAATGAAGCGTCGGTTATGGTTGAGAAGTGTTAACGCCATAGGGCAGTGGCGGCGGTTAACAAAGTCCGAATATCGGCCACCGACGCTTGACGCAACGTCGCGGCCGGACCAGACAGCCCTCATGCCCGACCCTCGCCTGCCCTTTCTGAAAGAGCTGGAGCGCAAGGCGCTGTGGCTGTCCGCCTGGACCATCCACAACGCCAATCATCTGCGCGCGGACGACGCCGAGGTGAAGGTCGGCGGCCATCAGGCCTCGTCGGCCTCGATGGCGACCATCCTGACGGCGCTCTACTTCGCCGTGCTGAAGCCGGAAGACCGGGTGGCGGTGAAGCCCCATGCCGGCCCCGTCTTTCACGCCATCCAGTATCTGATGGGCCAGCAGAGCCGCGAGAAACTTCAGAATTTCCGCGGCTACAAGGGCGTCCAGTCCTATCCCTCGCGCACCAAGGACGGCGACGACGTCGACTTCTCCACCGGTTCGGTCGGTCTGGGCGTCGCCCAGACGCTCTTCGCCAGCCTGGTGCAGGACTATGTCCACGCCCATGGCTGGGCCGGCGACAAGCCCCCCGGCCGCATGGTGTCGCTGATCGGCGACGCCGAGATGGACGAGGGCAATATTTTCGAGGCCCTGCTGGAGGGCTGGAAGCACGGCGTCCGCAATGTCTGGTGGGTGGTCGATTATAACCGCCAGTCGCTGGATGCGGTGATCCGGGAAGGCCTGTGGGAACGCTTTGAAAGCCTGTTCCGCAATTTCGGCTGGGATGTCGTCATCCTGAAATATGGCCGCCTGCAACAGGCCGCTTTCGCCGAGCCCGGCGGCGCGCGGTTGAAAGCGTGGATCGATTCCTGCCCGAACCAGCTCTACAGCGCGCTCACCTATCAGGGCGGGACGGCCTGGCGGAAACGCCTGCTCGACGATCTGGGCGACCAGGGCGACGTGACCGCGCTGATCGAACGGCGCAGCGACGCCGAGCTCGCCGCGCTGATGGGCAATCTGGGCGGACACGACCTGGAAGAACTCGTCGCCGCCTTCGAGAGCATCGACCACGACCGGCCCGTTTGCTTCATCGCCTATACGGTCAAGGGCCAGGGCCTGCCCTTCGCCGGCCACAAGGACAACCATGCCGGGCTGATGACGCCCAGCCAGATGGAAGGCTTCCGCGCCGCCATGAACGTGCGCGAAGGCCATGAATGGGAGCCGTTCGAGGGGCTCGCCCTGCCCGCCGCCGAGATCGAAACCTATCTCAAGACCGTGCCGTTCTTCGCCAAAGGCCGCCGCCGCTACGCCGCCGCGCCGATCCCGGTGCCCGAGGCTCTGAGCTTCCGCGCATCGCGCGAGATGAGCACCCAGCAGGCTTTCGGCCTGATCCTCGACGAACTGGGCAAGGGCGAAACGCCCCTCGCCACACGCATCGTCACCACCTCGCCCGACGTCACCGTCTCGACGAATCTGGGGCCCTGGGTGAACCGGCGCGGCCTCTTCGCCCGCGACGAGCTGGCCGATCTCTTCAAGGCCGAGCGCATCCCTTCCACCTTCAACTGGCATTTCTCGCAAGCCGGCCAGCATCTCGAGCTCGGCATCGCCGAGATGAACCTGTTCCTGATGCTTTCGGCGCTGGGCCTTTCGCATTCGCTGTTCGGCGAACGGCTTCTGCCGGTGGGCACGCTGTACGATCCCTTCATCGTGCGCGGCGGCGATGCGCTGAACTATGCCTGCTATCAGGACGCCCGGTTCCTGCTCGCCGCCACGCCTTCGGGCGTGACGCTCGCCCCCGAGGGCGGCGCGCATCAGTCGATCTCGACCCCGCTGATCGGCATGGCGCAGGACGGCCTGTGCTATTTCGAGCCCGCCTTCGCCGACGAACTGGCGGTGATGATGCGCTTCGCCTTCGACTACATGCAGCGCGAGGCCGACAAGGACGAAGCCGGTCCCGACACCCGCACATGGCTGCGCGACGAGACCGGCGGCTCGGTCTATCTGCGCCTCACCACCCGCCCGCTGGAACAGCCCATCCGCGAAATGACGCCCGATCTTGCGGCGGCGATCATCGACGGGGCCTATTGGCTGCGCCCGCCCGGACCCAATTGCGAGATGGTCATCGCCTATTCCGGCGCGCTCGCCCCCGAAGCGATGGCCGCCGCCGGAATGATCGGGGGCCGGATGCGCGATATCGGCGTCCTCGCCGTCACCTCGGCCGACCGTCTGAACGCCGGCTGGACTTCGGCCGCAAAGGCCCGCGAGCGCGGCGAGGCCGGGGCGCAGAGCCTCATCGACCGCATGCTCGCGCCCCTGCCCCGGCATTGCGGCATCGTGACCGTGATCGACGGCCATCCTGCGACGCTCGCCTGGCTGGGCGCGGTCGCCGGGCATCGGACGCGCTCGCTCGGCGTCGAGCATTTCGGCCAGACCGGGTCGATCGCCGAGCTTTACGCTCATTACGGCATCGACGCCGCCGGGATCGCCCGCGCGGCGCGCGCTCTAGTTGCGCGTTAACCTCAGCGAAATTTACCGATAACCCGGCGTTAAAGCCGACCGCCTAACGTCGTCCCCAGAAAAGTGGGGGTCGAATGTCGTTCAACAAGCAGCGCGATGCGCAGCAGATGGAGAAGCTCGCGGCTGCGCCCTCCAACTGGCGCATCCTCAATCTCAACCGCGCCACGCGGATGCTGCGCCAGGTCCATGGCCCCAATGCCGGCACGTTCTTCAAGAACAAGCGGCTGGCCACCTCGATCATCATCAAGCACACGCTGCGCGATCACGAGCGCGGCATGTTCGAGAATCCGCCCATCGTGGCGACCAAGGTTCTGGTTCCGCTCGACGAGAACTCGCTGGCGACCGGCGCCGTGTCGTTCTTCGTGGGCGAACGTTCGTATCCGGCGATCATGCGCCAGTCCTTCGGCGTCAACACGCTGGGCGGCCCGGCGGGCGCTGACAAGGACGCGCTCATTCTCGCCAAGCTCAACGAGACGCCGTCGCTCGAACTGTTCCTCATCCGCGAACTGCTCGGCGGCGAGGAATACGCGATCCCCAAGGATTACTTCCAGGTCTCGCTGATCGAAGACGCCGCGATCAAATCCTACATCACGCGCGAACTCACGCCGCTGATCCGGATCGCCATCGAGAACGCGAACGCCGCCAAGGTGAACAAGTTCGTCGACTCGATCTTCGGCGCCGAGATCGGCACGCAGGCCGCCGACTTCTTCCAGTCGCTGGGGCTGATGCAGAATCGCTGGGCCAATGTCGTCTTCGCATGGAAGGCGGCGTTGTTCTACGAAACCCAGTTCGCCGCGACGCAAAAGCGTTTCGAGGCGATGCTCGACAATCTCAGGACACTGCGGACCTACGGGCACAGCGAGCTCTATCCGCGCTCGTTCGTGGAAAACCACCTTGAGAACCTGCAGGCCTTCGCCGAGCGCGCCTTCCAGCGCAGCCTCGACAGCGCGCTCGCCTTCAACAGCGCGCGGCGCGGATCGATTATCGAAAGCGGCAAGATCCTCGAGCTGAAGACCTATCTGGAGGAGCTGCCCGAGAACGTGCACGGCTTCGGCGGCTTCAGCGCGCTGATCGACCACGTGTTGTCCTACTGGACCTATCGTACGCGCGGCCTCGACCACCAGCGCATGCCGGCCGAAATCTTCTGCACCGTCGCCGCCGACATCTGCGCCATGGAAACGCAGTTCAAGCTGAGCAACGAATTCGATCCGATGAAGCTGATGGCCTGAGGCCCGCGCCTCAGAACAGATGCAGGCTTGATCCGATCAGCGCGACCGGCCAGCGACCGCGCTCGAACAGACGGTATTTCAGCGCGAAGGGGTGATCGTCCTCGGCGCGGCCTGCAAGCAACAGCAGGGCCGCGTTGTGACAGGCCTGGATGCCGGCGCCGGCCGCGGCGTTGACCAGCTCCATATCGTCAAGGCCCCAGACCCGGGTCGCGTTCAGCGCGGCTTCGCCGATCGCCGGCCCCAGCTCCGCCGCGACATGGGTCAGCACCACGGTCACGGAGTCTTCGCCGTGCAGATCGATGGCGGCCTGGGTCAGCGCGGCGCGCAGCTGCTCCTCGGCCTCGAACGCAGGATCGTCGATGCCCGTGCTTTCGGCCGCCTCGGCCGCCTCGCGCCAGTCGCGCAGCGCTGCCGGCGCGGCGTCGGGAAAGCCCAGCGCGTCGAGCCAGGCCTGCGCCTCGCCTTTCAGCGCCCCGCGCAGGGGCTGGCCGACGGCCGAGAACCAGAACGGCCCGCCCGCCGCGGCGACGAAACGAGGGATCAGTTGCAGCGTCGCCAGCTCATCGCCATCATCGGACTCGTCGTCGTCCCAATCGTCGCTCATGCGGCCCTTTTGCCAAAAAAAGAGGCGTCCGTCCTGTGGGACGGACGCCATGCGCTATTCGCGCGAGCGCCGGGAGGGGATAGACCGGCGCGGCGAAGAGGGAAAACCCGCTAGCGGGGGGCAACGCAGGTCTCAACGCCCCTCTTCACGGATGAATATAGGCGCAGATGCCACAGCGCGCAACATTCGACGCCAAAAAAGCGCAATTCGTCTCTAATTTGATGATTGTTGCAGTTCTGACACTTGATTGTCACGGTTCTTGCTTGGGGCCCGCACAGAGCCGCGCCAACGGTCAGGCCCGGCCCAGATCACGGGCCGTCAGGTCGAAACAGCGCCTGGCCACGGCCACGAGCTGATCGACCTCCTCCCGCGTGATGGTCAGCGGCGGCGAGCACACCATCGTGTCGCGGATCGCCCGCATGACCAGCCCTTCCTGGAAGCAGTGATTTCGGCAGATCGTGCCGACATCCCCGATATCCGCGAAGAAACGGCGCTCGGCCTTGTCGTCCACCAGCTCCAGCGCGCACAGCAGCCCGACGCCGCGCACCTGGCCGACCAGCGGATGGTCTTCCAGCGCCGCGCGGAAAGCGGCCTGGAAATAGGGGCCGATATCCGACTTCACCCGCTCCACCACGCCGTCGCGCTGCATGATCTCGAGATTCTTCAGCGCCACCGCGCAGGCGACCGGATGCCCGCTATAGGTATAGCCGTGCACCATCTCCTCGTTGGCCGTGGCGATGGTGCGCATCAGAACCGGGGTGGCTTCGAGATAC
>CAZBPO010000022.1:0-20204 GCA_964493795.1 uncultured Flavobacteriaceae bacterium
TCCACCGGCGAGGTCATGGGGCTCGATACCGCCTTCGACCGCGCCTTCGCCAAGTCGCAGATCGCCGGCGGCACCCAATTGCCCACCCGCGGCACCGCCTTCGTCAGCGTCCGCGAGGGCGACAAGCCCTTCATCGTGGAGCCCGTACGTCGCCTGCTCGACATGGGGTTCAACGTCGTCGCCACCGGCGGCACGCAGACCTATCTCGCGGAACGCGGCCTGCAGGTCGAGCGCATCAACAAGGTGCTCGAGGGCCGGCCGCACATCGTCGACGCCATGAAGAACGGCGACATCCAGCTTGTGTTCAACACCACAGAAGGCGCGCAGGCCCTGAAGGACAGCTTCACGCTGCGCCGCACCGCCCTGCTGATGAAGATCCCCTACTACACCACCGTCGCGGGCGCGGCGGCGGCGACACTGGGGATCGCCTCGGTCAAGGCCGACGTCCTCGACGTCGCGCCATTGCAAAGCTACGGCTGACGCATTTCCGGATGGGCGGCGGCCCTTTCCTGCCGCCCGCGACTATCCTCGCTGACCCAAACCCTGCCGCTCTTGCGGCATGGTTTGGCGGCGCGGGCACGCGCTAGAATACCCGCCCCACATAAGCCGATCCCGTCGCGCCGACCGACAGGCCGACGCCAAGGCTGACCGCCGGGAAGACGGCGATGGCCCTGGAATTGCTGATGATGTTCCCGACCAGAGCCGGCAATGCGGCAGGCGGGAACGCGAGCGTCCCGGCCAATTTCGCCAGAAACGCGGCGAGGGATTCCTGCCGGCCCAGGAACATCACATAGAAGCCGCCATTGCCCGGCCCGGCGGCGGCGTTGATGAAGATCGTGAAGCAGGTGCCCTTGAAATGCCCCGCCGTCAGCGGCGCGTGGCCCGGCATCGGCCAAACGGGCCCGACCGCCTGGGCGTACCAGTCAGCCTTGCCGCCGCTCGTCGAGTTCAGGACCCAGTCCACGAATTTCTTGACGAGCGGGTTCTTGCCGATGATTTCGCCAAGCTTGGGAATCTTGTCCAGACCAACGCTGGCGCCGACGGCGATGCCGCCCATGCGGATATTGTTGGTCACCACCGCGCCGCCGGCGATGTCTTCGAAGGTGATCGTGCCGTCGGCGAAGCCGCCGCCGACGGTGAAGACGACCTCCAGCCCGCTGACGCTCAGATTGGTGATCCACCAGTTCGCCTCCGGCACCGGCACCGGGTTCGGCTTGGGCTGAGGCGGCGGCGGAGGCGGTTTGATTTCAGGCTCCGTGTTGTCCGGCATCGAGCCGTAGGCATAGACCTCGACCGCGCGCCAATAGCCGTCATTGTCGTTGGCGTCGCCGCCGCTCTTCGATGCGCCATGCGCCTTGGACTGCTTGATCAGGCCCGCCCGGGGAACGGCCTCGTGCACCGCGCCGTGAACGGCGGCGCGACGGCGTTCGGACAGCGCCTGGTTGTCGTAACCGCTATTGCTCCCCTTGCGGCTGGCATAGGCGATGATGTCGACCCACGGATTGGGCGACGTCGACAGCGCCTTGCGCAACTCATCGTTGATCCAGTCGATATGCGCCTTCAGCGGCGCATGCTTGCCGGTCCTGAAATTGTTCAGACGCGCCGCGGCAAGCACTTTAGAGCCGTTCACGAGCCCGGAAATACGTTGAACGTCGTCCGCCATGCCTATCCCTATCGTCAATGCGCATCGGGCCGCATGATGACGGCCGATATCTGAAGCGACAACAAAAGAAGGGCCAGTGTGTCAGCGGTGTGGCGCTTCAGCGGCGAAGATATTCAAAAGAGCGCGCGCCTGCGCCCAATCCGCCAGCACGCGATCCGCTCCGGCCTCGAGCAAACGGGCCGACATTCCTGCATCCATATGCGCACCGCCCGCGAAACCCCACACATTCATGCCCGCCGCGCGTGCGGCCAGAACGCCGTTCACGCTGTCTTCGATGACGAGGCAATGGTCGGCCGGGAGGCCAAGCCTGCGCGCGGCTAGCAGGAATAGGTCGGGCGCCGGTTTGGCGTTGGCGACGTGATCGGCGGAATATACGTGGGGCGCGAAGTGCGTCCACAACCCCGTCCGCCTCAGCTTGCGCTCAAGGCTTGCGGCCCCGCTGGAACTCGCGACGGCCTTCGGCAACGCGCCCAGCGCTGCGACGGCGGCGGCCGCACCCGGCACCTCGCCGATGCGATCCTGGGCCGCCTCATAGCCTTCTTTCATCAGCGGCCAGGCCTCAGCCATCACCGGACGGCCGATCCGTCGCACGCTGTCTTCATCCAGCGCCACCGCCCAGGCGGCGTCGCTGAGCCCCATGAAGCGGGCCTTGAATGAGGCGGGATCGTACACGAGCCCGAGTTCGGCGAGCGCCGCGATTTCGATCTGGTGCGCGACGACCTCGCTGTCCACCAGCACCCCGTCGCAATCGAAAATCACAGCGCTCGTCATAACGCGAGGTTAGCCGCCGAGCCGTCGCGCCCGAAATCACGCAAAGCGCGCCGGATGAAATGTCTTCAGAAAGAAGCGCCGTCCACCGCGGTGATCCTGACCGACGCGATGTCGAAATCTTCGGCGCAATTCAGGTTGATCGCCGCCATTTTCGTTCCATCGGGCATCTCGCCTTCGCCGAAGGGCGCGCATCCGCAACTGGCGCAGAACTGGTGCCGTATGACCTGCTTGTTGAAGGTGTAGGTCGTGATGTTCTCTGCCGGAGTCGTGACCGTCATGGCAGCGCGCGGCGCGAAGGCGAGGACATGGCCTTTGCGGCGGCAGATCGAGCAATTGCAGGTGATGGCCTCTGTGATTTCCGCATCAATGGTTGCAGCGACTTTGCCGCAATGGCAGCTGGCGACGAGCGACATCACAGCCTCACTTTGAGAACATTGGAGGAACTTTAGCCGACGCGCCGCTCGCTGGCCAGCGACATATTATGTCGCGAAATCAGAGATTTAGTTCGGCTTCGCGCAAGACTCTTGCAGTCGGCCCAGCGCGGGACTAGCTTTTTGCGTCTGCGCCGTCCGGTCCCGGGCGGCCTAAGGGACTAAGTACCGGCTCGGCCGTTCGCTTTTTTCACGCGCCAAAGACCGACCCTCGCGAGGCTCAAGCCTCGCGAAAGAGCGGTTTTGACGCTTTGAAACTGGCCTGGTCGGGCGTTTCGAGTCGAGGAGTGCCATGGAACGCGTACCCATGACGGCGTCGGGGCTGGTGAAGCTGGAAGACGAGGTCAAGAACCTGAAACAGGTCGAGCGCCCGGCCGTGATCCGCGCGATCGCCGAAGCGCGCGCGCATGGCGATCTTTCGGAAAACGCCGAATACCATGCGGCCAAGGAGCGCCAGGGCTTTATCGAAGGCCGCATCCTTGAACTGGAAGATGTCATCGGCCGCGCCCAGGTGATCGATCCGTCCAAACTGTCCGGCAATACCGTGAAGTTCGGCGCGACCGTCACGATGATCGACGAAGACACCGACAAGGAAGCGACCTACCAGATCGTCGGCGACATGGAGGCCGACCTCAAGCAGAAGCGCATTTCGCTGTCCTCGCCCATCGCGCGCGCGTTGATCGGCAAGAGCGTCGGCGACAGCGTCGAGGTGGCGGCTCCCGGCGGCGCGAAGAGCTACGAGATCGTCAAGGTCCGCTTCATCTGACGGTCTGACGTGGCCACGCTCGATCTTCGCCGGATCGCGGTCGTCGCCCCGAACCTGCACTATCGCTATTCGGGCGTGACGGCCTCGATCGTCGCCGTCGTGCCCGAACAGGCCAGGACGCTGGCGATCGCCAGCGTCGGCCCGCACCTGCCGGCGCATGTTCCGCGCATTTCGTTCCGCCAGCTGCTGACGCGCGGCTGGTCGCGGCCGCCCGGAGGCCTGAAAAAACGGATCTGGCACGCCCGGCGCAACGACGAGATGCTGATCGGCGTGCTTTTGCGGCACGTGCTGCGCCAGCCCTGGCTGCTGGTCTTTTCAAGCGTCGCCCAGCGCCGCAAGAGCGGCCTCACGCGCTGGCTGATGCGCCGCATGGACGCCATCGTCAGCCCTTCGGAATACTCCGCCGCGTTCTGCGACGGGCCTGTCGAGATCGTCCATCACGGCGTCGATACGCAGAAATTCAGTCCACCCGCCGACCGTGCCGCCGCCTGGGCCGAAACCGGCCTGCCGGGCAGGTACGGCGTCGGCGTGTTCGGACGGGTACGGCATCAGAAGGGCACGGATCTCTTCGTCGAGGCGATGATCCGCTTGCTGCCGGCTCATCCCGACTGGACAGCGGTGATCACCGGCCTGATGGCCCCGGAAGAACGCAGCTTCGTCGCCGATCTCAAGGCGCGGATCGCCGCCGCCGGCCTTGAGAACCGCATCGTCCTGCTGGGCGAACGGCCGCCGGAAGAAGTGCCGCTGTGGTTCCGGCGGGTTTCGCTTTACGTCGCGCCGATGCGGAACGAAGGCTTCGGCCTGACGCCGCTGGAGGCGATGGCCTCGGGCGCGGCCGTGGTGGCGACGCGCACCGGCGCCGCGCCCTATCTGGTGGCCGAAGGCGTCACCGGCGTCATCGTTCAACCAGGCGATCTTGAAGAACTGACGGCGGCGATCGAACCGTTCCTCGCCGACCCGTCTCGGGCCGAGGCCTACGGACGCGCCGGCCGCGACAAGGCGGTGACACGGCATACGATCGCCAATGAGGCGGCTGAGATGAATGCGGTGTATCACCGGCTCTGGGGAGAGCCGTAAGAAGCGCATGACCGACACGCCTGTGCCCGCCGGCCGCCGTCAGGCCGCCGTCGTCTTCGTGTTCATCACGATCGTGATCGACGTGCTGGCGATGGGCATCATCATCCCCGTCCTGCCGCATCTCGTGCTGGAGTTCGAAGGCGGCGACGACGCCTCTGCCGCCGCGATCTACGGCTATTTCGGGCTGGTGTTCGCCGCCGTCCAGTTCGTCTTCGCCCCGATCCTCGGCGCGTTGTCCGACCGCTTCGGGCGACGCCCGGTTCTGCTGATCTCGGTGTTCGGGCACGGCCTGGACTTCGTGCTGATGGCCCTGGCCCCGACCCTGGCCTGGCTTTTCGTCGGGCGCGTGATCTCGGGCATCACCGCCGCCAGCATTTCAACCGCCAATGCCTATATCCCCGACATCACGCCGCCCGAGAAGCGCGCGCAGTCCTTCGGCCTTCTGGGCGCGGCGTTCGGGCTCGGCTTCGTGATCGGCCCCGCGATCGGCGGCCTCGCCGGCGAGATCGACCCGCGCCTGCCCTTCTGGATCGCGGCGGCGCTGTGCCTTGCGAACGCGGCCTACGGCTATTTCGTGCTGCCGGAATCCCTGCCGCCGGAGCGCCGCTCGGCCTTCAGCCTGCGCAAGGCCAATCCGGTCGGTTCGCTCGGCTTCCTGCGCCGTCAGGGCAAGGTCGCGTGGCTGGCCTTGGTGTCGGTGATCTTCAACACCGCGTTCTGGGTGATCCCGACCACCTCGGTGCTCTATGCCGGCTATCGCTATGGCTGGACCTCGGGCGATGTCGGCGTGATGCTGGCGGTGATCGGCATCTGCAACATCGTGGTCCAGATGCTGCTGGTGAAGCCGGCCGTCAGGCTGTTCGGCGAACCGTTGACGCTGCGGATCGGCCTGGGTGCGGCGATCGTCGGGATGGTGATCTACGGGGTCGCGCCTGACGGGTGGATATTCCTGATCGGCATCGTCTTCCAGTCGCTGGCGGGGCTTATGGGGCCGTCGCTGCAGACCCTGATGACCCGGCGCGTCGGCCCCATGGAACAGGGCAAGTTGCAGGGGGCGCTCGCCAGCGCGATCGGGATCGCGGGCATGATCGGCCCCATCCTGTTCAGCCAGATCTACGCCTGGGCGATCAGCGACGGGGCGGCGTTCGGGGTGCCGGGCGCAGCCTTCTTGCTGGCCGCCGCGCTCAACCTCGTCGCGCTCGGCGTCGCCTGGCTGGCGACCCGCGGCGAACGCCCCAGCCAGGACACGCCCGGCTAGTGCGCCATCATCACCGGCACGGTGACATGACGCAGCATGTGCCGCGTGACGCCGCCGAACACCAGCTGGCGCAGGCGCGAGTGGCCGTATCCGCCCATCACGATCAGATCGCAGCCGGTTTCCGTCGCCGCCGCCAACAGCCGCGCCCCGTCGCCTGACGAGGCGTTGTCGATGACCCGCATTTCGGCCGTCAGCCCGCGGATCGCCAGCGCGTCGTTCAGGTCGTCGAGCAAGGCGGGGGCTGCGTCATCGTCGGAGCCCATCGTGATCACCTCCACCGAGCGCGCCCGCCGGATCAGCGGCAACGCCGCAATGAACGCCGACGCGGCGGCGGTTCCGCCATCCCACAGCACGACGATGCGCTCGCCGATCGCCGGCACCGCATCGGGCGGGGCGATCAGGATCGGCCGGCGCGCGCCGAGCAGCGTGTGTTCGGCCAGAGAACGGTCGGGAAAGCTGCTGTCGGCCGGATCGCGGGCATAAACGACGAGATCGGCCAACCGGCTGGCGGCCGCGACTTCATCCTCCACCACGCCTTCGGTCACCCGGATCGAGATGTCCGCCTCCCCCGCCCCGGCCTTGGCCAGCGCCTCGTCGACATGCCGTTTCGCGGCCGCGAGCGAGTCGTCCGACGCCTTGGCAGCCGCCTCGACGATATTTTCGATGACGCCGCCGGTCAGGCCCTCGCCCAGATAGGGGATGGCCGCCGTGACGCTGGAGCGCACGAACAATGCCCGGACATGGGCCTCGAAACGCTTGCCCAGCTGAAGGGCAGCGGCCAGAGCCGGTGCGTCCTCAGCGCCGCCTGTGACGGGGCACAGAATGTATTTCAAAGCCATCGCAAGACCTCCTTCGTCTGTGGACAGAATCGCCAGCGCGCTTGCGCCGCCGCCCGCCCTTCGCCAAGACATGCGCCCATTGAGGACAAGCCCATGACATCAGCCAAACCGCCCGCCGGCGCCTGGCAGCGTATGCTCTCCGGCCGCCGGCTCAACCTTCTGGAGCCCTCGCCGCTCGACATCGAGATCGAGGACATCGCCCACGGTCTCGCCAGGGTCGCCCGGTGGAACGGGCAGACGAAGGGTCCGCACGCCTTCTCGGTCGCCCAGCACTGTATGCTCGTCGAGCGCCTGGCGATCCAGCTCAAGCCCACGCTCTCGCGCGAGGCCCGGCTGGCGGCGCTGCTGCACGACGCGCCGGAATATGTGATCGGCGACCTGATCTCTCCGTTCAAGCGCGCCGTCGGCATCAACTACAAGGCCATGGAGAACCGTCTGCTCGAGGCGATCCATGTCCGCTTCGGTATAACGCCCAAGGTTCCCGACACGTTGCAAAAGCTGATCAAGCGCGCCGACGCCGGCGCCGCCTATTTCGAGGCCACCCAGCTGGCGGGCTTCGATGTCGCAGAGGCGAAACGCTTCTTCGGCGAGCCCAAGGGAATGGCGTATAAGCGGTTGTCGCCCTGGGAAACGACCGAAGCCCAGGCGCGCTTCGTCAAACGATTCAAGGAACTGGCAGGACCCGCCTGACCCCATGAGCCGCATCATCGTCTGCCCACTGTCCCGCATCGATGACGTCATCCGGACCGAGCAGGCCTCGCATCTCCTCACGCTGCTCGGGCCCGACTATATGATCGGGGCGCACGGGGCGATCGGGGCCGGGCGGCATCTGCGGCTCAAGGTCCACGACATCGCCGAGAGCCAGCCGGGCCAGATCGCGCCCCAGCGGACGCACGCACAGAACGTCCTGTCCTTCGCCAGCGATTGGGATCGCGCCAGTCCGATGGTGATACATTGCTGGGCCGGCATCAGCCGCTCGACGGCGGCGATGTGGATGACCATGTGCCAGATCAACCCCGAGGCGGACGAGCTGGCCATCCTGAGGGCTATGCGCGCGCGCGCGCCGCATATCGCGCCCAACCGCCTGCTCGTCGCCTTCGCCGACGATCTTTTGGGGCGCGGCGGCCGCATGGTCGATGCGCTCGACGCGGTCGGCCCGGCGCGGGCCGCGAGCGAGGGCTTCCCGTTCTTCCTGCCCGCCGACTTCTCGCAGCTGGTGCAGGAGACCATGTGACCTTTCCGCGCGACAATCAGGCGGTCGTGATCGGCCTCAACGCCGCGATTGTCGCGATGATCGCGGATGCCCCGCATGTGCTGGCGGTCCGCCATGTCGTGCCCGATCCCGCCAAGGGCGTGCGCCCCGAACGAGACGGCCTGCCCTTTGGCCCCTTCGAGCCGTTCGAGCACCGCACGCTGGAGGCCGGCGTGCGCTCGTGGGTGCTGGGCCAGACCGGGATGGAGATGGGCTACGCCGAACAGCTCTACACGTTCGGAGACCGGGGCCGGCATGAAGTGAAGGCCGGCGAAGGCCCGCGTGTCGTCTCGGTCGGCTATCTCGCGCTGGTGCGGGCGCAGGCCCACCCGCCGGCGCCCGACTCTCACTGGCGCGACTGGTACGGCTATTTCCCGTGGGAGGACTGGCGGGCGCAGCGGCCGCCGATGATCGACGAGATCATCCATCCCCGGCTGAAGGCGTGGGCGGCGGGCAACTCGTCGCGCTGGGATCGCGCGCGGCTGTGCTTCGCGTTCGACGGCCTCGCCTGGGACGAGGAGAAGACGCTGGAGCGCTACGAGCTTCTCTACGAAGCGGGTCTGGTCGCCGAAGCGCGCCACGACGGACGCGCCGCCGCGCAGGAAACGCCCGCCCCGCTGGGCCAGCCGATGATCTTCGACCACCGGCGCATCCTCGCCACGGCGATCGGCCGGCTGCGCGGCAAGCTGAAATACCGGCCCGTCGTGTTCGAGCTGATGCCGCCCGAGTTCACGCTGCTGGAACTGCAGCGCACGGTCGAAGCGATCACCGGCGCGCTGGTCCACAAACAGAACTTCCGCCGGTTGGTCGAAACCGGCGGCCTGGTTGAAGGAACCGGCCGGATGTCGACGCCCGCGAAGGGACGACCGGCCGAGAAATTTCGGTTCAGGCGCGAAGTGCTCCGCGAGCGGCCCGCGCCCGGCGTCAAGCTCGCCGTCTCACGAGGAGGCAAAAGATGAAGCGTCATCTGCAGGCGGCGGGTCTGGGTCTTCTGGTCGCCCTCGGCGCCGCCGCATCGCCAGCAAGGGCGCTGGACCTGGTCGGTTGGAACGAGCGGCCGGTCTCGATCGGAAAGGGGACTGGCACGCTTCACGGCGCCTATATCGAGCCGGACGGTATGGATCATTTCGATGCAGTGCTGATCCTGTCCGGGTCTGGCCCGACTGACCGCGACGGCAACCAGCCGGGGATGCAGAACAATTCGCTCAAGCTCCTGGCCGAGGCGCTTGGCTATAGAGGCATCGCGAGCCTGCGCATCGACAAACGCGGCGTCGCGGCCAGCGCCAAGGCCGGCAAGCGAGAAGAAGACCTGCGTTTCGAGACCTATATCGATGACGCTAAAGCGTGGCTGGCTTTCCTCAAGACGCAGCCACGTGTGCGGCGCGTGACCATCATCGGTCATTCGGAAGGTGCCCTGATCGGAGCGGTTGTCGCCCAGACGCGCGGCGTTGCGGGCTATATCAGCCTGGCGGGAGCCGGCGAAAAGGCCGCCGATATGCTGCGGCGGCAACTGGCCGCAAACCCGGCTGCGCTGGCGCTGGCCGAGCCGACGCTGAAGAAGCTTGAGGCCGGAAAACTCGACCCCGACGCCGATCCCGCGCTCGGCGCGCTTTTCCGCCCCAGCGTGCAGCCCTATCTGATCTCGTGGTTCAAGTACGATCCTGCGGTCGAGATCGCCAAGGTGCCGGGCAAGGTCGCCATCGTACAGGGCACACACGACATCCAGGTTCTGGTCATGGATGCAGAGAAGCTGCGCGCCGCGCGGCCTGACGCCGCCTACGAGCTGATCGAAGGCATGAACCATGTCCTCAAGCCTGCTCCGGCGGATCGTGCGGGCAACATCGCGACCTACAACGATCCCGATATCACCCTCGCACACGGCCTTGTCGATGCGCTGGCGATAGCGATCTTCACGCGTTGAACACATTGCGGGCCTCCGCCCATTTGAAAAGAGGAGTTGCGCTCATGAAGACGATCTTCGCAGCCGCTCTGGCGATCGGTTCGATCTTCGCTGCGGCCGCGTCAGACATGCCATTGCCGCAATGGACGGCGGCCGACGTCTCGATCGGCGAGGGCGATGGCGCGCTGCACGGCACGCTGATCACGCCGGGCCCGCACAAGACGTCATTCGACGCTGTGCTGATCCTTTCGGGTTCGGGACCGACCGACCGCGACGGCAACAACCCGATGATGAAGAACGACTCGCTGAAAATGGTGGCCGAGCAGCTTGGCCTTCAGGACATCGCGACGCTGCGGGTCGACAAACGCGGCATCGCCGCCAGCGCCAAGGCCGGGCCCAAGGAAGAGGACCTGCGCTTCGAGACCTATATCGACGACGCCAGGGCGTGGCTGGCGTTTCTGAAGGCCCAACCCGGCGTCGAGCGGGTCTTCATCATCGGACATTCCGAAGGGGCGCTGATCGGTTCGGTCGTCGCCCAGGATGAAGCCGTATCCGGTTTCGTCAGCCTTGCCGGCGCCGGTCTGCCGGCGGCCGATGTTCTGCGCCGCCAGATCAGGGAATCGCCGAACGGCGAGCAGGTGCTGGCGCTGGCCGAGCCGACCCTCGCAAAGCTGGAAAAGGGAGAACTGGACCCCGACTCCCCGCCGCTTCTGGCCGCGCTGTTCCGCCCCAGCGTCCAGCCCTACCTCATCTCGTGGTTCCGCTACGATCCGCGCGCCGAGATCTCGAAAATCCCGGGCCGGGTCGCCATCGTGCAGGGCTCGACCGACATTCAGGTTCTGGTCGAAGACGCAGAACACCTGCGCGATGCCCGCACCGACGCCACCTATGTGGTGATCGAGGGCATGAACCATGTGCTCAAGGAAGCGCCGATCGAGCGCGCCGCAAATATCGCGGCCTATACCAACCCCGCCCTGCCCCTCGCGCCCGGCCTGATGGACGCGCTGACGAAATTCGTCGCCAGCCCCTGACACGCTTGCGGACGCCGCGCCCGCGCTATATATACTCTCACAGAGTATAAATGGCGGAGGGTGCCATGGCTGCCGAGGTTCTTGCGTTCACGCCTGCTGTCCAGCGCGAAACCGAGGCGCTGTACGCGCGCGTGAAGTCGGTCATCCCGCGTTTCGAGTGGGAGATGCACGCGCCCTACATCGCCGAGATCAACCGCCTCAAGCGCGAGATCGGCGCGGTCGTTCTGGCGCACAACTATCAGACGCCGGAAATCTTCCACTGCGTCTCGGACTTCGCCGGCGACTCGCTGCAGCTGGCGCGCGAGGCGGCGAAGACCGACGCGAAGATCATCGTGCAGGCCGGCGTCCACTTCATGGCCGAGACTTCCAAGATTCTCAGCCCCGAAAAGACCGTCCTGATCCCGGACATGGAGGCCGGCTGCTCGCTGGCCGCCTCGATCACCGGCGCGGATGTCCGCCTGCTGCGCGAACGCTTCCCCGGCGTTCCCATCGTCACCTATGTGAACACGTCGGCCGACGTTAAGGCGGAAAGCGACATCTGCTGCACCTCGTCGAACGCCGTCGACGTGGTGGAATCGCTGGGCGTGTCGCGGGTCTTCATGATCCCCGACCAGTATCTCGCCGCGAATGTCGCCCGTCAGACCGACGTGGAAATCCTCACCTGGGCCGGTTCGTGCGAGGTGCACGAGCGTTTCACCGCCGACGACATCAAGGCGTTCCGCGCCTCGCACCCCGGCGTGGTGGTTCTGGCCCACCCCGAATGCCCGCCGGAAGTCGTGGCCGAGGCGGACTTCGCCGGCTCGACCAGCGCGATGATCGGCTATGTGACCGACAATCGCCCGCCCCGCGTCGTGATGGTGACCGAGTGCTCGATGAGCGACAACGTCGCCGCCGCCCTGCCCGACGTCGATTTCGTGCGGCCGTGCAATCTGTGTCCGCACATGAAGCGCATCACGCTGCCCAAGATCCTGGAATCGCTGCGGACGATGACGCACGAGGTTCTCGTCGACGAGAAGGTCGCCGCGCGGGCGCGGCAGGCGGTGGAGAACATGCTGAAGGTCGGCCCGCCCAAGCCCCGCGTGAAGGCCGCGTAATCGCATGCGCGACATCGAAGTCATCGACGCCGGGCCGGCTCTGGTCGTCGGCGCGGGGCTGGCCGGGCTTTTCGCCGCGCTGAAGTTCGCGGTGCGGCCTGTGACCATCCTCGCCGGCTCGCCGATCGGTTCCGGGGCGTCTTCCTTCTGGGCCCAGGGCGGCATCGCCGCGCCTCTGGGCGCCGATGACAGCCCGTCGCTGCACGTCGCCGACACGTTGGCCGCCGGCGGCGGCATCGTGGACGAAGCCGTCGCGCGGATCGTCACCGAAGAAGCCGCCGCGCGGATCGCCGATCTGACGGCGCTGGGCGCGCCATTCGACCGCGACGCGCGGGGCGAACTCGTCTTCGGGCGCGAAGCCGCGCATAGCCGCCGGCGCATCGTCCGCGTGATGGGCGATCAGGCCGGCGCGGCGATCATGCAGACCCTCGCCGGGGCCGTGCGGGCGCGCGACGATATCCGGGTGATCGAAGGCCTGCGGGCGACGCAGCTGCTGATGGTCGATGGACGGGCGCACGGCGTCTGGGCGCGCGATCCTGCCGGCCGGCTGGTCGCGATCACCGCCGATGCTGTGCTGTTCGCGCTGGGCGGTTCGGGCGGGCTCTATGCCGTCACGACCAATCCGGTGACGGCGCGCGGCCAGGGCATCGCCATGGCGGCCAATGCCGGGGCGGTCATCGCCGATCCGGAATTCGTGCAGTTCCATCCCACGGCGCTGGATGTCGGGCGCGATCCCGCGCCGCTCGCGACCGAAGCGCTGCGCGGCGAGGGCGCGGTTCTGGTGAACGATCTGGGCGAGCGTTTCATGACGAGCGTTCACCCGGACGCCGAGCTTGCGCCGCGCGATGTGGTGGCGCGCGGTATCTTCCGCGAGATCAAGGCCGGGCGGCGCGTGATGCTGGACGCCACGAAAGCGGTCGGCGACGCCTTCCCTGCCCGCTTCCCCACCGTCTATGCCGGCTGCATCGCGGCGGGGATCGACCCCCGCGTCCAGGGCATTCCGGTCGCCCCGGCCGCGCATTATCACATGGGCGGAATCGCCTCCGACTCCGAGGCCCGTTCGACCATTCCAGGTTTGTGGGTGGCGGGCGAATGCGCCTCGACCGGCCTGCACGGCGCAAATCGCCTGGCCTCGAACTCCCTGCTGGAAGCGATCGTGTTCGGTGCGCGGGCGGCGGCCGACATGGACGCCGCGCCCATCGGCGGCGGCCGGTTTGCGTTGCCCGAACCGCCGACTGTGGTGGTCGCGGACGAAAGCGACGCGATGGCGCGGTTGCGCCGGACGATGACCGACAAAGTCGGCGTCGAGCGCGACGGCGACACGCTGGCCGACGCCATCGCCGAGATCGGCGTCATCCGCACCGAGGCCGAAGGCGAGACGCTGCTCGCCGCGACCGATACGGCGTTGCTGGTCGCCGCCGCAGCCTGGGCCCGCACCGAAAGCCGCGGCGGCCACTTTCGCACCGATTTCCCTGAAACCGACCCGGCCCTGGCCCGCCGCACCTGCACGACGCTGGCTGCGGCGGAAGCCGTCGCCGCCGAGGCGCGGGCGCGAACGCCCGCGCCGCCTAGGACCGAGCATGAGCGACACGACCACGCCCGCCCTTGAACCACTGCCCGACCTGCTGGTCGAGCCCGCCGTGCGCGCGGCGCTGACCGAAGATCTGGGGCGCGCCGGCGATATCACCACCAATGCGACGATCCGCGCCGAAGACCGCGCCCGCGTTGCGATCCGGGCGCGCAAGGCCGGACGCATCTCGGGCCTTTCTTTCGCCCGCCTGGCCTTTCGCACGCTCGATCCCGGGGCGAAGTTCGAGGTCGGCATCGCCGATGGCCATGCCTGCGCCGCCGGCGCGGTCGTCGCGACCATTTCGGCCCGCACGCGCGCGCTGCTTTCCGCCGAGCGCGTGGCGCTGAACTTCACGGGCCGCCTGTCCGGCATCGCCACGCTGACGGCCGCCTATGCCGCCGAGATCGCCCATACCGGGGCGCGCATCGCCGATACCCGCAAGACGACGCCCGGCTGGCGCGCCTTCGAGAAATACGCGGTGCGCTGCGGCGGCGGCGCGAACCATCGCTTCGGCCTCGATGACGCGATCCTCATCAAGGACAATCACGTCGCCGCCGCCGGCGGCATCGCCGAAGCGATCACCCGCGCCCGCGCCTATGCCGGGCACATGGTGAAGCTGGAGATCGAGGTCGACAGCCTCGACCAGCTTCACGAGGCGCTGGCGGCCAGCGCCGACATCGTGCTGCTGGACAACATGACGAACGACCAACTGCGTCAGGCGGTCGCCATCACGAACGGCCGCGCCACGCTTGAGGCCTCGGGCAATGTCACGCTCCAGACCGTGCGGGCCATCGCGGAAACGGGCGTCGACCTGATCTCATCGGGCGCACTGACGCACAGCGCGCCCGTGCTGGATATCGGTCTTGATTTCGAGGCTGCGCTTTAAGCCTCACCAGGGCGGTTCGGCGCTGTTCAGCGTCCAGCCCGGCCGCCCCAGCGCCGCGACATCGGCCTCGGTCACCTCGGCCAACGCCTTGTAGAGCTTGAACTTCACCGGTTTGCGCCCTTCGGGCAGCAGCGCGATCACCGTCTCCAGCGGCGGACATCCCGGCTGCCCGCAGACGACCTCGTTGACCATCACCACATCGCAATCGCCGGGCAGAAAACGCGCCTCGACCCAACCCTGCACGCGCATCTGCAACTCGACCGTATCGGCCAGGCCGAAATTGCGGATGCGCTGGATCATGCCGTGTCGTCGTGAAGGCTGCGTTTTGAGGTTTCCGGCGTAAAGATCGCGCCGATCACGAAACAGATGGCGGCGACGGCGATCGGATACCAGAGCCCCGCGAAGATATCCCCCGTCGCCGTGATGATCGCGAACGACACGAAGGGCTGGAAGCCACCGATCAGGCCGTTCGAGATATTGTAGGGCAGCGAGAGGGACGTGTAGCGGATGCGCGTCGGGAACAGCTCGACCAGGAAGGCCGCGATCGGCCCGTAGATCATCGCGGCGATCAGCACCAGCCAGGTGAGGACGGCGATGGCCAGCGGCCAGTTCATCTTCGCCGGATCGGCCTTTTCGGGATATCCCGCTTCCGTCAGCGCAGCGCGGATCGCAGCCGCCGGGATTTCGCCGTTCTCCAGACCGAAACGCGCTTGGCCGATCGACAGCTCGAGCGCCGTGCCTGCCGTGGCGTATTCGGTATCGAAGGTGACGCCTGCACGGGACAGCAAGGCGCGCATCTTCTGGCAACCGGTCACCGGGCTGTCGAAGATGACGATGTCGCAATCCGCCGGATCGACCTTAAGGACGACCGGGTTCGCCTCGTTCGCGGCCATCAGATCGGGGTTCACCGCGCGGGCGAGAACGTGGAAGGCCGGCTGGATGGTGATGACGCCCAGCAGGCAAGCGCCCAGCATCAGCCACTTGCGGCCCACCTTGTCCGACAGCCAGCCGAAGAAGATGACGAGCCCCATGCCGACGACCAGCGCAAAGGCCAGCAGCATGTAGGTGTCGAGATAACCGACGCCCAGCACGTTCTGCATATAGAGCAGCGCGTAGAAATTGCCGGTGTACCAAAGCACGCCCTGCCCGATGCAGGCCCCGGCGAAGGCGATCAGCACCAGTCTGAGGTTGGGCCATTTGGTGAAGCTGTCGCGGATCGGCCGCTTCGATCCGCGCCCTTCCTGCTTCATCGCGCGGAAGACCGGCGATTCATTCAGCTTCATGCGGATGTAGATCGAGATCGCCAGCAGGATCAGCGAGATGAGGAAGGGAATGCGCCAGCCCCAGTCGCGGAACGCTTCCTCACCCAGAATGGTCCGGCAGCTGGCGACCACCGCCAGCGACAGGAACAACCCGATCGTCGCCGTCGCCTGAATATACGAGGTGAAGTAGCCGCGCCGATGTTCAGGGGCGTGCTCGGCCACATAAGTCGCCGCGCCGCCATATTCGCCCCCGATGGCCAGCCCCTGGAGCAGCCGCAGGATCAGCAACATCACCGCCGCGGCGATGCCGATATCCTCGAAGGTCGGCAAAAGCCCGATGCCCGCCGTGGCGACGCCCATCAGGGTGATGGTGACGAGGAAGGTGTATTTGCGCCCGACGATGTCGCCCAGCATCCCGAAAAACAGCGCGCCGAGCGGGCGGACCATGAAGCCCGCCCCGAACGTCGCGAGACTGAGCAGAAAACCGGCGGTTTCGTTGTCAGCAGGGAAAAAAAGCTGGCCCAGCAGAACGGCCAGCGTTCCATAGACGAAGAAGTCGTACCATTCGAAGACTGTGCCCAGCGAGGCGGCCGTCACCACAAGGCGCAATTCCTTCGGGCTGACCTCGTCAACCCGCGCCGCCGACGCTTCGCTCATATTCCGCCCCGCTGGCCTGTCCCGGCCTTTGATTTTTGCCCCGTCCGCATGGTCTAAGCGGGCCGGAATCCCCTGTTTCGCCGGAGATTGGCTGTATGAACGCGGCGCTGCAAGAACTGCTTGAACAACTCGACCTGGAACGGATCGAGGACAATATCTTCCGTGGCTGGTCGCCGGTCGAGCGCGAGACCCGCGTGTTCGGCGGGCACGTGATGGCGCAGGCCCTGATGGCCGCCTGCCGGACCGTCGGTGACGACCGCCTGTGCCATTCGTTCCACGCCTACTTCCTGCTTGGCGGCGATCCCAAGGCCCCCATCGTCTATGACGTTGACCGGACCCGGGACGGCGGCAGCTTCACGACCCGGCGCATCGTCGCCATCCAGCACGGCAAGCCGATCTTTCACATGGAGGCCTCGTTCCACGTGCACGAGCCCGGCTGGGAGCATCAGTTCGATGCGCCCGAGGCGCCCGCGCCGGAAACCCTGCCGAGCGAAGACGAGTGGCGGGCGCAGCAAGCCAAGTCGATGCACCCCGCCATGG
Source organism: uncultured Flavobacteriaceae bacterium (assembly GCA_964493795.1). Lineage (GTDB taxonomy): Bacteria > Pseudomonadota > Alphaproteobacteria > Micropepsales > Micropepsaceae > JADZAI01. Next base: position 16,998 of record CAZBPO010000022.1, read on the forward strand.
TTCCCCATTTCCTGCGCGAGCGGCCCATCGAACAGCGCGAGGTCGATGCCGTGGACGAAATGAACCCGCCCAAGCGCCCGCCCTACAAGAATGTCTGGATCCGGTCGAACGGGGCGCTGCCGGACGATCCCAAGCTGCACCAGTGCCTGCTGGCCTATGCCTCCGATCACTCGTTGATGGACACCGCCACGCTGCCGCACGGCCTTTCCTGGATGTCGGGCGTGATGATGGGCGCCAGCCTGGATCACGCCATGTGGTTCCACCATGACTTCCGCATCGACGACTGGCTGCTCTACACGCACGATGCCCCGGTGGCGGCCGGCGCGCGGGGCTTCAATCGCGGGCTGATCTACACGCGCGACGGCAAGCTGGTCGCCAGCGTCGTTCAGGAAGGGCTGATGCGGCCTCGCAAGAAGAAGCCGAAGCCGGCCTAGAGCAGGCACCCCGCCCAGGCGCGCACGCGATACATCAGGCGCTCGCTGCCCGTGTCCATCCCGGTGCGGCCGTGCAGGACGCGTAGATTGTTCATCAGAACGATCTCGCCCGCCTCAAGCCTGAAACGCGTCTGCAGCTCGGGCCGCGCCAGCGCTGCGTCGAGCGCGTCCAGCGCCGCGATGTCCTCGGCCTCCAGTGGTTCCGAGGCAGTGGCGCTCTCGTCGATCTGGCGGCGGTAATAGCGGATTTTCGGGTCGCCCGGCCGGCCCGACAGGATGGGATAGCGCGCGCTTCCAAACGGAAAGACCGGCGTGGCCAGACGAGCCCGCACCGGTTCGTCGAGAACCGACACGACGTCGGCGGCAGGCACCATCAGCGTTTCGCCGCCCGCCGGATCCGGCACCGCCATCTGGAAGGCGACCAGTTCGTGCGGGTCCTCAAGATAGGAGGAATCGGTGTGCGCGCCGAGCGCCTGTTCGGTCTGGCTGTAGCGCGTGCCGTCGCCGCCTTCCTTGGCGAAGGCGACCGGGTCGATGCGGATACGCGCGCTGCTCAGTTTCTCGAACGCCTTGCGCGGATGCAAAGGCGCGACCACGGAGATCGACCGTCCCAGCAACTTACCCCGGTCGCGTTCGACCCCGAAGCCGGCGATGCGCGTGAAGAACGGATAGGCGTTGAGGGCGGCTATGGTCGGCGCGATCAGCGCCGTTACGGACGCCGGGATCAGCATGTCACGCCGTCTTGAAGGCCAGCAGATAGGCGTAGCCGCGCGCGACCTCGCGATAGGCGATCGTCCCCTTGCCGGCGGCGGCGAGGCTTTCGAAATGCGCCCTCACTTCGGGACGGAAGCGCACGTGGAACTGATGCAGCCACTTGCCGAGAACCCATTTGAACCAGCGCGGCAGGCCTTTCTGGTCGCCGAAATCGACGACGTGCAGCGTGCCGCCGGGCTTCAGCTGGGTCAACGCGTGGTCGGCGGCCGCCTGCCAGTCGTCCATGATCGACAAGGCATAGGAGAAGAAGATGCGATCGAACTTCTGGTCGAGGCCGAACAGGCCCGGCGAGAAATCCTGCGCCAGCGCGACCTCGAGCGGAATTTTGCCTTTGAACCCGGCCTTCTCGACAGAGGCTACGGCGGTCTTCAGCATTTCGGCCGACGCATCGAAGCCGACGAACTTCGCCTCGGGATAGCGGCGGGCCATCAGGATCAGATTGCGGGCGGTGCCACAGCCCGCCTCGCAGACCACTTCGCCCGGCTGCGCCCCGATCTCGTCGATCAGCGCATCACGGCCCAGAAGGTAGTATTTGCGCGACGCGTCATAGACGTGCCGCGTCCAGCGGTACATCCGATCCATCGCGGAGCGGGCGTCCTTGGCGGTGGTCACGCGAGCTTCTCGTAGATGTGGAACTCGCCATAGATCGACGAGCGGTCCTGGCGATGGGAATCGCGGCTTTCCTCGGCCTCGTAGCGCCACTGCGCCAGAATATCGGCGGGCAGCTTGCGCTCGAGCGGCGAAATTTCGCCGGCCGTGCGGAAGATCACCCGAGCGTTCGGACCGCCGACGCGCGTGATTTCGCGCCACAGATCGGTGATCTGCTGCTCGTTCATCCAGTCCTGGGCGTCGAGCAGGACGAAGCGGTCGAAGCTGTCCGCCGGCTTGCTCGCGAGGAAGTCGGTCATGATGACGTGGTTCACGTCGATCCGGTCCGTCCGGTCGCGCAGCAGGGCGAACGTGTCGGCCTTGAGATAGTCCGGCACGGCTTCGCGCTTTTCGACGTCATAGGCGCGGCTGAAGGCCTGCCAGGCGAAATAGTTGTGCGAGATCGGGAAGTCGCACGCCATCTTCTCGATGCGCCCGCGCAGCATGGCGGCGGTCTGCCCGCCCTCCGCCGAACCGGCCAGTTCGTCGAACTGCTGCGGCGGAATGCCAAGCATGTAATAGACGGTCGGGCGGTTGGCGACCCAGCGGACGAACCACGACTTGAAGATCGGCGCCCAGTCGCGCTCGAAGATTTCGCGCTGCTCTTCCTGGCTTTCGGCCTTGAGTATCTTGCGGGTGTCGAGGCGATAGAGCCGCGACATGACCCGCATCATGCCGATGAACTTGCCCAGCAGGCTGAAGCGATAGAAGCCGCGCGCGAACATGCCGATACGGCGGCGCAGACGCAGCAACCCCATCCGGCCGTTCCAGAAGGTCCGGGTCTCGTCGTCGAGATGCGGCTCGACATGCTTGCGGAACATTTCGACGTTCGCGCGGTCGTCGCCGATCGCGAACATGCGGAAGAACGCCTCATAGCTGGGCGCATGCTTCACCGCAGCGATCTTCATCCGCGTCAGCGCCAGATGATTGGGGTTGAGGTCCACCGCCGTGATCGACTTTGGATCGACGGCCAGATAGTTGAGGATATTGCAGCCGCCGGAGGCGATCGTAATGATGCGCGTTTCGGGGCCGACCCGCATGGCCCGGATATCCACGTCCGGATCTTCCCATATCTGGTTATAGACGAACCCCTGGAACATGAACGTGAAAAGCCGCTCGAGCATCCCACGCTTGGTCGACCGCGGAGAGGTCTCGGCAGCCTTCTTCAGAAGTTCGTTGGCCATCAGCTCGCATTCGGGCGGGATTCGGAGCCGTGGTTCTAAGGGGCTGGTTTCGTGAAGGAAAGACGAAAGAAGGGCCCCCGGCCCCCGATCCACGCTGAACTGACGACCCGCCGTCCGCGCGTGGCGCTTCGCGCATCTGGTCGGCGTGCGGACCCTGGCCGAGGCAC
>CAZBPO010000023.1:0-2980 GCA_964493795.1 uncultured Flavobacteriaceae bacterium
TGGCGGTGGGCAGCGTCGAGCCGCAGTTCTACGCCCTGCTGCGCGAGAAGGCCGGGCTGAGCGATCCTGAATTCGACCACCAGCACGACAAGTCGAAATGGCCCTCGCTGAAGGCCAAGCTCGCGGCGGTCATCAAGAGCAAGACGCGCGACGAATGGGACGCGATCATGCTGGGTACCGACATCTGCTACGCGCCGATCCTGACGCTGGATGAAGCGCCGAAGCATCCCCACAACGTCGCGCGTGAGACCTTCATCGAGATCGACGGCGTGACGCAGCCTGCGCCCGCGCCGCGTTTCAGCCGGACGGCTTCCAAGGTGGGCGGCCCCGCCCCGGAGGTCGGCGCCGATAACGATACGGCGTTGAAGGATTGGGGCTTCGACGCGGCCGCTGTCGATGCGCTGAAGGCGAGCGGCGCGCTCTGACGTGAGCGCACTGCCGGGAACGACGGGCCGGAGGCGCATCTATCTGATGCGTCACGGCCACGTCGACTACATGCACCGGCGGGTGGTCGAGAGCGGCGACACCTCGATCGTACCTCTGACGGCGCTGGGGCGCGAACAGGCGACCGCCTCGGGCAAGGCCTTGGCGCATGTGGCGTTCGACGTGGTGATGTCGTCGGGCTATCCGCGAACGCGCGAGACGATGGAGCGCGTCGTCGCCGAAAACGGCCACAAGGTCCCCGACGTGGAAACCGAGCGCGGGCTTGTTGAGGTGCACGGCGGCGCGATCACCGGCGCCCGGTCACGGCGCGAAATGGCGGCGATGATGGCGTTTCAGTTCGACGCCGCCGCCCGTCCGGGTGCGCGGTTGTTCGAAGGCGGGGAGGTCTTCGCCGACGCGCTGGCGCGTGCGACGGACGCGATCCTGCGCCTGCTTGCGCGGCCTGACTGGAGCACGGCGCTGGTCGTTGCGCATGAGGGTATAAACCGTCTGGTCCTTGGCTGGATGACGGGCAACGGGCTGGCCGCAGTTCAGACGTTCGAACAGGATCTGGCCTGCATCAACGTGCTGGATTTCGACCTGGTGCCGGCGGAGAGCGGCAAGGGCGTCCAGATCGCCCGCCGCATCATCAAGGCCGTGAACCTGACGCCGTACAACTACGTGAAGCACGGCATGAACCTGACGAGCCTGGAGTTCATCTTCGAGCGATACGAGGAGCGGCCCGGGGCCTGATCACATGCTGAACTGACGGCCTGGAACGACGATGCCCTCCGGACCGAGGCGGCCACGATAGCAACGGTGAAGGCCGCCGCATTCGGCGTAGTACATCGCTATGCGATTGCCTTCCTTGTGGTGGACTTCAAAGCAGACCGGCACGCCATAGCCGACCTCCTTGATCTTCTGGCACAGCAGATCCCCCTGGATCGTCCATGCGCCGGTATCGCGGTAGTTTCGGACCGAGATGCTGCCGTGCGCGACCGTGGCGCCATAGGTTTCGAATCGGACTTCCACCGAACCGTCCGGCGCGTAATAGGCCTGCCAGCGGAAAGTATGGCGCGTGCTGGCGTTATCGCCGGTAGAACCGTCCCATCCGCCTTCCGAGCCGACCAGCGTCCAGCCCTGGAGGATTTCCGCGATCTGCGCGCCGCGCAGATAGTCGCCTTGCCGGGCCAGCCGGTCGGAGTTGCCGCTGCCCGCGCCGCTGGAATCATGGCCGACGGGCGAGCCCTGGGCCTGATCCCGTGAGCCTGAACCGCCGAGATTGTTCTGATCGCCCACGCGCGCCGCGCCGACCTCGCCCGCCGAGGCGGCGTCCGAAGGCTGGTCGGTGTTTGAAAGGCGTTCCGGCTGTTTCTGGATCGGCTCGCGGGGCTTTTCGACCGCTTCGGCGACCTCTGTCTCGATCGCCACGCGCGGCGGCAGCGGCGGCAGGTTCAGATCGACCTCGGGCTCGGGCAGGGCCGGCGTTTCCTTGGCCAGATAGACGACCTGGATTTCGAGCTTGTCGGGCTTGTCGCCGCGCATGCGATGGGTCGCGGCGACCGCCTCGTCGCCTGCGCCTTGGGCCCCGTCGCTGGACTCGCGCGAGGCCTTGAGCTCGATCTCATCAGCCCATCCCGCCCCGCCGGCCTCGCTGAGCGAGAGCACGTCTTCGATCCACATGGGAACGAGCGCGAGAAACACGAGCGCGTGCAGAGACAACGATATGACGAGCCCGGCGGCGTTGCGCCGGCCCTTCATTTCGTCGCCTTTGCGGCGCGTTTTCCTACCCTGTGCCCATCCGTTCACGCCGGACCTCGGTGCCATAGCTTTGCTTAAAGGTAACCTCCGATGTGGCGTACCGGAAGACCGAGTCGTAGGCTCGGCGGGCAGAGTGACCGAATATGGGCGCTATCGTGTCAAAGCCGCGCCTGTGGGCGATCTTGACGGCGCACCGGTTAATCGCCACTTCGATGGTTACATTCAGGAGGTCTCATGGCGAATATCGTCATCCCCATCGCCGGCATGGATTGCGGCGGCTGCGTCAAGGCCGTTGAGAAGGCGGTCGGGCATCTGCCTGGCGTCAGCTTTGTGAAGGCTGATCTGGCGGCGAACAACGCGACCGTCGAGTACGACGACGCGGTCGTCACGCCCGCAGCCATCGCTGAAACCATCACCCGCGCAGGCTTCAAGGCGGCGGCCTGAAAGGCGTTTCCATGACCCGTATGCCTGTGCTGTTCCTCGGCCATGGCTCGCCCATGAACGCGATCGAGGACAATGCGTGGCGTCGGGCCTGGGCGGCGGCGGCGAAAGAGCTGCCACGTCCGCGCGCCATTCTGATGGTTTCGGCGCATTGGGAAACGCACGGCGTCTTCCTGACGCATACCGAGACGCCGGAAACGATCCACGACTTTTACGGCTTCCCGAAGGCGTTGTTCGATGTGCGCTATCCCGCGCCCGGCGCGCCGTGGCTGGCCGAACGCGCCCGTGATCTGATCGCAGCGTCGGGCGTGCCGGTCTCGCGGAAACCGCCGGTGTTGGCGGAAACGAGATACAT
>CAZBPO010000023.1:2990-11864 GCA_964493795.1 uncultured Flavobacteriaceae bacterium
GACGTGCCGGTAGTGCAGCTCAGTCTCGACCGGTCGCTGACGCCGCAGCAGCATCTGGAGCTGGCGCGATCGCTGATGCCGTTGCGCGACGAGGGCGTGCTGGTGATCGGAAGCGGCGATATCGTCCATAATCTGAGGGTGGATTTCCGCAAGCCGGCCGCCGAGCCCTGGGCGATCTCGTTCAACGAGAAGGCCAAGGCGCTGATCGTGTCGGGCGACGCGGCGGCGCTCGCCGACTACGAGGCGCTGGGGCCGGAGGCGGTCGCTTCGATCAACTCGGCGGAGCACTACCTGCCGCTTCTCTATGTCCTGGCCCTGCGCCGCGCTGACGATAAGGTCGCCTTCTTCAACGACGATGTGTTCGCGGCGCTTTCCATGACGTCGGTGGTGATCGGCGATCTGCAGGAAGCGGCCTGAAGCAAAAGGGCCGCGCTTCGCAGCGCGGCCCTTTCAGCGATCGCCGGCGCTGGGCGTCAGTTGCTCTGGCCGCCACCCAGCAGACGGTCCTTGAAGAACAGCGCGACAGCGGCGTTCATGTAGTCGCGGTTCGTTTTCTTGCGGAAGCCGTGGCCTTCATCGAGCGCGACCAGCCACCACGGGTTCTGCCCGTTGGCTTTCACTGCGGCGAACAACTGGTCGGCCTCGGTGACCGGCACGCGCGGATCGTTCGCGCCATGGATGATGAAGATCGGCGCGCCGATCTTGGAGGCGTTGTTCAGGGGAGCGATCTCCTCCTGGAACTTCCGCATGTCGGGGTCACGCTCGTCGCCATACTCGACGCGCCGCAGGTCCTGTCGGTAGCCCGACGTGTTCTCGAGGAAAGTCACGAAGCTTGAGATGCCGACGATGGAGACGCCGCCGGCCAGACGGTCGGAATAGTCGACCAGCGCGGCGTTGACCATGTAACCGCCATACGAGCCGCCATAGACCATGACCTTGTCCTTGTTCAGGTCGGGCTGGGCGGCGATCCAGTCGAGCAGCGCGCCGATATCCTTGACGCTGTCCTTGCGCTTGTAGCCGTTGTCGAGCTCCAGATACGACTTGCCGTATCCTGACGAGCCGCGAACGTTCGGCACGACGACGGCGATGCCGAGCTGGTTCACCCAGTACTGGAAGATCGGCACGAAGCTGGCCCGGGACTGAGCTTCGGGGCCGCCATGGATGTTGATCACGACCGGAAAGGGCCCTGAGGTCCTGGGCTTGTAGATGAAGGCGGGGATTTCGCGGTCGTCGAAGCTTTTGTAGGTGAAGAGCTGCGGATCGACGAAGGTGTCGGCGTTCAGGCCGCCGAGTTCGCTTTCAGTCCACCGGGTTATTTCGCCAGAGGCCAGATCGAACGACCATGCATCGCCGGCCGATTTGGCCGAAGCGAAGCCAAAGCCGAGTTTCGAGCCGTCAGGCGAAAACGTCAGTTGCCCGACTTCGCCGGGCGGAAGCTGCGGCGCCGCGACGGCGCCGTTGTCCGACAGGCGACGAATATGGACCTCCGATGCGCCATTGGCGTTGACCGCAAAGGCGATCAACGAACCATCGGGAGAGATGTCGCTCGCTTCGACGTCCCAGGGAATGTCTGCGGAGATCGGCGTCTTGGCTCCATCCGCCAGCGCGTATCGCGTCAGGGTCTGGAACTCGCCGTCTTCGCTGGATGAATAGATCACCGACAGGCCATCGGGAGCGTAGCCCGCGCCGCCATACGCGACCTTCTCGTTGTCTTTTTTGTTCAGCTCGGTCAGCGATCCCGACGCGATGTCGAGTTCGAAGATGTGCCCCTCGGACACCGAGACATACTGCGTGAGCAGCAGTTTCGTTCCGTCCGGCGACCAGTCCGCCGCGCCCCAGCCCGTACCGTCGGCCTTCTCGAACACCTTGCGCCGGCCCTCAGGGTTCGCGACGTCGGCGACCCAGATTTCGTAAGCCGGACTCGCCTGGCTCGATACCGTCCAGGCGACCTGCTTGCCGTCGCGCGACCACGTCGCGCCGGTGTTGCGCGTGCCGGGCACGCTGATCCGGGTCACGTCTCCGGTGGCGTCGTCGTGGAGATAGAGCTGAAAGTTCTCGTCGCCACCTGTATCGCGGGCGAACAGGAAGCCTTTGGCGTCGGCGGTGCGCGGGTAGAACCCGCCGCCGACCGGCTCTGCGTAGAAGGTCAGCTGACGGCGCATGCCAAGCGGCGCATCGACCCGGTGGACCTGTGCGGTTTCGCCGAAACGGGTCGCCACCAACATCCCGCCCTGCGGCGTCCAGCCCGAGAACCCGGCGGCGCGTGCGTTCTGATAGTTCAGCAGCTGTTCGTTCAACTCAGCAGGAATGTCAGGCACGCCCTCGATCACCAGATTGCCGACGGTGCGGCGCGCGCTGTCTTCCGACTGAGCGACGGTGGCCGCCGCTTCCTGCGCAGCGGCGACCGGCGCGCTGGCCGTGCCGAAAGGTTGAACGGCGAGCGCGACGCCCGCGCCGATGAGAACGATCGCGGACACGGTCGTGAATAGTTTCGTCATGAAAGCGGCCCCAGCCGTAGCGTTGAGTTGGGCGCAGCTTTCCCGATACGCAGGCCCAAGTCCACGTTTCCGCATCACAATCCGGCGAGAACGCTACTCGCGCGCCAGGGCGACCCGTGCGGCGTCCTCGGCGTCCATGACCTGGTCCGGCTCGATGGTGACCGTGACCTTGCGCAGTGCGCCGTTGAACGGGAAGGGCGCGGCGTAGTGCGAAACCGGGCTGCTGCGATTCATGCCGATGTCCAGACCGGACCACGAGACGAAGTTCACGAAGCCGTAGGCGAAGGCGGCCCTGGCGACCTCTTCGCCGTCGATCAGCAAGGTGCCGATAATGCGGTCGCCGAGGTTCGGGCCGCTGCGCTGGGCGCGGAATGCGAGCTTGCGTTCGCCGGGCGGAACTTTTCCGGGCGAGGACAGGATCTGGTGCTGGCCGACATTGACGTCGTGATGCAGGACCCCGTCCTTGAGGTAGAGCGCGTAGCCGCAGGTGGCGTCGCCGTGGGCGATCAGGACCCCGTTGGCGTCTTCCGGCACCGTGACGTCGGCCTCGATCGTGTAGGAGCGGCTGCGCAGGTCGGGGCAGACATCGGTCGGTAGGTGGCCCATGCCGGCGTGGAATGTGAATACCCGGCGGTCGCCAAGGTTGCGTGCGGCGTTTTCGGCGAAGCGTTCGCCGAAGCGGTCATCCAGCGGCAGGACCTGATGCGCCTCCGCCTCGCGCCACCAAAGGTCGATCAGTTCGGCCAGTTTCCGGGGTTCCGCAGCGGCGAGATCGGTGGTCTCGTTGAAGTCCCGGGCGAGGTGATAAAGCTCCCATTTGTCGTTCTGGTAGTCGGTTCCGGGCGGATGGAACGCCACGGCCTTCCAGCCGTCGTGGACGATGCCGCGATGGCCGAACATTTCGAAATATTGGGGCGTTGATTTTGAAGGCGCTGCGGGGTTCGACAGGGACGCCGCGAAGCTGACGCCCTCAAGCGGCATCTGCGTGATGCCCGCGATCTCGGACGGCGGCTGGACGCCGACGATCTCGAGCAGGGTCGGGGCGAAGTCGCTGGCGTGGCAGAACTGGTGGCGCATTTCGCCCTTGGCGGCGATGCCGCGCGGCCATGCGACGACCAGCGGATCGCGTATGCCGCCGCCATGGGTGTTCTGCTTGTAGCGTTTGAGGGGCGTATTGGAGGCCATCGCCCAGCCGAGCGGGAAGTTGGAGTGCGTGTCCGGCGCGCCGATATCGTCGATCCGGGCTAGCTTTTCCTCCATCGTTTCCTGCCGCCAGTTATAGGGGCCCATGGCGTTGACGAAGCCGAAGGCGCCGCCTTCCTGGCTGGCGCCGTTGTCGGAGAGCACGAGGACGATGGTGTTTTCGTCGTAACCTGCGGTCCTGAGAAAGGCCGTGAGGCGCCCGATCGCGGCGTCGGTATGCTCGAGCATGCCGGCGAAGGCCGATTGCAGGCGCGTAAACAGGCGCTTTTCGTCGGGGCCGAGACCGGCCCAGGGCTGGACCCAGTCATTGGAGGGGGGGAGGCGGGTGCCCTGCGGCACGATCCCCATTTCGATCTGGCGGGCGAGACGCCGCTCGCGCTCTGCGTCCCAGCCGTCCTGAAAGACCGGATCGTATTTCAGGATGGTCTCGCGCGGCGCCTGATGGGGGGCGTGGCACGCGCCGAACGCCAGCCACAGCAGGAACGGCGCGTCGGGCTTGGCGGCGTGATGGTCGGCGAGATAACGGATCGCCTCGCGCGTGAGATCGTCGGTGAGATGATAGCCCGTCTCATACGTGCCCGGCGGCGTGATGGGCGTGTTGTCGCGGACCAGTTCGGGCGCGTACTGGTCGGTTTCGGCGTCCATGAAGCCGTAATAGCGGTCGAAGCCGCGCCCCAGCGGCCAGCCGTCGACGGGGCCGGCGGGGCCGGTTTCGACCACCGGCGTGACGTGCCACTTGCCGACCATGTAGTTGCGATAGCCATGCGGGCGCAGCATTTCGGCCAGGGTTCCGGCCTCGCGCGCGATTTTGCCGCGATACCCCGGATAGCCGCTGTCGAAATTGGCGAGGCAGCCGACGCCGACCGAATGGTGGTTGCGCCCGGTCAGCAGGGCCGCGCGGGTTGTCGAGCACATCGCCGTGGTGTGGAAGCCGGTATAGCGCAGGCCCTGAGCCGCGATGGCGTCGATGTTCGGGGTGGCGATGGGCGAACCGTAGCAGCCGAAATCGGAGAAGCCGACATCGTCGAACAGGATCACCACGATGTTCGGCGCGCCCTCGGGCGGCTTTGGCCCCTGCGGCCAGTGCGGCGCGGCGGAAGCCTTTTTCGGATCGCGTGTTGTCATGATGTCCTCCCCCTGCGGCTTTAGTCTCGACGACGCGCTCAAAGTGCGTAGGAGGTGACAATCTTGCAAGCCGAGGCGGTGCGCTGGCCTGTAGGGTGAAATCCGACCAGTATCGGCGGCTTGCATAACTGCGCCGCGAGGATAGCCGTGATCCGTTCGACCCTGCTGGCTTCGATCACCGTTGTGCTCGTTCTGGCCCAGCCGGTTGCGGCGGGCGAGGCTGAGACGGCGGCCTTCACCGAACTCGCCGACGACTATGACGCGTGGCTGCGTACGGAAGACCCGATCGGGGCCGGCGGCGAGGGCGACGAGGAAGCGCTGGGGCGCTTGCCCGACGCCAGCACGGAGGCGGACGCGCGCGTGTCGGCGGCGCTGACCGCGTTCAAGGCGCGGGTGGAGGCTATTCCGGCGGCTGCTTTGTCGGCTGAAGACGCCTTTGACCGCGACTTTCTGGCGGCGGCGATCGAAGACGCCCTGGCCATGGCAGCTTTCGACGGCGGCCGCATGCCGTTCAGCAACGATTTCGGTTTTCATGCGCTCGGCGACTATCTGGGGCAGTCGACGCGAATCCGCAGCGTGGCGGATGCCGAGGCCTGGCTGAGCCGGCTGAAGGCGATGCCGGGCTATTACGACCAGAACATCGCCAATGCCCGGCGTGGCATCGAAACCGGGTGGACCCAGCCCCGGTTGGTGGTGGAGCGCGTGATCGCCGTGGCGAAGCGTCAGGCGGCGGTTCCGCCCGCCGAAGACCCGTTGCTGGCGCCGTTCGCCACGCTGCCTTCGGCGCTGGACCCGGAATCCGTCGCCGCGATCAAGGCCAAGGCGGAAAGTCTGGTGACGGGGGAGATCGCGGCCCGGCGGCAGGCCTTCGTGACGTTCCTTGAAACGGAATACCTGCCCAAAGCGCGGCCGGATATCGGGATATCGTCGGTTCCGGGCGGCAAGGACTATTACGTCGCGCTGGCGCGTCATCACACGACCACGACGATGACGCCGGACGAGATTCATGCGCTTGGGCTGTCCGAGGTCGCGCGCATCCGCGGCCTGATGGACTAGGTCATGCGCGAGACGGGGTTTTCGGGCAGCTTCCCCGAGTTCTTGGCTTTCCTGCGCAGCGACGCCCAGTTCTATGCAACGTCGCGCGAGGAACTGCTGGAGAAAGCGTCGGAGATCGCCAAGCGCGCCGACGACAAGCTGCCGGGGTTGTTCCTGACGATGCCGCGCCTGCCTTACGGCGTGCGGCCGGTGCCGCAGGATCAGGAGGAAGGCTATACGACCGGGCGCTATTTCCCGGGCTCGCCCGAACTGGGCGTCGCGGGCGGCTATATCGTGAATACCGGACGGCTGGACCAGCGGCCGCTCTATGAGCTGCCGGCGCTGACGCTGCACGAGGCCGTACCCGGCCATCACCTGCAGATCGCGTTATCGCAGGAGTTGAAGGCGCTGCGCTATTTCCGGCGGAGTGCCGGCGCGACGGCCTATGTCGAAGGATGGGGGCTCTATGCCGAGTATCTCGGCGAGGAGATGGGCATCTACCGCACGCCCTATGAAAAGTTCGGGCGGCTTTCCTACGAGATGTGGCGCGCCTGCCGGCTGGTCGCCGATACCGGCATTCACTGGAAGGGTTGGGATATCGAGGAAGCACGCAAGTGCTTCGCCGAGAACTCGGCCCTGTCGGAACACAATATCCAGACCGAGCTTGAACGCTATATCGCCTGGCCGGGGCAGGCGCTGGCCTACAAGATCGGCGAGCTGAAGCTGAAGGCGCTGCGGGAACGCGCCGCCGGTCGGCTGGGCGCGTCATTCGACGTCCGGCGCTTTCATGACGCCGTCCTGCTTTCGGGCGCGATGCCGCTGGCGATACTGGAAAGGCGTATCGACGCATGGATCGACGACCAGCTGTCGAACCGGCCGTAGGAAACGGTCGCACTCAACCGATGACGGAGGGACTGGCGAGATGAGAATGAACGTGCTCGTTGCGGTGACGCTGTCGGCCGGCGTCGTGACGCTGGCCGGATGTAAGACCGGCGGAGGAAACAGCGCCGCCGGCGGCGCATGCCGCCCGGACGCTGCGGAAGCGCTGGCGGGCATGGAGCGGCTGAGCGATCAGCAAGCGATGCAGATGACGGGCGCGACGCTTGTTCGCCAGGTCGCGCCGGGGCAGCCGGTCACGATGGACTATCGCGAGGACCGGGTGACGATCGAAACAGACCCTGCGACCGGCAAGATCGTCCGGGCTTCGTGCGGCTAGAGGGCTGACGACGACCCGCTCGGGGGGCAGCGGCTGCGAATGGTCGCTGAAGCGTCGGGCTGTCAACCAGCGCGTTCGATGCGGAGCCGCGCAGGGCGGGGCGGTCTGGCGACACATGACGCGGGATGGAAGAGGCGGCGTTGAGGATCATGCCTATGCTGGACGCCTGCAGCGCATAGCCATCCTCACCAGGACGTCTTGTGGAATGGCCGGGCCACGGCGCCCGGCCATTCTTTGTGGGGCGGCGGCCGGCCGCACCCTGCACGGCCTCGACGCTGAAACGGCGGGCTGGTATCAAAAGTGGCCAAGGTAGGACGCGCAGGATGCGCGCCGGCCGGTATCGGGTGACGCGGGGCTGTCGTCCGACCGTATCTCAACGAGGGAAATGAGCCATGCGTCTTATGATCATCAAGGCCGCGTTCGTGGCCGCTCTGCCGTTCGCGTTGGCCGCCCCGGCGCTTGCCGATGCGCAGCGCGACCAGCTGATGAAACTGTGCACCGAGAACGAGCCCGACCCTTCGACCTGCGAATGCCAGGTGAAGGCGCTTGTCGAGAACATCGACGCGAAGATCCTGAAAGTCTATCTGGCCATGGTTGACGGCGGCGAGGACGACACGATCGAACAGGTCGAAGCGCGCACCAAGGCGGCGCTCGAGGAAGCGGGCATGACGGAAGAAGAGTTCCAGAAGGCGATGGAAGAGGCGATGCCCAAGGTCGAGCCCATGATGGAAGCCTGCAAGGCCTAAGCCTCCGACCGATTTGACGGTGACGGCCGGCCCTGCGCCGGCCGTTTCCATTTCCGGGTGGTGTCGCACAATTCCCGCTGCGGCCCGGCGGCGCGAAGATGGTCAGGAACGGTTGGCGGATGGGGTGAGATTCGAACTCACGGTGGGGATGAACCCACGCCGGTTTTCAAGACCGGTGCCTTAAACCACTCGGCCACCCATCCCGCTGGATCTGATCCGGCGCCCGATTAGCAGCGCGTTCGCAGGGCGTCCAGAGCGGCTTGCGCCGTTGCGCAGGTTAGACCCGGGCCGGGCCGAGGATCAGCGCGGGCAGGGGCGCTCCGGCGTTCGGCATGGCGAGGATGGCGTCGATCAGCGGTTGGGGCTCGGCCAGTCCGCCCAGCCGCATCAGCATATCGGCCTTGGCGATCATGTCGGCGCGCGACAGCGGCGCGGCCGGATCGCCTTTGGCGTCGCGCCGGGTCGCGGACAGCACCTCGCCGTCGTCGAGCGTCACGGTGACGCCGGTGCCCCAGCGCGCGGGGTAGTCTGACAGGTAGGGCTCGGCGCGGGTGAGCGAGACCAGCGACGCCTGCGCGCGCAGGCGCTCGCGTGCCGCCGCGTCGAACGAGGCGAATCCGACCTGGCCGTCGCCCAGCGCCGCCGCCACGGTGTGCTGCAACGAGAACTTCGCTTGGTATTCGGTTTCGGGCGTGACGCGGTCGCAGACGTCGATCGCCGCGCCATAGGTTTCCACCAGCACCCCGGCGACGGCGCGGTTGCCTATTTTGGGCGACAGCTCCAGCGCCGCGTCGATGGCAGGGTGGGTATGGCGGCAGCAGGGCCAGGGCTTGATGGAGGTCTCGTGCACGGCCCATGGCGCATCCGGCGCGGCGGTGACGGCTTCGGGGCGCGGGTCGGGGCAGAGGCCGGCATAGAAGCCTTTGCCGCCCTCGAGGATCGTTTCCGGGCCGGTGAAGCCCTGGGCCGCCAGTTCCGCCGCGAGCTGTCCGGCCTCGGCGGCGCGGCCGGCGTGGAGGTGCTTGGACATGGCGCTGGAGGTCATGAATTC
>CAZBPO010000023.1:11874-20113 GCA_964493795.1 uncultured Flavobacteriaceae bacterium
CCGAACGGTCCACAGGTCGCGGTGTTGTGCCAGATGCGGTAATGGGCGGGCCCGACGCTGGCCCCGACGCGGCAGGCGGCCTCGAAGCCCCAGATAACGGCTTTCAATGCGGTGGGACCGTCGGCCCCCAGCCGCTCGGCCAGAGCCCAGGCGGCAGGCACGACGACGCAGCCAGGATGCACCACAGACGCCCGGTGGAGGTCGTCGGTTTCATGGATGTGGGTGAGCGCGCCGATCAGAAAGGCCCGGCCGAACGGGGTTCCGCCGGCGTGCGCACTGAGCAGGATCGCGCCCGGGGCGGAGTTGACGCCGGCGACCGCGTTGGCGATGGCGTCAAGGGTCAACAGGGCCGCCGCCTCGAGGTCGTCGTGCGAGACGGGTTTGGCGGCGATGAGGCGGGCGAGCTGGCGGGCGATGGCTGTCATGGCGGCTATGTGCCTTGAATTCCGCCGCGCTCCAAGCCAGACACCGCCTGAAATGGCCGCACCCCTGACGACAATCGGCTTCGACGCCGACGACACGCTCTGGCAGAACGAGCAGTTCTTCCGCCTGACGGAAGCGCGGTTCGCGGAATTGCTGCGGCCGCATGCGCCGGACATCGACATCGAGGGCCGCCTGCTGGACGCCGAGAAGCGCAATCTCGCCTTCTACGGCTTCGGCATCAAAGGCTTCGTGCTGTCGATGGTGGAGACGGCGATCGAGCTGACCGAGGGCAGGGTGCCGGCGTCGGTGATCAGCGAGCTGCTGGCGTCGGGGCGCGAGATGCTGCGTCATCCTGTGGATACCCTGCCGCATGTGCGCGAGACGCTGGAACGGCTGCGCGGCCGCTATCGCATGGTGGTGATCACCAAGGGCGATCTGTTCGACCAGGAGCGCAAGCTGGCGGCTTCGGGCCTGGGCGAGCTGTTCGACGGGGTCGAGATCGTCAGCGACAAGTCTGAGGTGACCTACCAGAAGGTCTTCGAGCGCTATGGCGACGGCGCGTCACGGGCGATGATGGTGGGCAATTCGCTGAAGTCCGACGTGATCCCCGCGCTGGCGGCGGGATCGTGGGGGGTGTTCGTGCCGCACCCGCTGACCTGGGTGCTGGAGCACGCGGAGGAGCCCGAAGGGGCGGCGCGGTTCCGGAAAATCCAGAATCTGGGCGAATTGCCGGATCTGCTCGACGAAATCCGGTAGGGCGCGGGCAATGCGCCGCCTTGCGGCATCGGGCGGGCCTTCCCTAGTTTCGATCCGCATGACCGTTGTGATTCCCGCGCGCCGGAAAGCCGGCGCATTTTCACGTCTCCTGGCGATCGTCGCCTTTTCGGCGCTGGCGGCGGCCTGCGGATCGTCGCGCGCCGTCAGCGACGGGCCCGTGCCCAGCGGCGCGGGCGGCAGCTACAAGGTCGGAAAGCCGTATGAGGTCGCGGGGGTCTGGTACTACCCGCAGGAAGACCCCCTCTACGACGAGACGGGAATCGCCTCGTGGTATGGCAAGGAATTCGCCGGGCGGAAGACAGCGAACGGCGAAATCTTCAATCCGCGCGAGATCAGCGCGGCGCACAAGACGCTGCCCATGCCGACCAATGTGCGGGTCACGAATCTGGAGAACGGGAAGTCGATCGTCGCGCGCGTGAACGATCGAGGGCCGTTCAAGCCGGGGCGCATCATCGACATGTCGGAGCTGGGCGCGGAGCTTCTGGGCTTCAAGTCGCAGGGCGTCGCGCGGGTGCGGGTCGAATTTCTGGGGATCGCCGACCTGCCCGATGGCCGTCCCGGCCGGCGGATCGCCGGGAAGGGCGATCATGCCGAGATCGGCGGCACGGTGGCCCGGGCGGCGCCGTCAGGCTCTGTCGAAAGCGGCGCGTTGCCGCCGCCGCCGGGGGCTCGCGAGGCGGCTCCGGTGGGGCCGGTCGCCAGGCCGCCTGCGCCTGTTCCGGTGCCCGTCGCCTCGCCGATCGACGAGCCGGACGGCACGGTGACGGAAGTCCAGGTGGCGGCGGCGAGCGGCATCTATGTGCAGGCAGGGGCGTTCCTGGCGCGGGAGAACGCCGAGCGCCTGCTCACCCGATTGAGGCCGATCGCCCGCTTTGCGATTTCCACCAAGCGGATCGACGGAAAGCTGTATTATCGCGTGCGCGTCGGGCCGATCCGCTCTGTGGACGAGGCCGACGCGATTCTCTCGAAAGTGCTGATGGACGGCCAGAAGGGCGCCGCCATCGTCGTTGAGTAGGAGTTGCCCATGCTGACCCGACTGTTCGTCCTGGCGGCGCTGGCGTTCGGCCTCGTCGCGCCTGCGGCCGCGTTCGAAACGATCGCGAAGACCGCGATCCTGATGGACTATGAAACCGGCGAGGTCCTCTACGACAAGGATGCCGACAAGCGCGTTCCGCCAGCTTCGATGACCAAGCTGGTGCTGGCCGACGTCATCTTCTCGAAGCTGAAATCGGGCGAGATCACGCTCGACACCAAGTTCCGCGTCTCGGAGAAGGCGTGGCGCATGGGCGGCTCGAAGATGTTCGTCGAACTGGGCAGCGAGGTGCGTGTCGAAGACCTTCTGCGCGGCATCATCGTCCAGTCCGGGAACGACGCCTGCATCGTCGCCGCCGAGGGCATCGCAGGCTCCGAAGAAGGCATGGTGGCGCTGATGAACGCGCGCGCCCGCGAGCTGGGCATGAAGGACTCGCTGTTCCAGAACACCACGGGCTGGCCGGCCGAGAACCATTACATGTCGGCTCGGGACCTTGCGATCGTCACGCGCCATATCATCGCGACCTATCCCGAGTACTTCCATTATTACGCCGAGAAGGAGTTCGCCTGGAGCGCCGGCTCGGGCGTGCGTCCGGGCGAGGGCGCGCAGACGACCATCAGCCAGGGCAACCGGAACCCGCTGCTCTATGCGACGCCGGCGGGCGACGGCATGAAGACCGGCCACACCAACGAGGCGGGCTATTGCCTGACCGGGACGCAGCAGCGCGGCGACCAGCGCATGATCATGGTGGTCACCGGCCTGAAGTCCGAGGCTGAACGCGCCGCCGAGTCGGTGCGCTTCATGGAGGCGGCGTTCAAGGAGTTCCGCCGTTACGACATCTTCAAGCCGGGCGATGCGGTCGCCACGGCGGAGGTGTGGAACGGCGAGCAGGAGGCGGTGCCGCTGACCGTCGCTCAGCCTCTGCGGCTGTATTTTACGCCTGAGGGCCGCCAGGGCCTGAAGGTTTCCTACAGCTACACCGCGCCGCTGAAGGCTCCGCTGGCGGCGGGGCAGGAGGTCGGCACGCTGACCATCGAAGCCCCCGGCTACGAGACCCGGACCGTGCCGCTGGTTACGGCCGCAGAGGTGGAACAGACCGGCATTATCGGCCGTATCCTGAACGCCGTGTCGCTGGAAATCTTCGGTTACGACGAGCCCCAGAGCTGACATGACGCGCGGCTTCTTCATCGCGCTGGAGGGCGGCGAGGGAGCCGGCAAGTCGACGCAGGCGCGGCGGCTGGCGGACGCCTTGCGCGCGACGGGCCGCGAAGTCGTGGTCACGCGAGAGCCGGGCGGTTCTGCCGGCGCTGAGGAGATACGGGCCCTGCTGGTGACCGGCGCGGCGGCGCGCTGGTCGCCGCTGACGGAGGCGCTGCTGATGTATGCGGCCCGCGAGGATCATCTGAACCAGACCATCCGGCCGGCGCTGGCGCGGGGGGCGGTGGTGATCTCAGACCGCTTCGCCGACTCCTCGGAAGCCTATCAGGGCGGGGGCGGCGGCGTGCCGCCCGAAACGCTGGCCGCGCTGCGCGCCGCCGTGGTGGGAACCGACGAACCGGACATCACGCTGGTCTTCGACCTGCCGGCCGAAGTCGGTCTGGCGCGTGCGGCCGCGCGCGGCGGCGATGCGCGGTTTGAATCCAAGGGCGCGGCCTATCATCAGCGCCTGCGCGACGCCTATCTGGAGATCGCGGCCCGCCGCAAAGACAGCGCGGTGCTGATCGACGCGACGAAGGACGTCGAGGCGGTCGCCGAAGCGATCCGGCTGCGGGTGTTCGACGCGCTGGATCGGCGGGGCGTCTGATGTCCGACCTGCCCGAAAGCGACCGGCTGGAGGGCTGGCCCCATCCGCGCGAGGCGGCGCGGCTGATCGGGCATCGGGGCGCGGAAGAAACGCTGCTGAAGGCGATCAACGGCCAGATGCCGCATGCCTGGATCTTCGGCGGCCAGAAAGGGATCGGAAAGGCGACGCTGGCCTGGCGTCTGGCCCGCGCGCTGCTTCAGCGGGGCCGCAGCCGCGCGTCGCTGGCGACGCTGGACAGCGATCCGCTTCATCCGGCCGTGCGCCGGCTGATGGCCGGGGCGCAGGCCGACGTGCTGTCGCTGCGCCGTCCGACGGATCCCAAGACCGGCAAGATCAAGAACGACCTGACGGTCGACGAGGTGCGGCGGCTGGGCGAGTTCTATGCGCGCCATGCAGGCGAGGGGGGAACCCGCATCGCCATCGTGGACAGCGCCGACGACCTGAACCGGAACGCCGCCAACGCGCTGCTGAAGACGCTGGAAGAGCCGCCGCCGGACAGCCTGCTGATCCTCATCGCGCACCGGCCGCGGGCGCTGCTGCCGACGATCCGGTCGCGTTGCCGGATGTTGTCGATGTCGCCTTTGAGCGAGGGCGATATGACCGAGGCGCTGGCGCTGGTCGCGCCCGAGGTGGAGGACCGCGCGGCGCTGGCGAGGCTGTCGGCCGGCAGCGTCGGCGGCGCGCTGGAGATGGCCGCCTTCGACGGCCCCGGCCTGGATGCCAGCCTGCGGGCGATCGTCGCCCGTCGTGGCCGCGACGTCGGCGCGGCCCATGCGCTGGCCAACGACCTGGCGATGGCGGCATCTGCGCCGCGTTTCCGCTTGTTCATCGACCGCATTCAGGCCGGTTTCGCCGCCTCGGCGGCGGAAGGCGACCGTGCGGCGCTGGATGCGTGGAAGATGGCGGGCGATCTGGCCCGCGCCGAAGACGCGCTCAATATCGACAAGCGCAGCATCGTGCTGCGCCTGCTTGAGCGTTACGCGGCCCTGGCGCGCTAAAGCGCGTCCGCGATTCCCGCCAGAAGCTCGAAACTGCGCAGCCGCGCCTGGTGATCGTAGATCGAGCCCGTCACCATCAGTTCGTCGATCCCGGTGACCCGCACGAATTCCTGGAGTTCGCGCGTCACCGTCGCGGGGGAGCCGACGAAGGAATAGGTGAGCATGTGCTGGGCCTGCGCCTTTTCGACGCCGGACCAGTAGGTTTCGATGTCGTCGATCGGCGGCTGCATCTTGCCTCGCGTGTTTCGCATCATGTTCGTGAAGGCTTGTTGCAGCGAGGTGAAGAGATAGCGGGCCTCGGCGTCGGTATCGGCGCAGATCACGTTCACGCAGGCCATCGCATAGGGCGTCTGGAGCTGTGCCGACGCTTCAAAACGTTGTCTGTAGGCCGCCAACGCCTGCATCAGCATGTCGGGCGCGAAATGTGAGGCGAACGCGTAGGGCAGTCCCAGAATGCCGGCGAGCTGAGCCCCGAACGTGCTGGAGCCGAGGATCCAGAGCGGTACGTTCAGGCCGCCGCCCGGCACCGCCTGAATCGGCTGTCCCGGCTGGACCTCGGCGAAGAAGGCCTGCACCTCCTGAACATCGCGGGGGAATTGGTCGGCGCTGTCGGGGCCGCGGCGCAGGGCGCGCAGTGTGCGCTGATCGGTGCCCGGGGCGCGGCCGAGCCCCAGGTCGATCCGTCCGGGATAGAGAGATTCGAGCGTTCCGAACTGTTCGGCGATCACCATGGGAGAGTGGTTCGGCAGCATCACGCCGCCAGCGCCGATGCGAATCGTGTCGGTGCCCTCTGCGACGAAGCCCAGCGCGACCGAGGTGGCCGCGCTGGCGATCCCGATCATGTTGTGATGTTCGGCCATCCAGAAGCGGTGATAGCCGAGGCGCTCGGCGTGGCGGGCCAGATCGCGGGCGTTCAGCAGGGCGTCGCGGGGCGTCGCGCCCTCCACGACCGGGGCGAGGTCAAGAACCGATAATTTCATGGCCTCTATCTGGGCGCGTTGCCCGCCGCCCGCAATGGCCGCTGTGGACGCCCCGGCGGCGATCCCCTAGATCAGGCCCATGTCATTGGTCGATAGTCACTGCCATCTCGATTTTCCGGCGCTGGCCGGTCAGCGGGACGAGGTCGTCGCGCGTGCGCGGGCGGCGGGGGTCGGCGTCATGCTGACCATCGGCACCAAGCTGTCGGCGTTCGACGGCGTGCGGGCGGTGGCCGAAGCGCATGACGGCATCTATTGCTCGGTCGGTATCCATCCGCACGAGGCCGAGGCGGAGCCCGATGTGCAGGCCTCGGAACTGTTGCGGCATGCGGGCCACCCCAAAGTGGTCGCGTTCGGCGAGACCGGGCTGGATTACTTCTATGAACACGCGCCGCGCGAGGCCCAGAAGGCGAATTTCCGGGCGCATATCGAGGCGGCGCGGACCGCCGGCCTGCCGGTGATCGTGCATACGCGCGACGCCGACGAAGACACCGAAGCGTTGCTGAAGGACGAAATGGCGAAGGGCGACTTCACCGGCGTCCTGCATTGCTTCACGTCGGGCGCACGGCTGGCGCAGGCTGCGATCGATCTGGGCTTCTACATCTCGTTCTCGGGCATCCTGACCTTCAAGAAGACCGAGGCCTTGCAGGCCATCGCGCGCGATCTGCCGATCGAGCGGGTGCTCGTCGAGACCGATGCGCCGTATCTCGCGCCGACGCCGCATCGCGGCAAGACGAACGAGCCGGCCTATGTGGCGCACACCGCCGCCCGGCTGGCGGAATTGCGCGGTTTGCCGGTGGAGGAGCTCGTCGCGGCGACGACGGCGAATTTCCATCGGCTGTTCGCAAAGACGAAGCCCTATGCCGGTTGAGGCGCGGCTTCTGGGCTGCGGGTCGTCGACCGGGGTGCCCCGCGTGGGGCTGGACGGGCCTGACTGGGGCGTTTGCGATCCTGCCAATCCGCGCAACAGGCGCTCGCGCTGTTCTTTGCTGGTGCGGACGGGCGCGCTGAACATCCTGATCGATACCAGCCCCGATCTGCGCGAGCAGATGCTGGCGGCCGGCGACGCGCGGATCGATGCGGTTCTCTACAGCCACGATCACGCCGACCAGACCCACGGCATCGACGACCTGCGAGCTATTGCATATGCAATGCATCGCCGCATGCCGGTCTATGCCGATGACGAGACCCTGAGGGCGCTGAAGGCGCGTTTCGGCTATTGCTTCGAGACGCCGCCGGGCAGCGCCTATCCGCCCATTCTGGACGCCCGCACGATCGCCGAACCGTTGGCGCCCTTCACCGTGGAGGCCAGGGCAGGGCAGGTCGAAGTCGTGCCTTTCGCGCAGACGCATGGGCGGATCCGGTCGCTGGGGTTCCGGATCGGGCCGGTCGCCTATTCAAGCGATGTGTCCGGTCTGGACGAGGCCGCCTTCGCGGCGCTGGCCGGTGTGGAATGTTGGATCGTCGATGCGTTGCGCGACGATCCTCATCCCAGTCATTCGCACGTCGCGCAGACGCTGGACTGGATCGCGCGGGTCAAACCGCGCCGCGCCATCCTGACCAATCTTCATATTGATCTTGACTATGCGGCGCTGTCGGCGCGCTTGCCGCCAGGGGTGGAAGCGGGCTTTGATGGACTGACTTTCGTGAGCGCAAGTTGAAATTTGCTCTTGTGCAGTGCGGCGTGATCTTGGTTACAATAGGGTTGCTAGCAGGTGACGCTACGGCTAAGAAGCGCGCCGGCTGAACTCGGGGTGGTGTGGCATTTCGCGCGGATAGCGGTGATCGCGACGCGCGACATTTTTGGGCGTTCCGTCCGGCGGCTTGAACCGCCGGGGCGGCCTTGCGGGGAAACGCCTGGCCTGCGCTATCCTCCGAGGGTTGAGATCTCAGAATGCGTCCGCTGCGATCGCAGTGGGCGTCGGTAAACAAGAAGCGGCAATGGAGCCGCGACAAGGGGTATACGAAGGTGGTTATGACATCGGATGAGCGCTTCGCTTCGCGTGTCGCCCGCGGTTTTGCGGCCGGCGCGTTTGCCTTCAGCCTGACCTTCGCTTCGGCGACGGCGGCTTTTGCGCAGACTCCCGCGGCGACGCCGCCCGAGCCGGTGGCCGATTCGCCGGCCGCTCCCGATGCCACCCCGCCTGCCGATCCGGCCGCGACGCCGGGCGCGCCCGCCGAAGGTGCGGCGCCCGCCGAAGGCGCGCCGCCGGCGATCGGCCCCGAT
>CAZBPO010000024.1:0-5227 GCA_964493795.1 uncultured Flavobacteriaceae bacterium
GCCGCGCTCGGGCGCGCGGGTGGGGATGGTCTCGTCGATGACGTTCACCACGCCGCCGACCGCATTGCCGCCATAGGCGAGCGCCGCCGCGCCGCGCAGCACCTCGATGCGGCGGGCGTCGAGCGGATCGGCACCGACCGCGTGGTCCGGGCTGGCCGAGGACGCGTCGATCGTGCCGATGCCGTTTTCCAGCACGCGGATGCGATCATCGCCGAGGCCGCGGATGATCGGCCGCGAGGCGCCTGGCCCATACCAGGTGGAGGCGACGCCAGGCAGGCCGGCCAGCAGCTCGCCCAGCGTATTGGCGAGCCGTTCCACGATGGCGGCGCGATTGAGCGCGGTGGCACCCTGAAGGCTTTCGATCAGCGCTCCTTCCAGCGGCGCGGTGACGATCACCTCCTCGTCGGCGCGAAGGTCTGAATGGGCGAGCGCCAGCGGCGCGAGAGCGACGGTGGCGAGCAGCGCGGCGAAGCGACGATGCGGCATGAATGAAGCTCCAGATGGCGGGTGTGATCTGGATATGATATGTTATATCATAACACAAGGTGAATTCGCGAGTGCGACCGAAGCAGGCGCAGCGCGCTCAACGCAGATTGGCGCGTTGGAACAAGCGGGTCGGCGCGCTGTTGAACGCCGTCTCGGTCCACGGCGTGAAGCCTACGGCGAGCGCGATGGCGACCGACGGCGCGTTATCTGGCGCGATCATGCAGACGACGCGGGGGTACGGCAGGGCCTGATCGGCCCAGGCGAGCGCCGCCTTCACCGCCTCGGTCGCATAGCCCTTGCGGCGCATAGCGGGTGCAATGGCCCAGCCCATTTCCGGCTCGCCCTCGAAGCCCGGAACCGTGTCGCGGTGGAAATCGGCGAACCCCACATCGCCGACATAGGCCCCGCCCTGACGCTCGCGCACCGCCCAGTAGCCGAAGCCGAGAACCGGCCAGGCGCCGGCGAAGGTCAACAGACGCTGCCATGTCTGGCCGCGGGTGGAGGGTGCGCCGCCTATGTGACGCGTGGTGCCCGGATCTGACCACATGGCGAACAGATCGTCGAAATCGGAGGCCGCATGCGGGCGAAGGACGAGGCGCGGCGTGAAGAGTTCCGGCCCTGTCATCGCCTCAGACCTTGCGGTTGACCCCGCCGCCGTCGAGCACCTGGCGCACCTTCGCCGCGAGCTGGTCGATCGTGAAGGGCTTGGACAGGAAGGCGACGCCGGCGTCGAGCATGCCGTTATGGACGACGGCGTTGCGGGTATAGCCGGTGGCGTAGAGAACCTTGATTTCGGGACGATCGGCCGTCGCCTGGTCGGCGAGCTGCCGGCCGGACATGCCGGGCATCACGATATCGGTGAACAGTAGATCGACCTTGGGATGCTTTTCCAGCATCGCAAGCGCGCTTGGCCCGTCCTCGGCGTGGATCACCGTATAGCCGAGCCCGCGCAACGCGTCGACGCTGACCAAGCGGACGTCGGCGTCGTCCTCAACCACCAGAACGATCTCGTCGCCGCCGCCGACATAGGTCTGGTGCGGCGCCTCTTCGGCCGCAGCCTCGCCGGTGAAGCGCGGCAGATACATCTTGACCGTCGTGCCCTGGCCGACCTCGGAATAGATCTTCACATGGCCGCCGGACTGCTTGACGAAGCCGAAAACCTGGCTGAGCCCGAGGCCGGTGCCCTTGCCGACGCCCTTGGTCGTATAGAACGGGTCGAAGGCGCGTTCGATCGTCTCGCGCGACATGCCCACGCCGGTATCGGTGACGCAGATCGCGACATACTGCCCCGCCTCCACATCGGCATGCTGCGCGGCATAGGCGTCGTCGAGCCAGGTATTGGCGGTTTCGATGGTGAGCTTGCCGCCTTCGGGCATGGCGTCGCGCGCATTGACGCACAGATTGAGAAGCGCGTTCTCGAGCTGGGGCCCGTCGGCATAGGCCCGCCACAGCCCGCCGGCCAGCACGGTCTCGATCGCGACCTGTTCGCCCAGCGTGCGGCGGAGCAGTTCGGACATGCCGCCGGCCAGCTTGTTGGCGTCCACCGGGCCCGGCGCGAGCGGTTGCTGGCGCGAGAAGGCGAGCAGACGCGAGGTGAGCTGGGCCGCGCGCTGGGCGGCGTCGGTGGCCGCGGCGATGCCGGTTTCGACCTTGGCCAGATCCGTATTCAGACGGCGTTTGGCGAGATCGAGGCTGCCGATGATGATCGCCAGCATGTTGTTGAAGTCGTGCGCGATGCCGCCGGTCAGCTGACCGACCGATTCCATCTTCTGCATCTGGCGCACCTGAGCCTCGGCGCGCTCGCGCGTGGCGGCCTCGGCATGCAGGCGCGAATTGGCGTCGGCCAGGCCGTCGCGCGCCAGCATGATCTGGTTGAGGCGGAAACGCTGGTCGCGATAGGCCAGCACCGCGACGATCACCATGACCCCGAACGCGGCCATGAGCGCGATCTGGAGCTGGCGCGCCGACTCCGCCGCGTTGGTGCGGCGTTCGGTGAGCAGGCGCCCTTCCTCGGCGCTCATCGCGGTCACGAGAGCCTGTATCTCGCCGTCGAGCCGCACCCACTCGCCGGCCTTGAGCGTGGCGAGCGCCTCGTCACGCCGGCCGGCGCGGACGAGATCGATCTTGCGCGCCATCAGCTCGAAGCGCGCCCTGATCGTCGGCTCAAGCCGCGCCACCGCCTCGATCTGGGCCGGGTTGTCGGCGACCATGATGGCGAGCGTGGCGAGATCGTCGTTTATCTGTTCGAGCGCCTCCTGATAGGGCGCAAGATAGGACGGGTCTTCCAGCAGCAGGAACGCGCGATCGGACGATTCCGCGGCGATCAGCCGGATGAAGACGTGGTTGATCTGGTTCTGGACCCTGAGCGTGTGCTCGACCATGGCCATTTCGGCCTGCTGCCGGCCGGAAATCCAGAAAGTGCCAAGCAGAACCAGCGCGAGAAGGGCGAACCCTGCCGCCGCGAAGGCTATGGAACGGACGAGCATCGAGCGGGAGGCCACGAGGCTTCCTGCCGGAAAGCGCCGGGCCATGCAAGCAGCAGACGCCGCCATGGCCCAAAAAGCAAAATCGCCGAGGTGCGCCCCTCGGCGATCCGCTACTGCTCTCGGACTTCGCACCTGACGCCTTGCGGCCCCATGCCTCTGTCCTATTCAGCTTCTTCGCCGCCTTCCGTCGGTCAGCGGCCCCGTCGCCGGGATCGCAGATCGACCTGGACTGCCTCGCCGCGTCGTCCCTTGCGGAACTTGCCTTGAAGCTGGACCGATGTTCCGTCGCCGGTTCATCCATCCCGAAGCTCGATCGTAGGGGCCAGACGTCGCGCCTCCGATCTCGCTGCGCCGGCCTTGCGGCCCCCGCTTGCGCCCTCTTAACGGTATTAGCCCACCGTTTCGGGTCCATGGACCGATGTGTCCGCCTTGCGGCCTTCCACACCGAAGGTCTTGCCGTCGAAGGATACTTCGGACCCTTGCGGGCCGTTTTCGCCATCACCGCCGGTAGCCGTCGCCACCGTGGACCTCAAAGATTTTTCGCGCCAATCTCTCGCTTTCGCGAGCCGGTTTCGATCAACCTCGCGAGAAGCGTCTCACGTTTCTGGAATGCGTCAATCCGGCTTTTTCGTTGTCCACGTTGTTATCCCCATGTTTCTGATTCGCGCCGGCCGGGACAGAAATCAGGGCTTCCACAATGGGGCCTCACTCCCGACATATTGCGGCATCAGGTAGCCCGTCGTGAACGCGATCGCATTTCAGCAATGGACAGACACCCGCGCCGGAGCCGCGGCGCGGCCGCAGCTGCCGCTATGGCTCGTCGGCTCTGTGCTGTTCCACGCGCTGCTGATCGCGCTGTTGCTGCTGGGGCCGGACTGGCGGCCCATGCACCTGGCGGATCGCGTCGTGCAGGACCGGCCGGCGGTCGAAGTGGTGATGACGCGGCTGGTGCGCGCCGCGACGCCGACGCCGTCGGAAGAAGACATCGCCACCGATCGCCCGGACAACGCGCTGCCGCCGCCGGTGCGCCGGATCGATACGGCCCCGTCCGAACTGGAGGCGCGGCCGGATTCGCCGCTCGCGGCCGGCTTGCAGCCGATCGATCCCGCCGCGATCCGCGAATATCTCAAGCGCAACGCTGACAAGAACAACATCGCCGATGCGGGTCTTGGCTATTCCTGGGCGACCTGTTCGTTGCTGAGCCCCGAGCGCCGCGTGATGGAGCCGGCCTGCGACGGATTGCTGCTGAGCACGCCGCCCAATGACCCCACCGGCGTCGCCGTGCTGATGACGCCCGACGCCGAGACGCTGGCGGCGATCGCCAGGATCAACCCGCCCCGCACGGCGCAGGACGAAGCCGATGCGCTGGGGACACGCGACACCAATACCGATCGCGCCTTCCGGAACGAGGGCGACTCTTACTACGGGCCCAGGCCCTGGGAGTGAACGCGGCTTGGCGGCGGGCGCGCCGCAGCTTATGACTGGCCGCAACATGACATCGCATCCTGAACTTACCTCGCTTGAACCCATCGGCATGGGCGGCTTCAACGCCTATGTCGGCGCGATGCTGCGCGATCCCGCCAAACAGGCCGGCGACGAAAAGCGCTTCGCCATCCTGCCGGAAGCCAAGCACCTGAACGGCGGCGGGGCGTTGCATGGCGGCTTTCTGATGACGGTTGCCGACAACGTGCTGGGCTTCACCGTGCACGAGCAGACGGATGGGCGGATCGCCTCGACCGTCACGCTCAACACCGACTTCCTGGCCGGCGGCGTGGCGGGCGAACCGGTCTGGGGCCGCGCGGCGATCACCCGGCGGACCCGATCGCTTGTGTTCGTGGCCGGTGACCTGTCGCAGGGCGGCAAGCTGCTGCTGACCGCGACCGGCATCTGGAAGATCATCGGCGCATGAGCAGGGACTGGCTCTCGGCGCTGCCCGCGACGGCGCATGGACTGAAGGTTCAGCGTCCGGCCGTCACCGACATCGTCATGCCCGAGGGCTATGACGAGGCGCTGCCGCTGGTCGACCCGTTCGAAGCCTACGCCTTCCAGTCGTTCCGGCGGCGGAACGCCGACGGCAGCGTGAGCTACGCCCTGCCGACCGATGCGCGGCACGACAATTCGGCCGGCGTCGTCCATGGCGGCACCATCCTCGAAGCCAGCGACGACGACCTAGAGTTCGCCTGGAACCTCAACGTCAAGGCGCAGATTCGCACCATCAAGGCCGTGCTGCCCGGCATGCTGGAGCGCGGCGACGG
>CAZBPO010000024.1:5237-17685 GCA_964493795.1 uncultured Flavobacteriaceae bacterium
CGGTGCTGGGCTATACCGCGTGGACCGCCTGTCCGCCCGACACCTGGTGCGTGACGGTGAGCCAGAGCTCCAGCTTCCTGCGCGCCGCGCGGGCCGGCGACCTGATCGAGGTGACGCCGGTGGTGACGCGCGCGACGCGCACCATGATCTTCACGCGCGGCGATTTCACGGTCGGCGGCGAGGCGGTTTTCCAGGCCGCCTCGGTCTGGAAAGTGGCGGGCAAGTAGCGGTTACGAATCGCTCATACAGATGAAGCGATTCATCTCGATACGCCGCGATCTTCAGCCTTATTAAACCCATTTTCCGCCTTCCTATTAACGGGGCCGCAAACGGATATCCGTATGCTCGCGGCCATGAGAAACGACGTGTCCAAACTGGTCCTCGGCACTGTTCAGATCGGCGCGCAGTACGGCGCGGCCAATCGCACGGGCCTTCCCTCGGTCGAGCGCGCGATCCGCATCCTGCGCCGGGCCCACCGCTTCGGCATCCGCCAGTTCGACACGGCGCGCGCCTATGGCGAGGCCGAGGAGCGCATCGGCGCGGCCTTCGGCGGCGCCGAAGGCCCGGCGATGATCACCAAGCTGGACCCGCTGGCCATGCTGGCCGCCAACGCGACCGAAGCGGAGGCGGAAGCCGCCGTCGAGACGAGCGTGAACGCCAGCCTGGTGAGCCTAAAACGGGCCAGCCTGGACACGTTGCTGCTGCATCGCGCGGCGCACCTGACCTCGCATAACGGCGCGGTGTGGTCGCGGCTTGTGCGCCTGCAGAAGGCCGGCGTCATCGGCCGGCTGGGCGTGTCGGTCCAGAACCCCGAGGAAGCCTTTCAGGCGCTGTCGATGCGGGCCGTGAACCACATCCAGCTGCCCTTCAACCTGATCGACCAGCGCTGGCGCGAAACCGGCGTGCCGAACGCCGCCCGCGCGCGCGAAGACGTGACGGTGCATGCGCGCTCGGTCTATCTGCAGGGGATCCTCGCCTGCGAGGACTCGATGGTGTGGCCGCGCGTGCATGGCGTCGACGCCGAAGGCACGCTCTATATGCTCGACACGCTGGCGCAGCTTTACAAGCGCCTCTCCATCGCCGATCTGTGCCTGGCCTATGTACGCGGGCAGGACTGGATCGACGGGATCGTGATCGGCATGGAGACCGAGGAGCAGCTGGACCGCAATCTGGCGCTGTTCGACGGCGAGCCCATGACGCAGGACGAGATCGAGAACATCGAACCGCGTCTGCCGCGCTTTCCCGAGGCGCTGCTGAACCCGGCCTTGTGGCCCAGTCGTTCAAACGAGGATTGATGCGCGAAGCGGCCGCCGGCGGACTTTTCAGGCTGGATGGCCGCACCGCCTTCGTTTCGGGCGGGGCCGGACATCTTGGCCGCGCCATGGTCGCCGCCCTCGCCGCGCATGGCGCGCATGTCATCGTCAACGGCCGCAACGAAGACCGCCTGGCCGCGTTGAAGCAGGACTTCGCCGGGGCCGGGATCGATGTGTCCACCGCCGCTTTCGACATGATGGATTTCGCCGCCAGCCGCGAATATTTCGGCGGGCTGGCGCGGCTGGACGTGCTGGTCAACAACGCCGTGACGGTGGAGCCGGGCAGGATCGAAAGCCAGACGCCGGAGGCGTTCGACACCGCCTATCGCTCGACCGTGACCGCCGCCTTCGAGGCGATGCGCGGGGCCAAGGCCGCGCTGGAGGCAGCCGCCGCCGCCGCCGGCCATGCCAGCGTCGTCAATATCGCGACCATGTACGGACGCGTCGCCCCCGATCCGCGCATCTATGGAGAGAGCGGGCTGAACTCGCCGCCGGCCTATGGGCCGGCGAAGGCCGGGTTGCTGCAGCTGACGCGGCACATGGCGGCGCATTGGGGGCCGAAGGCGATCCGTGTGAACGCCGTGCTGCCGGGGCCGTTCCCCAACCCCTCGATCCAGGCCGCCAAGCCCGGCTTCGCCAGGGCGCTGGCG
This sequence comes from uncultured Flavobacteriaceae bacterium, assembly GCA_964493795.1. Lineage (GTDB taxonomy): Bacteria > Pseudomonadota > Alphaproteobacteria > Micropepsales > Micropepsaceae > JADZAI01. Next base: position 7,201 of record CAZBPO010000024.1, read on the forward strand.
GACAAGACCATGCTGGGCCGGATCGGCCAGCCGGACGAGATCGCCGGGACGATCGTGTATCTGGCCTCGGACGCCGCGCGCTTCGTGACCGGAGCGGACATCGCGGTCGACGGCGGCTGGACCGCCTGGTGAGCGCGCCGTGGTGATTTCAGGCGCTCTCGCCCAGATCAGCCGAATCTTTTCGGCCATGGAAGGCGACGCCGCCGAGAGCTCAGGCCTTTACGAGCGCGTGCGCGGCTTTCCGCTGTTCGCGGAATGCGACGATTCCTGCGTGATGCGCCTGATCGCAGAGGCGACCTGGTTCGCCCTGCCCGGCGGCACCGACCTGGATCGCGACGGCGAGAACGACGAGGCGGTCTTCCTGGTGGTCAGCGGCCGGCTGGCCGTGCACGTCGCCGACGACAAGGGCGTGGAGCGCGTGGTGGCGCAGGTGCCGGCCGGCGAAACGGCGGGCGAGATGAGCCTGATCGCCGGCGATGCGCATTCCGCCCGGCTGGTCGCAATGCGCGACAGCGAGCTGCTGCGGCTGTCGAAAGCCGCCTTCACCCGGCTGACGGCGCGCGAGCCGCGGATCATGACGACGCTGACGCGGCTGATCATCCGCCGCCTGCGCGCCACGACGGCCCGCGCCGCCGCTTTGATGCGACCCAAGACGTTCGCCATGATCCCGCTCGAGCCGGGCGCGGATGCGCTGGGCTTCGGGGCGTCGCTGGCCGAAGCGCTGGGCGGTCTGGGGCTGAAGATCGCGGTGTTCGACGTGCGCCACAAAGGCGCGAGCGCCGAGGCGCAGTACAACGCCGAATCCAGCAACGACATCGTCATCTATATCGGCGACGAGGCCGGCTCGCCCTGGTCGCAGCACTGTCTGCGGCAGGCCGACCGGGTGATGCTGCTGACCCGCGCCGCCTCGGCCGCGCATGGCCGCGCTTTCGAGGAAGTCGCGGCGGCGGGACGCAAATACGAGCTGATCGTGCTGCACGGCGCAGCCAACGCCAGCGCGGCGCTGCCGGCCGCAACCGAGGGCCGGCACAATATCCGTCTGGCGCAACGCGGCGACGTGGCGCGGCTGGCGCGGCTGATGACCGGACGCGCGATCGGGCTGGTTCTGGCCGGCGGTGGAGCGCGCGGCTATGCCCATATCGGCGCGGTGAAGGCGTTGCGCGAGGCCGGCATCACCGCCGACATCGTCGGCGGCGCGTCGATCGGCGGCGTGATCGCGGCGGGCGTCGCGATGGACTGGAGCCACGAGGAACTGGAATCGCGGATGCGCGAGACCTTCATCAAGGCCCGGCCTCTGAACGATTATACCCTGCCCTTCGTCGCCCTGCTGCGCGGCGGCAAGGTGGGACGCGAGCTGCAGCGGCATTTCGGCGAGATCGGCATCGAGGACATGCCGCTGCCCTTTTTCTGCATGACGTCGGACCTGACGAGCGGACTGGCGGTGGCGCATCGCAGCGGGCCGCTGTGGCGGGCGCTGAAGGCCAGCGTGTCGATCCCCGGCCTGCTGCCGCCGGTGGTGATCGACGGCCACCTGCACGCCGATGGCGGCATCATGAACAACCTGCCCGCCGACGTGATGGCGGGCGCGGCGCGCGGTCCGATCGTCGCCATCGACGTGACCGGCGAGGCGGGCATTTCCTATGCCGACGAGAAGCTTGGCGACGAGACCTGGCTGGCGGCCTGGCGGCGGCGGCGCAGGGGCGGCGCGCCCGGTCTGTCGGCCATCCTGATGCGGGCCGGGACGGTCGGCAACGAAGTGCAGCGCCGGATCGCGCGGGCGCAGGCCGATCTGGTGATCGACCCGCCGCTGGATGGGATCGGCCTGACCCACTGGAAGAAATTCGACGCGGCGATCGCCGCCGGCTATCGCGCCGTCGCCGCGCATATCGAACGCAACGGGTTACCGTCGGTATTGAAGGCCGCCGCCTGACCTATCGCGCGGATGGCGGCAGCACGGGGCGCGGGTCGAGCCGACGCTGCCACGGCATGGCTATGTAGCGGTGAGCGAGCCAGCCGGCGAGCGTGATGAGGACCAGCCTGAGCGCGATATTCCACGAGAAATACTCGGTCCAGAGCAGTGGGATTTCTGTGGAGAGGGCGGTGTTGTTGAGGCCGTCGAACCACGACAGCATCGGCTGGTGAATGAGGAAGATCGCGTAGGAGACGCCGCCGAGCCAGACCAGCGGCCGCGACTTCAACGGCGCGGCGACAAGGCCGCGATCGTCGAGAAGCGACCAGAAAAACAGCGCCAGCAGCGCCAGCGATATCTCGTCGCGCAGCGGCGCATGGAGCACATAGAAGACAGCGGCCAGCAGCGGGAGCTGAAGATGTCGCCGCCAGGAAGGGCCGGTCGCGAGGCGGGCGATGCCGTACCCGAGCGCGAACTCCAGAATGGCGCGCAGCGGCGACCAGTCGTTCGGCCCGGGGAATGCCTCGGCCTGATAAGCGATATGGAGCGCCATGGCGGCCGCGCCGGCGACGCCGACGAGAACAAGACCGGCGCGCCGCGGGCCGAGCCCCGCAGCGGCGCGCGCGATCAGCGGAAAGACCAGATAGGCGGCGACGAGCGCGCTGACATACCAGGCCGGGATGTTCCAGACGAGCTTGGGCGTGAAGCCCCAGCTCTGCACCATGAACAACGACGCGACGAAGCCGACCGGCTCGGCCTCCGGACGTCCCCAGGGCTGCCAGGGCGGCATCGTGACGCCCGCCTGGCCGAGCACGAGATAGATCGTCTCCTGCGCGGCCAGAACCAGCAGGATGACAAGATAGAGCGGATAGATGCGGGCGAAGCGCGACCACAGGAAACTGCGATAGTCGGCCCCCGACAGGCGCGCCTCGAACCGGCCGCCATAGCCCGAGGCGACGGCATAGCCCGACACGATGAAGAAGAGATCGAGAAGGAGGAAATACTTCTCGAACGCACCCGCCGCGAAGGCGAGTTCGGGCGCGTGGGCGAGCGCCGTCCGCATGTGATAGACGACGATGCCCAGCGCGGCGACGCCGCGCAGGCCGTCTATGGCGCGGACAGGCGGGCGCGGCGTCAGGCTCATCCGCCGAGCGGCTTGCGGACGGGCAGCAGATCCGCAAAGCGCGGTTCGCGCTTTTCAAGGCGCGCGGTCAGCGCCTCTTTCATGTCGGTCTCGGGGTTGAACATGCCGGCCTGCCAGGTGGCGATGTAGTCCAGGCCATCGGCGAGCGAGTGGTCGCGGGCATAGTTGATCATCACCTTGGAGCCATAGACCGAGAGCGGCGTCTTGGACGCGATCTCGCGCGCGGTGAGCAAAGCGTGGTTCACCACCGCCTCGTGATCCTCGAACACCTCGTTGACGAGACCGATGCGAAGGGCGGTGCGGGCGTCGATGCGGCGGCCGGTATAGGCCATCTCGCGCACCCAGCCCTGCGGGATGAGATGGCAGAGGCGCGGGAAGGTGCCGACATCGGCGGTCATGCCGATATTGATCTCCTGGATCACGAAGAAGGCGTCGGCCGAGCAGTAGCGGATGTCGCAGGCGCTGGTCATGTCGATCGCGCCGCCGATGCAGCCGCCCTGTATGGCGGCGATGACCGGCATGCGCGCCTCGTCGAGACAGTCGAACGTCGCCTGCATGTCGCGCACGACGCGGCGCAGATTGGCGGCGGTGCGGCCACGTTCGCCCGCGCCGCCGCCCGGCGTCTGGCCGCCGCCGAACACCGCGAGGTCCATGCCGGCGCAGAAATGCTTGCCGGACGACGAGATCACGATGCAGCGGGCGCGCGCATTGTCGTCGATGTCACGAACGATCTCGGGCAGTTCGCGCCAGAACGCCGGTGTCATGGTGTTGAAGGTCGACGGGCGATTGAGCGCCAGATGCGCGACATTGTCGCGGATGGAGACGTCGAAGCATTCGGTCGACCAGCTGTTCTGGTCGCCGGCTGGCGTTGCGGACATGTTTTGCCTCCCCGGATCGATTTCGCGGCAGCGGTAGCATGAGCGCGGCGGCGCGCCCAAGCGGCCAGCCGAGATTTGCGAGTCGGTCGCAACTATGCTGTGCTACCCGGAACACGTGGGGGATCGCTATGGACAGCTCGACGGATGATAGCGCGGCGACGCGCGCGGCTTTGCGCAGGCGCGCGCCGACGGTGCTTGTCCCTGCGCTCGTCACGTTCTCGATGGGGCAGACCGCCCTGTTCGCCATCGCAGGTCCGGTGGCGCGTGCGATCGGCCTGAGCGAACTGGCGATCGGCATCATCATCTCTTCCGCTGCGGTCGTGTTCGTCGTGGCGTCGCCGATCTGGGGCCGGATTTGCGACGCCTGGGGGCGTAAACGGACCATCGTGTTCGGGCTGAGCAGCTACGCGATCAGCAGCACGGCCTTCGCGCTGACCATGGAGGCGGGGCTGGCCGGCTGGCTGAGCGCCAGCATGGCGTTCGCCGCGATGCTGGCGCTGCGTATCGCCTATGCGGCGCTGGGCGCAGGCATCCAGCCGGCGGGCGTCGGCTACATGGCCGACGTCTCGACCAGGGCCGAGCGTCCGGCGGCGGTGGCCATGGTGGGCGCCGCGTTCGGCATCGGCTCGATCCTTGGGCCGGCGGTCGCAGCGGGACTGGTCGGCTTCGGCGTGCTGACGCCGCTTTACGTGATCGCGGCGCTGGGACTCGCCGCCGCCATTTTCGTCGCCGTGGCGCTGAAGGAGCCGCCCGGCCATGCCGCCGAGGCGACGGCGGGCGCGACGCTGGACATGCGCCTGATCGCGCCGCTGCTGGTGCTGGCGGCGCTGAGCTTCGTCGGCGTCTCGGCGATGCAGCAGAGCATCGCGTTCTACGTGCAGGATTTCTTGCAGGTCGACGCGAGCGCCGCAGCACAGGCCGCCGGCTATTGCTTCATGGCGCTGGCCGCAGCGATGGTGATCGTGCAGGGCGCGGTCATTCCGGCGCTGAAGCCATCGCCGCAACCCCTGCTGACCACCGGATATCCGCTGGTATTGGCCGGGCTGGCCTTGTTCGCCTTCGGCACGGCGTTCTGGCATCTGGTCGCCGCGGCTGCGGTGCTGGGCGCGGGCTATGGCCTTGCACAGGCCGGGCTGATGTCGGCCGCCTCGCTCGGCAGCGCGCCCGAAGCGCAGGGGCGCGCAGCCGGCGCGATACAGGGGGCGATGTCGGTCGGCTTCGTCATCGGCCCGCTGACCGGCACGGCGCTCTATCAGATCGACCCGCTCTATACGGTCGCTCTGGCGGCGGCGACCGCGGCGATGGCGCTGGCTCTGACGGTGGCGCGCCCGAGGCCTGCGGCCGCCTAGTTCTGCCGGGCGTGGACCTCGGCGATCTGGGGGATCGCCTCGACCTTCAGCGCGATGGCGTGAAGTTTGGGCGCTTCGGCCCTGAACCAGTCACGGCCCGGCCGCCACCAGGTCATCGGCCAGAGATACAGGTCGATGGCCGAAAAGGTTTCTCCGAGAAACCACGGCGCGTCCGCCCAGCTTTCGATGTAGCGCCAGAGCGACTTTCGGTGATCGTCGGTGGTGGTGCGCAGCACCTTGCCGGCCTGCTCGTCGCCTTTCAGCCATTTCTGCGGCGAGTCGCCATAGGTGAAGCTGGGATAGATGGCCGTGTTGATGAGCATCAGGAAGCGCAGGAAGTCGCGCCGGCGGGCGTGATCGGCGGGCGGGACCAGACCCGTATCGGGCGCGATGTCGTCGACATGCAGCAGGATAGCGGCGCTTTCCGTCATGATGCGCCCATCGGGGCAGACGAGGCTGGGGACCTGCTGCAACGGGTTCACGGTGCGGATTTCTTCATGCTCCAGGCCGAGATCGGTCCAGGAGAAATATTCGACGTCGAGAGGTATCTTCGCCAACGCGAAGGCGGCCTCGACGATCATCGAGCCGCCGCCTTTGGCGGCGAGGAGCTTGTAGTTCCTGTCGGGCATGGCGTTTCCGAGAGAATTTTCCCAAGTCTATGCGCGACGCCGCACAGTCCGCCACTTGATAGACGCTTCAGCGGCGGCAAGCCTTCTATGACCGTGACGCCCAATCGTCACGACGCAGCGCGTAATAGATGCTGTCGTGCCACTGGCCGCCGATGAACCATGTGCGGGTCGCGCGGCGGGTTTCGTGAAAGCCCAGCTTGGACAACACGCGGATCGAGGCGACGTTGCGCGGATCGACATCGGCGGTCAGCGCGGGGTCTCCGTGCGACGCGAACAGGTGGCCGATCACGGCGGTGAGCGCCTCGGTCGCGACGCCCTGTCCCCAGACGTCCGGATGCAGGATGTAGCCGATTTCGGGCCGTCGCCAGGCGCCGGCCTTGCCGACGACGCGGCCGCCCAGCTCGATGATGAAGTCGTCGCAGAGTTCATGGCCTGCGATCATCCCGGCGAGCCAATCGCGGGTTTCCGCCAGCGTTTCGTGCGGCAGGCTGGACCAGTAGGTCATCGCGCCGGGATCGGACAGGATGGCGTGTATGGCGTCCAGGTCCTCGGCGCGCGCGCGGCGCAGCACAAGCCTGGCGGTGCGGATTTCGGTCATGCACGGCGTTATATCAGACGGCCTTGCGTTACGCTGGGGCAGGCCGTCACACTCTGCCGATAACGACACAGGCGGGAGAGACGCACATGGCCATCAGCTACGATCACCTCATGTCGCTGAAGACGGAAGGGACGGAGTCGTCCTATTCCGACAAGGAGACGATGCTGTACGCGCTCGGCATCGGCTTCGGACGCGACCCGATGAACGAGGACGAGCTGCCCTTCGTCTATGAGGGCGTGAACGATCCGAGCTATCTGAAGACCGTGCCGACCATGGCGACGGTGATCCAGTGGGGCGGCGGCGCGCTGCGGGAAAGCGGCATCAACTATCTGATGGTGGTGCATGGCGAACAGCGCGTGACGCTGCACCGGCCGCTGCCCTCGGCCGCCACCATCATCGGCGACGAGCGGGTGATCGGGGCGTTCGACAAGGGTGCGGGCAAGGGCGCGGTGATCGTGACCGAGAAGAAAATCCGCCTGAAGGACACCAACGAACCGCTGTGCACGCTGGTCTCTTCGACCTTCGCGCGGGGCGATGGCGGCTTCGGCGGGCCCTCGACGGGCGCGCCCGAACCGCACACGATTCCCGAGCGCAATCCCGACGCCACCTACGAGGCGGCGATCCTGGACGACCAGGCGTTCATTTATTCCCTGTCGGGCGATCGCAATCCGCTGCACCGCGACCCCAAGATCGCCAAGGCGGCCGGGTTCCCCAAACCGATCATTCACGGGCTGTGCACCTATGGCACCACCTGCCGGGCGATCATCACCAATGTGCTGGGCCACGACGCATCGAAGATCGTCGGATATGATGTGCGTTTCTCGGCCCCGGTGTTCCCCGGCGAGACGGTGCTGGTGGATGTGTGGAAGGACGGAAACGTCGTCTCGTTCCGCGCCCGCCTGAAGGAGCGCGGGATCGTCGCCATCAATAACGGCAAGTGCACGCTGAGCGGCTGACGGTTGCGCCGTCGCGCCGGGCGATTTAAGCCCCGCCGCGATGGAGAACCCGGTCGACACCGCCGAAGACGCCCTGAATGAGGGCCGCCCCGCCGACGCGGTGGCGGCCCTTGCGCCTTTGGCGGCGGCCGGGCGTCTGGGGCCGCTGGGCCAGCTGACGCTGGGGCGGGCGCTGCTCTCCGCCGGCCATGCGGCCGAGGCTGTGGAGACGCTGCGCGAGGTGAATGCGCTGAACCGCAACTGGCCCGAAGCCGCGGTCGCGTTCGGCCGGGCGCTGGCGGCCAACGAGGCCCTGCCCGCCGCCATCGCCGAATACCAGCGCGCGCTGCGGCTGAACCCCGACCTGGGCGCGGCCGAACTGGCGCTGGCCGAGGCCTGGGCCGAGGCCGGTGAGCCAGACAGGGCCGAAGGCCACCTGAGCGCCGCCGTCGAGTTGGGCGTGGATGGCGGGGCGCTGGCCGCCCGGCTGGCGGATATGCGCGCGCAGGCGCGTTCCGACGCCGGCTATGTGCGGCATCTCTTCGACCAGTTTTCGGCTGACTACGACGCACGGATGCGCGGGGCGCTGGCCTATCGCGCGCCGGAAATCCTGACCGAGCTGATGGCGATGGTGTCGCCGGGCAAGCCGCGCAAGACGCCGACGCTGGATCTGGGCTGTGGCACCGGGCTGGCGGCCCCAGCCTTCCGGCCGTTCGCGACGAAGCTGACCGGGATCGATCTCAGCCCGCAGATGATCGCACAGGCGCGCGCGACGGAGCTGTATGACCATCTTGTCGTCGCCGATATCGAGGGTTGGCTGGAAACCGCAAAGCCCGGATTCGGCCGGGTGATCGCGGCGGATGTGTTCGTCTATATCGGCGATCTCGCGCGGGTTTTCGCAGGCGTACGCCGCGTGCTGAAACCGGGCGGGCTGTTCCTGTTCACGGTGGAGCGCAGCGAGACGTCCGACTTCACGCTGCAGGAGACCAAGCGCTGGGCGCATGGCGAGGCCTATATCGGACGCCTCGCGGAAGCGGCCGGGTTCGACACGCGCGGGCTGTTGGCCTGCACGCCGCGGGTCAACAAAGGCGAGCCGATCCCCGGCCTCGCCTGCGCGCTGGCGGCGCCCTAGCCGAAGGTTTCGGAGGTCAGTTCTTCCTTGAGGTAGCCGAGATTCGTCGTTTCGTCCGGGTAGAGGGCGGCGACCATTTCGTAACCGAAGCTGCGCGGCGCGAAGCCGGCGGCGGTGATGACATTGCCCGCACGCACCGCGTGGGGCACGTCGCGATATTGCGCCGCCCCGCGATAGGCAGGCGCTCTTTGCAGCGTCTTGAGGCTGTTGGAGGTGTGCGGCCGGTCATCGAGCAGGCCGGAGCGGGCGACGGCCAGCGTAGCGCCGCAGATCGCGCCGACCAGCTTGCCCTCGCGATCGGCCGCCTGAAGGAGGGCCGAGATATCGGGCGGTTTGTCGCCCATCCAGACGCCGGAGCCAATTACCGCCAGGGCGTCGAAAGCGGCCGGGGTGAGGTCTTCCAACGCGCCATCAGCGCGGGCGCGCATGCCGCCCTCGGAGGTCGCATCGCCGCCGCCGGGCGTGAAAAAGCGCACCTCGCCGCTGAAGAAATCGCGCACCGGCGCGGTTACGTGCCCGTGCTCCCAGTCTGCGAAGCGGTCGATCAGGATGACGGCGAGCTTTTTGGTCATGAGTGCAGAATGCCGGAACCCGCGGCGCGTTCCAGCACCCGATTTGGCGGGATTCGTGGGATGATTGGCGATCCCGCCAACTCTGGCGGGCATAGGTTTCGGACATGACATCCCCCGCCCCGCGCCGCGTGATGATGCTGGCCTTCGAGGATTGCCAGATCCTGGATGTGACCGGGCCGCTGGAGATTCTGGCGAGCGCCAACGAGATCGATCCGGCCGCGCCGCCGCCCTATGAGATCGTGCTGGTGGCCGAACGCGCGGGTCCCTTGTCCACCACGGCGGGAATCGCACTGGTCGCGCACAAGGCCTATGGCGAGGTGTCGGCCCGCGAACTGACCGGCATTCACACCTTCATGGTGGCGGGCGGCAACGGCACGGTGAAAGCGCTGCGGACGCCGCCGCTGATCGAATTCGTGAAGCGGGCGGCCGGCGCGGCCAGACGCGTGGCCTCGGTGTGCTCGGGCTCTGCGATACTGGCGGAAGCCGGCCTGCTGGACGGGCGGCGCGCGACCTCGCACTGGAACGCGGTGGCCGGCATCGCGCGCGCCTATCCCAAGGTGAAGATGGAGGCCGACGCCATTTTCGTGCGCGACGGCGATATCTGGACCTCGGCCGGGATCACGGCGGGAATGGACCTGGCGATCGCGCTGATCGAGGCGGATCTGGGACGGGACGCGGCGCTGAGCGTCGCGCGGCGGCACGTCCTCTACATGATGCGCCCGGGCGGGCAGTCGCAGTTCAGCGCCGAACTGCTGGGCCAGAAGGCCGGGGCGAAGACCGAAGCGGCGGTGAAATTCATCGCCGCCAATCTGTCGCGCGAGCTGAGCGCACAGAGCATTGCGGCGGCGGCGGGCCTGTCGGAACGCTCGCTGCTGCGCGCCTTTCGCGACGAAATGGACATGACGCCGGCCAGCTATGTGGAGCGCGCGCGGGTCGACGCCGCCCGGCGCAGGCTGGCGACGCCGGGCGCCACGGCCAAGGCGGTGGCGCGGCAATGTGGATTTTCGAGCGCGGAGCTGATGCGCCGCGCCTTTCACCGGATGCTGGGCGTCAGCCCGGCCGACTATCGCGCGCGATTCGCGACCACGGCGCGGGAGGGCCGCCATGCTTGAACTGAGACCCAATTGCGAGGCCTGCGACCGCGATCTGCCGCCGGACAGCGGTACGGCGATGATCTGCTCGTTCGAGTGCACCTTTTGCGCAGACTGCGCCGGCGAGCGGCTGAGCGGCCATTGCCCCAATTGCGGGGGCAATCTGGAGCGCCGCCCCGTCCGGCCGGCGGCGTCGCTGGCCAAGTATCCCGCGTCCATCAAACGCATCGTGAGGCCGATCCCGTGAA
>CAZBPO010000024.1:17695-20096 GCA_964493795.1 uncultured Flavobacteriaceae bacterium
CACCATGGCCGGCAACGTGATCGAGTTTCAGAAGCTGACGCTGGCGGCGCCGCATGTGTTCACCGTGTCGGAAAAGGGCGGCACGGTGCGCTGCGCCAAGGGCATGCGGGTGATCGCCGATCACGACTTCGCCGATGCGCCGCAGGCGGACGTGATCCTTGTGCCGGGCGGCATGGGGACGCGGCGCGAGGCGACCAACCAGGCCATGCTGGACTATATCGCCGCCGCAGCCCGCACCGCGACCTGGGTGACGAGCGTGTGCACCGGTTCGCTGCTGCTGACGGCCGCCGGACCGGCCAAGGGCAAGGCCGTCACCACGCACTGGGCCTATGTTCCGCAACTACGCGAGCGCGGCGAGAACGCCGTGGTGCGCGACGACATGCGCTTCGTGCGCGACGGCAATGTCGTGACCTCGGCGGGCGTATCGGCGGGCATCGACATGGCGCTGTGGCTGACCGGGCAAATCTGGTCGCCGGACCTCGCCCGCACGACCCAGAAGGCCATGGAGTACGATCCCGCCCCGCCCTATCAGGCGATCGTCTGACGGCGACGGAAACGCGGGTTTCCGGCGTTCAACCAAGGTTCAGGCGCGACCATGCATGTCCGCCGCCTTGATCGCGCCGCATCGCGCCGCCATAAGGCCCGCGACGCTTTCCGCAGGAGTTCCGTCATGCGCTTCGCCGCCGCCGCCATCATCGCTGTTCTCGCCGCGCCGGCGGCGCTGGCCGGTCCGGAGCGTTGCCAGGAGCCGTTCGGCCCGGTCGTGCCGGACGGCCGCACCGCGACCCAGGCTGAAATGCGCGACACCCGGGCGCAGGTTCTGAAATTCATCAAGGATTCCGACGCTTTCCAGACCTGCCTGGTGCTGGTGATGGACGACCCCAAGGAAGAGCTTAAGGAAGCGCAGAAGCGGTCGATCATCAGGAAGATCGACTCCAACCAGCGCGAGAAGGAAGAGGTCGGGGCCGCCTACAACGCCGCCCTGCGCGCCTTCCGGGCGCGCGGGTTGACGCTGGAATAGCGGCCGCCCCTTTTTCGCCACGCGCCCGCCGCGCGGGCGGCTCAATCCCCGGTGAGCGTCGTATCCTCGGCTGATACCACGCGCGGGGATGCCCCACATGACCTCAACCACCCTGACCCGCCGGCTGTTGCCGGTGTTGCTGCTGGGCGTATCGGCCCTCGCGGCCTGCGAACAGATCCAGTCGGCCGCAAACCGGATGGAAACGTCCAAGCCGGTAGCCGACAGAAAAGAAGCCAAGTCCGACGAACGCCGCATGCGGGCGCAGGCTGAAGTCTCAGCCGATTATGCCGCAGCGCCCATGCCGGCCCCGATGCAGCTCGAACCCGCCGGGCCGGCGCCGGCAGCGACCGTGATGCCGGCCGGCGAGGACCGCGAAACCTATCGCGACGCGAAGCCGAACCCCGTGAAGATCGCCGCGACCGACCCGGTCTCGACATTCTCGGCCGATGTCGACACCGCCAGCTATTCGGTGGTGCGCCGGTTCCTGAATGACGGCCGCCTGCCCCCCTCTGACGCCGTCAGGGTGGAGGAGATGGTGAACTATTTCGACTACGCCTATGCCGTGCCCGCGACGCGGGACAAGCCGTTCCAGCCGACCGTCGCGGTCTATCCCACGCCCTGGAACGCCGACACCGAGATCGTCCATATCGGCATCCAGGGCTATGGCCTGCCCCAGGGCGAGCGCCCGCCGGTGAACCTGGTGCTGCTGCTGGACGTGTCGGGTTCGATGAACGATCCCGACAAGCTGCCCTTGCTGCAGAAATCGCTGTCGATGCTGGCCAAGGAGATGACGGCGCAGGATCGCATCTCGATCGTCGTCTATGCCGGCAATGCGGGCGTCGTTCTGGAGCCGACACGAGGCGACCAGACCGCGAAGATCACCGCCGCGATCAACAATCTGTCGGCGGGCGGATCGACGGCCGGCGGCGAAGGCATCCGCCGCGCCTACGAGCTGGCCGAGGCGCATATGATCAAAGGCGGAGTCAACCGCGTGATCCTGGCGACCGACGGCGACTTCAATGTCGGCATCACAAGCCCGCAGCAGCTGGAGGATTTCGTCGCCCGCAAGCGTGAAAGCGGCGTGACGCTGACCGTTCTGGGCTTTGGCCGGGGCAACTACAACGACGCGATGATGCAGACGCTGGCGCAGGCCGGCAACGGCAACGCCGCCTATATCGACAACCTGAACGAAGCCCGCAAAGTGCTGGTCGACGAAATGTCGGGCACGTTGTTCACCATCGCAGGCGACGTGAAGTTTCAGGTCGAGTTCAATCCCGCCTGCGTCGCCGAGTACCGCCTGATCGGCTACGAAACGCGGATGCTGGAGACCGCCGACTTCAACAACGACAGGGTGGACGCCGGCGATATCGGCGCGGGCCA
>CAZBPO010000025.1:0-19914 GCA_964493795.1 uncultured Flavobacteriaceae bacterium
TTGTGTTCGATCGGCAGGCCATGGCAGTCCCAGCCGGGGACGTAGGGGGTCTGATATCCTTCCATCGTCCGGAAGCGCAGGATGACGTCTTTCAGGGTCTTGTTGACCGCATGGCCCATATGGATGTCGCCGTTGGCGTAGGGCGGGCCGTCATGGAAGATGAATTGCGGACGGCCCTTGGCGGCCTTGCGCTGACGCCCATACAGGTCGATGGCGTTCCAGCGTTTCAGCCATTCCGGCTCGGCCTTGGGCAGACCGGCCTTCATCGGGAAGGTGGGCTTGGGCAGGAAGACGCTGTCTTTATAGACGTTGGGCTTATTTTCGGGTTTGGCGGCAGGCGTGTCGGTCATGGGTGTCGCGGCCCTGATCTGGGGCCTTCCCTAAGCTTTGAAGTGGGGCGGAGACGTGATGCGTTGTCCCGGCGCGCGTCAGAGCGCTGCCGGGCCGGTAATTCGCAGGCTCCGCCGGACCGTGGTCATAGGGGCTTCTATCAGCGCGGATTCGCCGGAGTCGAGCGGTTTTGACGGCCGGTCCGGCCCGTCACCCCGCCAGAATCGCTCGCGCTTTCTCGCCATCGGCCTGTATTTGCGCCTTCAGCGCGTCCAGCCCGGCGAATTTCATCTCCGGGCGGATGAACTCGATGAAGGCGACATCCAGCGTGCGGCCGTAAAGATCGCCGTCGAAATCGAACAGATGCACCTCCAGCAGCGTGTCCTGCTTGTCGAAGGTCGGGCGGCGGCCGAAATTCGCCACCCCGGCGAAGTCTTGGCCCAGCCCCGTCACCTTCACCGCATAGACGCCCAGCGCCGGCTCCAGATAGCCCTTCAGCGAGATATTGGCGGTGGGAAAGCCGATCGTGCGGCCGCGCCGGTCGCCGCCGCGCACATGGCCCGAGACGGTCCACGGGTGGCCCAACAGGGCGGCGGCGTCGCGCGGGCGGCCGTCCTTCAGCGCCTTGCGGATCTCGGTGGACGACACTTTATGCGCGTCGTCGGCCATCACCACCTCGAAGACCGAGGCCTCGAAGCCCCGCTTCGCGCCCTCGCGCTTCAGCAGCGCCGCATCGCCCGCCCGGCCCTTGCCGAACTGGAAATCGTCGCCCGTGATGACATGGCTGACGCCCAGCCCCTTCGCCAGCACGTCGTCGATGAACTGGTCGCCGGTCATCGCCGCCAGCCGCGCGTTGAACGGCAGCGCGAACATCACGTCGACGCCCAGCCGGCACAGCATCTCGGCCTTGGGCCGGAACGGGGTCAGGCGGAACTTCTCGCCGGTCTTGCGGAAGAACTCCTGCGGATGCGGCTCGAAAGCCAGAATGCCGAACGGCGCGCCTTTCGCGCGGGCCAGCTCCAGCCCCTGCGCGATCAGCGCCTGATGGCCGCGATGCACCCCGTCGAAATTGCCGATGGCGACGATCGCGCCGCGGGCCTTTTCAGGCACATGCTCGAAATGGCGGACGACGATCACGCTGGCGTTCCGTTCACGCCCTGGGCTTGGCGGGGGCCAGCAGCATGGCCTCGCCCTCGGCGACCACCGTGTCGCCCACCTTCGCCACGCAGGCCAGCGTCACCCGGCGCTTTTCTTTCGCCGTCACCGTGCAGGTCGCCTCCACGGTGTCGCCGATCCGCACCGGGGCCTTGAAGGAAAGCGTCTGCGACACATAGATCGAGCCTGCGCCGGGCAGCTTGGTGCCCAGCACGGTGGAGAAAAACCCCGCCGTCAGCATGCCGTGCGCGATGCGCGTCTTGAACGGCGTGGTCGCGGCATAGGCCTCGTCGAAATGCACCGGATTCATGTCGCCGGTCGCCTCGCCGAAAAGCTGTATGTCGCGCTCGCTCACGGCGCGCGCATACGACGCCGACTGCCCGATCTCGATGTCGTCCGCATAGACGGTCATGCCGCCGCTCCAGATATCCGCAATGTCAAAACGGCGCGGACCCTAGCGAAACAGGCTCACCACTTCAAACGCGGCTGGAATACGGTCGCGAACAATTCGTGCGCAGCCAGTATCTGCGCGACGCCGGCGTCCTCGGGCTCATCGTCAAACAGGTCGCCGTGGATGCCGGCGGTGATGAACAGCGAATCGAGGCCGATCCGGTTCGCGCCCAGAATATCGGTCCGCATGCCGTCGCCGATGGCGAGGATGCGGGTCGCCTCCGTCGCGCCGCCCCTGATCGCCGTCAGACGCGCCAGCGCCGCGTCGTAGACCGGCGGGTGCGGCTTGCCGAAATAGATCACCTGGCCGCCCAGCTTTTCGTATTCGGCGGCCAGCGCCCCGGCGCACCAGATCAGCTTCGCGCCGCGATGCACCTGGATATCGGGATTGGCGCAGATCATCGTCCGCTCCAGCCCGCGGGCCGTCTTCAGCGTGGCGGCATAGTCGTCGGGCGTCTCGCGCTCGTCGTCGAAGAGGCCGGTGCACAGGATGAACTCGGCCGCCTCCAGCGCCGCCTCGCGCGCCGGCAGGCCGGCCCAGACCGTGCGGTCACGCTCCGGCCCGATATGATGGAACGCGGTTGCGCCGCGCCGCTCCATCTCGGCCCGCGTCGCGTCGCCCGATGTCAGGATGCCGTCATAGGCCTCGCGCGGCACGCCCAGCCGGTCCAGCAGCTCGACCACATCCTCGCCCGGCCGCGGCGCGTTCGACAGCAACAGCACCGGCCCCCGCTCGGCGCGGAAGCGGGCCAGCGCGGCGCAAGCCTCGGGAAAAGCGGCTTTTCCGTCGTGGATGACGCCCCACACATCGGAGATCAAGGCGTCGTAGCGCCCGGCGACGTCGCCGAGCGAAGCTATGGCATGGGTCATGGCCGGGCCGGGCTCGCATTTGCCCGCGCCCCCGTCAAGCGAAGCCTCGATGAAGGCCGGGCTACCCCGCCGCCCGCCGCTGGCCGCGCGGCTGGAACAGGGCGGTCATGCCCTGCGGCTGGGCCGGCGCGGGCCCAACCTCGGCGCGCGGCGGCGGCGTTTCGGCCGCGTCGTCCTTCAACGGGCGCGGCTCGCCGAACAGGAAGCCCTGTCCGTATTCGATCTCGAAATCCAGCAGGTCCACGATCTGCCGCTCCGATTCGATCTTCTCGCCGATCAGCGCGATGCCGTGCCGCGCCATCAGCGGGCGCAAATCCTCGATCGCGATGCCGCCCACCTCGCGGGCGTTGGGCGAAAGCAAAAGCTGCGGCGCGATCTTCACGAAACGCACGCCCCGGCGGCGCATCGCGTCGAAGTCGAAATTCAGCGAGGTCACGTGATCCATCGAGAAGGCGAAGCCGAGCCGCGACAGCTCGGACAGGCTCGCCTCCTCGCCCGGACCCATCGCGTCATAGGCGGCCTGCGGCATCTCGAACACGACCTGATCGATCAGGTCGCGATGAGCGCGCATGAAGTCCACGAATTGCGGAAAGAACTGCGCGTCGGTCAGCGAGGCCATCGAGACATTGCAGAACACGCCGACATCGCGCTGGCGCGCGGTCAGGCGGCGGATGAACTGCACCGAGCGGAACAGCAGCAGATTGTCCACCGTCGACATCAGCCCGGCCTCTTCCGCCACGGCCAGATATTGCGCCGGCATGATGGTGCGCCCGTCCGGCGCACGCAGGCGGGTCAGCGCCTCGTAATATTTCAGCTTGCGCTGCGGCAGGCCGACGATGGGCTGCACATGCAGGTCCACGCGATTGTCGACCAGCGCGCGCTGCACGATGTCCAGCATCTCGGGCCGTGGGGCGTTGGCCGCGACGCGTGCCGGCTGCGGCGCGGATGCGGCGGCGGGGGCGCGCATCTGCGACAGGCGCTGGTCGATGCGCCACGGCCGAAACGCGGCGCATCGACCAGCGCCTGTCGCAGATGCGCCGCGTTTCGGCCGTGGCGGCGGCCTGCGCGGTCTCGACGCCCTGCACCCGCTTCACCATCGATTCGGCGAACTGGCGCATCACCGTCTCGAACATCTTCACTTCGCTGCCCAGGCGCGACTCGCCCTCGCTCATCCCGGCTTCCAGCCGCTCGATCTCACGCTGGTGCCGTTCGCCGGCCTGCGCCAGCAGATCCGACAGAATCAGGTCGGCGCGTTTCAGAGCGATCATTTCCTTGCGCTGCGCGGCGCGGTCGGCGGCGCGGATATAGACGTCCTGCAGGTTCGAGCCGACCACGAAGACCGCGATCCCCAGCACGCCGGCCAGCGCCGGCGTCTCGCCTATGCTCATCATCGCCAGCGCCGTTCCCGCGCCGGCCACGGCGCAGGCGATGGTGATGACGCCATCCTTCAGGTTCGACATTCGGTCCCCGCGGGCCCACGCCCCGACACCCGGATTCTCCGGGCCCGCGCCCAAAGTGCCGGGTGATGGTTTATGGACGGTTAACCTTCGTAAACGCCGCCGCGCGACCGCCGACACCGACCCGCCGCAAAACCGTGCGTCCTTCGAGGCTCGCCTGAGGCTCGCGCCTCAGGATGACGAGGCTTCGCGGAACACCGCCCGTCGTCATGGTGAGGTGCATCGCGCAGCGATGCCTCGAACCACGCACCGTCTTTCGGTCCCGATCACGTCAGACGATCCCCCGGCCCCCGGAATCGGGGATACTGACGGCGAAGCGGGCGGCCTAACCTCCCGCACAGACGGGAGCCTGCCATGACCACCGCCCACGACTTCGCCTTCACCTCGATAGAGGGCAAAGAGCTGCCGCTGTCCGACTTCGCCGGCAAGACGGTTCTCCTTGTGAACACCGCCTCGGCCTGCGGCCTCACCCCGCAATATGAAGGGCTGCAAAAGCTCTGGGACGAAAAGGCCAAGGACGGCCTGGTCGTGCTGGGCGTGCCCTCCAACGATTTCGGCGCCCAGGAACCCGGCAGCGAGTCCGAGGTTCAGGAATTCTGCCAGGTCCGCTACGGCGTCACCTTCCCGCTGGCGTCCAAGAACGCCGTCATCGGTGCCGAAGCCCATCCGCTCTACAAATGGATCGCGAGCCAGACCGGCGAGGCCGGCGCGCCGAAGTGGAACTTCCACAAATATCTCATCGGCAAGGACGGCGCGCTCATCGGCACGTTCGGCTCGCTCACCGCGCCCGACGCGCCCGAACTCGCCCAGGCCATCGACGCATCGCTCAACGGATGACGGACAAAGAGGTCAGGATCGACGACGACCCCGAACGGACGACCCATCTGTTCGGGCTCAGGCTGGACGAGGCCACAAATGGCCGCGCCGCGCTGCTCGTGGCCGCGCTCGCCGC
Organism: uncultured Flavobacteriaceae bacterium; assembly: GCA_964493795.1. GTDB lineage: Bacteria > Pseudomonadota > Alphaproteobacteria > Micropepsales > Micropepsaceae > JADZAI01. The sequence goes on from CAZBPO010000025.1 coordinate 5,215, forward strand.
CGCCGCCTTCCTGATCCTCTGGATCGCCGGTCCCACGGCGGCGCTGGTGCTCGACGAAGACGGCCGCGCCATCAAATGGGGCGAGATGGTCGCCTATCTTGCGGCGATCCTGGCGACGCTCACCGCGCTGTTCGGCGGCACCTGGCTGGCGATGCGGCTGGGCAGCCAGCTGCAATGGCCGCTGCTCGCGCTCGCCGTCGGGGCGATGGTCATGTGGCTCGCGCAAGGGGCCGAGCAGTTCCCGCCGGTCAGCGCGCTGTCGTCCGATTACTGGATGCTGGCCCCGTTCCTGTTCGTCTTCGCCCTGCCCTTCGGCCTCGGCCTGCATCCCGACCTGCCTTTCCGCAGCTTCCTGATCGCCGCCGTCATCGCCTTCTTCCTCGTGCTGCCCGACGTGCTCGGCTACTACACGCTGGACCTCGGCACGCAGCGGCTGACCGCGTATGGCGCGATGCGCGAATACGGCGTCATCGAAGCCGAGGCCGAGCACGTCCTCGCCTTCCGCGTCAGCGGCAAGCCGGTCACCTGGTACCTGCTCTGCCTCGCGGCGGTCTGGGGCGGGCTTCTGGTCGCCCCGATCGTCGGCCTCCTGAGAGGCCGCCGGGCCGGCGTCTGACACGCGCTATTGCGTCCCCTGCCTCCCGTGCGTTTGATGCGCGCGCCAAAAACACATCGCAAAAGGGGAAACGCCATGCCCGACAATCTGTTCGACCTGACCGGAAAGGTCGCCGTCGTCACCGGCTCCACCAAGGGCATCGGCCGCCAGATCGCCTATCGCCTCGCCCAGCACGGCGCGAAGGTGGTGGTCTCCAGCCGCAAGGCCGACGCGGTCGAGGCGGTCACCGCCGAGATCAACGCCGACTTTCCCGGCAGCGCCATCGGCATCCCCTGCAATATCGGCTACAAGGAACAGCTTCAGCAGCTCGTCGACAAAACCCGCGCCGCGCTGGGGCAGATCGACGTTCTGGTCTGCAACGCCGCGATCAATCCCTTCGCCGGCTCGATGCTCGACATCCCGGACGACGCCTTCGACAAGATCATGGCGTCGAACGTGAAATCCAACGCCTGGCTCTGCAACATGGTCATCCCCGAGATGAAAGAGCGCAAGGACGGCTCGATCATCATCATCTCGTCCATCGGGGGCCTGCGCGGTTCGCCCATCCTGGGGGCCTATTGCCTGTCCAAGGCCGCCGACTTCCAGCTCGCGCGCAACATCGCGGTCGAGTTCGGGCCGCACAACGTGCGCGCCAACGCCATCGCGCCCGGCCTCATCAAGACCGATTTCGCCCGCTATCTGTGGGAAACCCCCGATACGCTCAAGGCCGCCACCTCCGGCGCGCCGCTGCGCCGCATCGGCGACCCCGACGAAATCGCCGGCATGGCGGTGCTGCTGGCCTCTAAGGCAGGCGCCTTCACCACCGGCCAGGGCTTCGTCATCGACGGCGGCGCGACGATCTAGCCGCGCCCGCGCTCAGACGCCGACCAAGCGGTCGATCAGCGCCTGCTCGGCGTCGAACAGCCAGCATTCGCGCATCAGTCCGTCCGCGATGCGATACAGGAACACGCGTTCGATCAGCCGTTCGCCCTCCGGCGTCGTCACGCGCTCGCGCACGACCAGGCCGGCCCGCGCCGCGCCCGCCATCACGTCCACCACCTCGGCCAGCGCTCGGCCCGTCGCGACGGTGAACGCGCCCATCGCCTTCAGCGCCGCGTCCTTGCCTTCGTGCGTCCCGCTCAGCCGGTGCGCGCCGCCGTAATGCAGCGTGAAGTCATCGCCATACAGCGCGAACAGCGCCGCGAAATCGCCCGCCTGCCAGGCCGCCGCATAGCGCGCGGCCACATCACGATTCATCTCGATGCTCATGCGCGAACTCCATCACGCCGCGCCGCCTCGGTCGATAACCTGAGGGGTAAAGTCCCGATCGCCAGACTCAACCCGTGGATGGTCCGCGAAGGCGGACCATCCACGGCTAAAAACGCGTTTCCCCCCGTGGATGAACAGCGTCCATTAGTCCTCAGAACCCCCGGCCGCGCGCCTCTACCGGCCAGATGTCCACCAGCGTGTCGCCCTCGACCACATGGATGGCGTCGTAGAGATTCACCGTCGGGTCGCAATGCGGCACCACGCAGCTCAGCACGTCGCCCAGCGCCGGGCGGTCGGCGGCCTCGCCGCACAGCACGCCGCCCTGCTCGTCGCCGAAGAAGAAATAGCTGGCCGTCGCCCCCGCACCTTTCGCGATCACCGGCGGCCCGGCATCGGTGGCGAACGATTTCAGCCCCGCATCGGTGGTGCAGAGCTGCGGCAGCGCCGCCGAGATCACCGTCGTCTGCACGAACAGGGCGGTCTCGAAGGGCGGCGCGTCGCCGGCCTTGGTCCACACATCGTTATATTCGCGGTCCATGAAGACATAGGAGCCGCCCTGCAATTCGGTCAGCACGCCAAGGCCGGGGTCGATATGCACCGTGCCGGTGCCGCCGCCGGACAGGATTTTCGGCGGCAGGTTGCGGCGGGTCAGCTCGTCCCGCACGCTGGCCATCAGCTCCAGCGCCGCCTTCGACTTCGCCGCCCGCTCCGCCGCATCGCCCAGATGCATCAGATGCCCGGCATAGGCCTGAAGCCCTTCAAAGCTCAGGCCCGCCTCGCCCGCCACCGCGACGGCGAGGTCTGCGGCCTTGCCCGGCGCCACGCCCGTGCGGTGCAGCCCGATATCCAGATCGACCACCACGCCCAGCGTCTTGCCGCTCGCCCGCGCCGCCGCGCCCAGCCGCGCCACCATTTCGGGCGTGTCGATCACCACCATCAGCCCCTCGGCGGCGGCGTTCAGCGCCGCCAGACGGACCAGCGCCTGCTCGGCCACCACGGGAGAGGTCAGCAATATGTCGCTCACCTCCGCCGCGGTCAGCGCCTCGGCCTCGCCCAGCTTGGCGCAACAGAACCCGACCGCTCCGGCCGCGCGCTGCAGTTTCGCGATCGACGCGCATTTATGGCTCTTGGCGTGCGGGCGCAGCGCGATCCCCGCCTTGGCGCACAGGGCGGCCATCAGCGCGATGTTGCGCTTCAGCACGTCCAGCTCCACCACCAGCGCCGGGGTCGCCAGCTGCGACCGCCCCCCGGCCACGCCGATCAGATGCCGGTTCACCTCCAGCGCCGGGATCGCCTGATAGGTCATCGTGTCCCCCTATAGCCTGTCGCCGAATTCTGCGCGGATCGCCGCGATTTCCTGGCGCTCTTCTTCAAATCCGTCCCCGCCGGCGCGTTGCATCACCGTCTCGGCGAACGCGATCGCCTCCGCCGCGCCCGCCATATCGCCGGCCTCGGCCCTCGTCCGCGCCAGAACGACATGCCAGCCCGCCACCGCCGAGCGGATGGCATCCAGAGCGGCACGGTCGGCTTCATCGCCGGTCAGCGCAAACAGGGTTTCGGCGGCCGGCAGCGCCGCCGTCATGGCGCCGAACGCGCCGTCCTGATCGTCCAGCGCCATCGCGCACTCGCCGATCTTCAGGCTGGTATTGCGGACGCCGCGCGGTCCGTGGTCGGGCGGCAGATGCGGTGCCGCATGCGCGATGGCCTCGCGCAGCTTCGCGAAAACCTCCAGCGCCGCCGCAGCCGTCCCCGTCTCCATCAGGCTCACGCCGAAGGCGAAGCCCGGCTCGGTGATGGCCAGAACGAGCTCCGGATCGCAGCCCTCCAAATTCGACGCCCGCAGCGCCTCCAGCGCCCGGATCGTCAGCGTCTGCTGGGTCGCCATCCCGGCCTGCGGGGCCAGCTTCGCCATCCGGCCCAGGATCGCCGCCTTGCGCGGATCGTCCTCGGGGCGATCGAGCAGCTTCGCCCTGGCCGCCAACAGCTTCAGCGCCCCGTCGAACTCGTCATAGGCATCGCGGAAACGCCCTCGCGCCGTGCGCACGGCGGCGAGGTGGATCAACGCCTCGAAAGCCGTATCCAGCACAGAGGGCGAGCGTGTTTCGGCGGCCAGCGCCAGCACCACCGGCCTGATCCCCGAAATGGCGGCGTCCAGCTCATCCGCCCACCCCCGCTCGGCATAGATCTGGCCGGCGTCGCAGATCGTCCTCGTCGCCATCTCGCGCGACGTCACCGAATTGTCCGCCGCCATCGCCTCGTGCGACGACAACACCATCTCGTCCAGCAAGGCGCGCGAGAAGGCCGCCTCGCTCTCCAGCGTCCAGCGCGCGCCGTCCGCCTTGTCCAGAGCGCCGGCACGCCGCCGCGCCCATGACAGGGCGGCGAATTCGCGGCGGCTGACATTGGCCTGCGCGATCATCAGGCTGCGGTTCGCAGGCCCCATCGCCTCGGCGGCGTGCTGCATCTGCGGCAGCCAGTGCATCAGCTTGGCGTGGCGCGCATCCAGCTCGCGCTGGACGTCGCCGGCCGCCATCGCCGCTTCGATCTCGGTCTCGAAGGCGCGCATGACGGCCAACCGCTCCAGCACCTCCGGATTGTCGGTGTTGATCAACTCGCCCAGGCGCTCGTTGCGGATCGCGTCGTCCTGCGCGCCCGACATGACCGGACCCAGACCATCGGCCTTGGCGACGGTGTTCGAGCTCATGTCGACCGCCGCCATCTCGGCCAGCGAGACCTCGTCCGGCCCCGCCTTCAGACCGCGCCACACCTCGCCCACCAGCCTGCGCGCCAGCGCCGCCTGGCCGAACTGAAGCAATCCCTTCACCAGCATGCTGATATCGGCGACGCCATGGCGCGCCGCCGGCTGGTCCAGCACGCCGTCCCCGGCCAGCGCCTCGTCGACGAACGAGATCATGGTGACATAGTCGAGTTCGACGGCGGCGGCGTTCGCCAGCTGCAACAGCGCCCCGGCCCGCATGGCCCGGTCGTCGCCCTGTTCTGAATCCTCCAGCGCCGCCGCGCCGATCCGCAAGACCACCTGCCGCTGGCGCGCATCCAGCGCCTTCAGGGCCGCCGCATCGGCCAGCCGCGCCCGCACCGCCGCGCGCAGCATCAGCCGCACCGCCGCGCCGTCGGCGAAGTTCTCGACATCGGCGCGCGCCACGTCGCGATAGACGTTCTGGGCGAAGGCGAAGACGCCGTCCTCAAGGCGATAGATCAGCGCGTGCGGGTCTTCGCCGGCCTCCAGCGCGTTCGCGGCCGCCCCCGTCCCCAGCTCTTCGGCGACCGCTGCGGTGATCGCCGCCAGAAACTCCATGCCCTGCAACGCCGACAGGCCGATCGCCTTCCTGACCTCAGGCGCGGCGGCGGCCAGACGCCGCGCGACCAGATCGTGGAGATCGAGCCGCGCCTTCGACAACGCCTCCGCGCCCTCGGGCGTCAGAGCGTTGGCGGCGGACCGGCCCTCGAACCAGCGTTCGTTGATGCGGGCATGCAGGATGATCTCCTCCAGCAGGCGCGGATTGCCCCCGGCGCGCTCCAGCACCAGCGCGCGCTGGTCCGCCGTCAGCCCGGGCAGGGCCTCGGCGACGATGCGGTCATAGACGCCCGCCGTCTGCGGCTTCACCAGCAGCGGCGTCCAGGCCGGATCGCGCGCCGTCGCCCATCCCGACGCGATGCGGGCGAAGCTTTGCGCGTCCGACCTCAGCGCCGCGTTCCATTCGGCCTGCCAGTGCGTGGCGATCACCATAAGCGGCCAGCGCCGCTCCGCAGCCTTGTCCAGCAGCGCCCGCACGAAAGACAGGATCGCCGGGCTGCGCGCCGCCCATTGCGCGTCGTCCACCACCAGCACGGCCGGAATGCGCTTCAGCCCCGCCGCCTTGCGGTCCAGCTCGCGCACCCGCGCGGCGTCCAGCACGCCGTCCGCCTCGTCCAGAAAGTCCGCGAAGCTGGCGATCAGCCGGGCTTCGGCCTCCTGCTGCACGCGGGCCTGCGCCGCTGTGAAGCTGTCGGCCGACGCGACCCGCGCGCGCTTGCCGAACCAGGCGTCGAACGCCTTGCGCGCATCCTTCGCATAGCCCCAGGCCGAGGTCAGCAGAGGGCCGACCACCGGCACCATATTGATCGCCAGCTTGCCGCCGCCTTTGGCGACGCCCACCGCCCAGTCGCGCCGGGTGCGCGCGCGGATCAGCGGCTCCAGATGCGGGGCCAGCCGCGCGGCATAGCCGTCCAGGCCCTCGATGCGATCGTTGCAGGGCAGGCCCAGCCACAGAAAAGGCGGCGCGACCGCGCCGTTGCAGGGCGCGGAGGGATTGATGTCGCGATAGGCGTCGCTGGGCGACAGCACGTCCGGCCAATAGCCCGCCTCGCCCGCGCCGTCGCGATGCTGCGACAGCCAGTTATAGAATTGCTGCACCAGCCGCGTCTTGCCCAGGCCCGATTCGCCCAGCAGCACCACCAGCTGAGGTGCGCTCTCCGCACCTTCCAGACGGGCATAGGCGCGGCGCAGGGCGTCCAGTTCGGCTTCCCGTCCGCAGAACGGCCGCGCGATCGACGCATCCATATCGGCCTACCCGATAAAGGCCGCGCGGCCGTCCATCGCGGTTATGCGCGGGCGGTAGGCTTCGGTGTCGTAATTGCCCGCGACGTCCACGCTGCGGCGTCCCTTGCCGGGCGCGTCGGCGTCGACCGCCACATACTTGCCGCCCTGCACGGCGCAGAAGCGGCCGAAGCGTTTCTGCTCCACCAGCTCCACCGCCATGGTGGCGAAGCCGGTCGCCAGCATGCGATCGAAACTATCCGGCGGGCCCGAGCGCATCATATAGGCCAGGCGCTGCACGATCGTATCCAGCCCGGTGCGCTGCTTGATCTCCGCTCCCAACACCTCGCCGATGCCGCCCAGCCGCCTGCGGCCATAGGCGTCGGCCTCGCCATGCTCAACCTCCGCGCCGCCCTCCAGCGTCACGCCCTCGGCGGCCACGATGACGGCATAGCGCGAGGGGTTGGCGGCATGGTCGGCGGCCGCGAAGCGCGCCAGGCGCTCGATATCCACCGGCACTTCGGAAATCAGCGTGCGGTCGGCGTCGGCCAGCAATCCGGTCAGCAGCGCCGTCTCGCCCGAACGGCGGCCGAACAGCTCGACGATCAGCACGCGTTCATGACTGCCCGCCGAGGTGCGCAGCGCCGTCACGGCGTCGACCGAGCGGGTGATGGCGGTGGAATAGCCGATGCACACGTCGGTGCCCCAGACATCGTTGTCCATGGTCTTCGGCAGGGTGACGATAGGCAGGCCCTCGCGGGCCAGCCGCGCGCCATAGGCCAGCGTGCCGTCGCCGCCCACGGCGATCAGCGCGTCCAGCTTCAGCGCCTCGAACGATGCGACCACATCGGCCGTCACGTCGGCGGTCTTCGCGCCGGGGGCCAGGCGCGACTTCAGCCGCTCGGGCAATTCGCCTTCGGTCAGCCGGTCGGGGTCTATGCGCGAGGTGTGCAGGATGGTGCCGCCGGTGCGGTCGATGGTGCGGACCCGTTCGGGGCTCAGCTCCATCAGCCACTCGGCGCTGGCCGGGTCTTCGGCGTCGAAATGCACCAGGCTTTCCCAGCCGCGCCTCAGGCCCAGCACGTTCCACCCGCGCCGCGCGCTTTCGCGCACCACGGTCTTGATCGCCACGTTGAGGCCGGGCACGTCGCCGCCGCCGGTGAGAAGTCCGATCCGCATGTCTCTTGCCTAGCGCGGGCGGCGTCCGGCCGCAAACGCCTGCCAAGCCGCCGCATGGCGCGGGCGGCCGAACCGTGATCCTGTGCGCCGCGTCGGGAAACGCGTCTGGCGGGATTCAAAGCATGAAAAGGGTGTTGGGAACGGCCGCTTTCGCGCTGGCTCTGGTCGCCCCGGCGGCGGCGCAGGAGCCGGTGGGCGACGCCGGCCCCTATCATCAGGCCTACGAAAAGGCCCTCGGCGTGGTCCAGGCGCACGGGGCCGAGCGCGACGACGAGACGCTGACGCTCTACATCCTCGGCAATGTCGTGAACACGATGTTCCACGAATTCGGGCATGCGCTGGTCTCCGAGCTCAGGATCCCCGTCCTCGGCAAGGAAGAAGACGCGGTCGACGCCCTCGCCAACATCATCATGGTGGCCAAGACCGACGACCCGGCGCTCGACATGATGCTCCGCGCCGTGGCCGACGACTTCTTCACAAATGGCGAGTTCTCCGAGAGCACCGGGGCCACTGACGAGCCTTGGGGCCATCATTCGCCCGACAAGGCGCGCGCCTATGCCGTGATCTGCATCCTGGTCGGGGCCGACCCTGAAAACTACAAGGACGCCGCCGACAATGCCGGCATGCCCGAGGACCGTCAGGAGTCCTGCGCCGACGACTACGAGACCGCGCTCAACAACTGGAACACGCTGCTTGAGCCGCACTATCTCGGCGACGGCGAACACAACGCCCGCAAGATGGCGGTGACCTACGCCGAGCCGCCCGAAGACCTCGCCTTCGTCGCCGCGATGATGCGCGACTCGGGCATCGTCGAGGTCGTGGTGAACGAGATCGACGCCATGGTCCGCCTCCCCCACGAGATCGCCGTGGCGGTGGAATCCTGCGGCCAGGAGAACGCCTTCTGGTCACCCAGCGAGCGCAAGGTCACGCTCTGCTACGAGATCGTCCAGAGCTACTACAACAACGTCACCGGCGCGAAAGCCGAGGAGCCGGCGGCCGACGAGGCCGGGGACGAGGCCGGGGACGAGGCCGCAGACGTCGAAGAATAGCGCCCCGGCGCGGCGTTATTGCCACTCGTCAGGCCGGGTCATCCGTGTCCTGATGGTCTCATGAAGACCGTCACGACTCCCCTGCACGACGGCCACGCCTACGAACACGAGTTCGAGGGCGGCCGGCTCATCCCGGCCAAGGACGTGCCTGTCCGCGCCCGCCTGGTGCTCGACGCGATCCGCGCGCGGGGCCTGGGGCCGGTCGTCGAGCCCCAGCATTTCGGCAGCGAGCCGGTGCTCCGCGTGCACGGGGCCGAGTTCGTCCATCTGCTCGAACAGGCCTGGATGCGCTGGGTCGCCAAATACGGCTACGAGGTGCGCGAGGCCTTTCCCTCCGCCTGGCCGGCCAAAGGCATGCGCCCCAGCTTCGAAGACATCGAGGCGGCGCTCGGCTCCTATTGCTTCGATACCGCCACGCCGATCGTCGCGGGCACCTGGGCGGCGGCGCGGCAGGCGGCCGACGCCGCCCTCACGGCGGCGCAGTTCGTGCTCAAGGGCGAGCGCGGGGCGTTCGCCCTCACCCGCCCGCCCGGCCACCACGCGGCGGGCGAGCTCTATGGCGGCTACTGCTATCTCAACAACGCGGCCATCGCGGCGCAGTGCTTGGCCGATCAGGGCCGCCGCGTCGCCATCCTCGACGTCGACATGCATCACGGCAACGGCACCCAGGCCATCTTCTATGGCCGCGCCGACGTGCTGACCGTCTCGATCCACGGCGACCCGGCCGTCTTCTATCCGCATTTCGCAGGCTATGCCGACGAGGCCGGCCAGGGCGCAGGCGAAGGCTTCAACCTCAACCTGCCTCTGCCGACCGGCACCGGCTGGGGCGGCTACGCGCCTGCGCTTGAGGCGGCGCTCGCCCGCATCCGCGACTTCGCGCCCGACGCCCTGGTGGTGCCGCTCGGCGTCGATACCCATGCCGGCGATCCTTCAGGCGGCTTCCGCCTCGAAGGGGCCGATTTCCAGCGCCTCGGCGCGGCCATCGGCAAGGCCGGGCTGCCCACCCTCTTCACCATGGAGGGCGGCTACCGCCTCGACACGCTGGGCGGCGCCGTCGCCGACGTCCTCACCGCCTTCGAAGCCGCCTGATCCGGTTTCCCTGCCGCGTTGACATCTCTCCCGCCAGGAACGCGGGAGAAAACTCAAGCGCCCACCTTTCCTCCCCAGTCATTCACCGGGGAGCCGCCCCGTTTGACCGAGTGACCGAATCCAAAGGAAAGACTACGCCCGTCACCGGCCGCGCCCCTGGGGCCAGCCCGTGCACAGCGGCCCTAGCTTGCCCGCTAACGCACCCTGCAGACGATCACCGCGAAGTCGCTTTGCACAAGCCCAGCTTGCTCAAGCCTTTCTTCTGCGTCGATGCACAGATCGATGAACGCACAATCTTCCGGATCGTCTTCGTGAAAATTGCCCGCGATCCCGGCGAACAAGTGGTGGAGAATGGTGCCGCCAAACGGTTGGAAGCCGACGATTTCGAACCGGTCCGCGAGCAACGGCACAATGTCCGCCGACCGCACCGCCTCAGACGGGTCGTTCTTCTCGAACCACGCCGGCGTCGGGGGTTCCCATTTCGTCTTTATTTCCGAAGGATTGCGGACGTATCGCCGCTTGTCATCCGGCAGCATCCGCAACAGGCCGTTGATGTATCGATGCACAAGCGGGCTCACCTTGAACCGCGCAGGCCCGACATACTCGTTCATGCAGAACAGCCCGCCTGGCTTCAGCGTCCGGGCGATCTGTTCGTAGAGATTTTCCAGCTTCTCGATGTGGTGGATCGAGCCCATCCCGAACACCGCATCATACTGCCCGCGAGGAAGGATCAGGGCGTTACAGTCAGCGACCCGATAGCTGATACTGTCCGACATGCCATCTTCTGCCGCCTTCTTCACGCAAGAGGCGATGGCGCCTTCCGAGATATCGACCCCTTCGAGCTTGTCGGCCAGCTTGTGCCGGACGGCTTCCCGCTCAAAAATCCCGAAGCCGCACCCGATGGACAACGCGGCCTGAACCGGCTGCTTGAACCACTGATTCTTGAAATACGTCATCATCCCGGCGCCCGGATCGCCGGAAATCCGCTTGTTAAGCCAGCGTTTGATGCGCGGATGAGCCTGCCAGCCGACAATTCTCGTATCCGGCGGCCGACCCCAATATTGTGAAACCTGTCCTGCTTCCATTGCTGGAGATTAGCAAGTCAGACGCTGCGAGTCACGATACCCGAACGGATGCTGCGGCGGGCCATCCCCCGGAATTCACAAGCTGTCCGGCGAAAACTCTGCGGACGGACGGCTTGGCCCCGGTCGCGCATGTCGTCATCGCCGCCGCCCCTGAAGGCGCCAGATCGCACCCTTTGTTGACCGACTGACCGAAAAGACTTATCTGGTCATTCCGTCATATCGGAGGACACTATGGCGGACCTCAAGGGAAAGACCGCGCTCGTCACCGGCGCCTCGTCCGGCATCGGCAAGGCCATCGCGCTCACCTTCGCAAAAGCCGGCGCGCGGCTTTTCGTCACCGGCCGCGATCCGGCCCGCACGCAGGAAACGGTCGACGCCATCGTCGCGGCGGGCGGCGTCGCCTCGGGCGAGGCCTTCGACATCACCGACGTCGACGCCATCCAGGGCTTCGTCGCCCGTTCGGCCGGCGCGGCGGGCGGGCTCAACGTCATGGTCAATGCGGCGGGGCTTGAATATCCCGCCTCGCTCGCCGAGGGCGATCCGGCGCACTGGAAGGCGGTGCTCGACACCAACATCCTCGCCGTTCTGGCGGGCAGCCAGGCGGCCATCCGCGCCATGCGGGCGACGAAATCGCCCGGCCATATCGTGACGATCTCCTCCATCGCCTCGCACCGGCGCGAGGGCGGGCTCTACGCCGCCTCCAAGATCGCGGTGAACTATCTGATGGCGACGCTGCGCGAGGAACTCGAGAACGAGCCCATCCGCACCGTCACCATCCTGCCCGGCGCGGTCGGCACCAATTTCGCGCGCAACTTCCCGCCTGCCGCGGTTCAGGGTTTCGTCAAGGCGGCCGGCATGGATATAGAGGTGCAGAAGGGTCAGGCCCTTCCCGACGCCGTCCTGGAGACGCTGAACGCCCGTGCCGCGCAAATCCTCGCCAAGCCTCAGGACATCGCCGACGCCGCGCTCTACGCGGTCACCCAGCCTATCGACCTCGCCATCTCCGAAATCACGGTCCGTCCGGGAAAAAGCATCGATGTCGGCGCCCTCGCCCGCGCAAGCGGCTGATCCCCGCGCCGTCGGGGAAGGCAAATACACGCGCATCCTCGACGCCGCCCAGGCCCTGTTCTGGCGCTACGGCGTCAAGCGCACCTCGATCGACGACGTCGCGGCCGAAGCCGGCGTCGCCAAGGGCACGGTCTATCTCTACTTCGACAACAAGGAGACGCTGTTCTTCGAGGTCGCCGAGCGGCTGTATGGCGAGGTGTGGAAGGGCATGAACGCGGCGCTGGCCGCCGACGCGCCTTTCCTCGATCGCCTCGCCGCCCTGCTCGACGCCAAGATCGGCGAGATCAAGCGCATGCTCGCCGGCACGCCGCACGCCGCCGAGCTGATGGACGAAACCAGGGCGCCGTTCGCCCGCACCGCGCTCGACGCGCTCACCCAGGGCTTCCGCGAAGCGCTCGACGCCCTCGTCGCCGAGGGCGCGAAGGCCGGCGATGTCGTCTTCCGCAAGGGCGGCGTCAGCGCCGCGACCTTCGCCGAGGCCGCGCTCGCCGCGGCCTATGGCGCGATCCAGACCGGCCCGCTCGACGCCGAAAACTACAATGCCCGCCTGAAAAGCCACCTCGCTTTGCTCATCGCCGCCGCCCGCTGAGCGCGGCGCAGCCCCCTTCCGCCCCTTCGGGGCACCTTCCCCCGATGGGGAAGGGAATTCGGGGACAGGATTGAGGTCGGCGCTTCTATGCTTTCCTTCCCCCAACGGGGGAAGGTGGCCGAAGGCCGGAAGGGGGGCGCGGGCCAGTCAGGGCGCGGTAGATCGCATAGACAACGGCGTCGGGCGCATCGAAGACGTCTTCGTTCCAGAAGCGGATGACCTCGATGCCCTGCGCCTGAAGCCAACGGGTGCGGCGCGCATCATACGCCCGGGCTTCGGCTTCGCCATGCTGCCAGCCATCAAGCTCGACGGCGAGCTTCGATCCAAAACAGAAGAAGTCGATGACGTAGGGGCCGACCGGGTGCTGCCGGCGGAAGCGAAAACCATCGAGCTGCTTGCGGCGCAGCAGAGCCCAGAGCCGCTTCTCGGCCTCGGGCATGGCCTTGCGAAGGTTGCGGGCGCGGGTGATCGACATCGGCGCATGATGGGCGCGGCGGCCTTGTCGGCAAGAGGCGGTTCGTCGCGCCCCCTTCTCGCTCCCGCACTTCCCTTCCCCCCACGGGGGAAGGTGCCCCGAAGGGGTGGAAGGGGGGATAAACCACACAATAGGATTATCATCTTTACATATCAGATTTTCTTCCTATATCGTCGCGATCCTTCAGGAGACGCGACGAAAGGAAACCCGCCATGCCTCTCCACCTCCACGACCTTCTGCCCCGGCCGGGCGGCGGCTTTCGCGGCGCGCGGCCGGGGGTGCTCGCCGCTGCGGCCGAGCGCGTCATTCTTGAGCAGATGCTCTCGGTCGGCCTCACCGCCCAGGCGCGGATGCTGCAGAACGGCCCGGCCCGTGCCGCCGAGGGCTGGTCGAACGCCGAGGAAGGCGTCCATCGCGCCGCGCGGGCGCTCAATCTGCTCGCCACGGCGTCGGCCAAGCTGGTCAAGACCTATCGCGAGGACCAGCGTTTCGCCGACGACCGCGAATATGGCGAGATCCGGCCCGAGCCGCGCCTCGAGACCATCGCCGAGCAGGTGATCTATTCCACCGACCCCAAGGCTCCTGACGACGAGCGCGAGCGCCGCCTGGGCCAGGACGCCTATCGCGGCGAGGCCTACGAATATATCCGCGAGAACGCGATCAAGGATCGCGCCTATCTGGAAGAAACCGTCGAGCGGCTGCGCCGCTATGAACCCGACTGGCTCACGCCCGACCAGCACCGCCGGGCGCGCCAGCCGGCCGAGGCGGCCGCCGCCGCGCCGTCGCCGCAGCGCCAGGAGGACGAACCCCAGACGCCCGATCCGGGCCGCGCCAATGCCGAAAAGCACCGTCTCGCGAACATCGAGCGCGAAAAGACGGCGCGCATCGTCGACGCGATGCGCCTTGAGCAGAAGCGCGAGGCCGAGGAGAGACGCGAAGCCAGCGCCCGCGCCGAAAAAGCGGCCTACGCGCAGCAGAAGGCCGCAAAGGCCGCAGCCCACGCAAACCGCAAACGCGCAAAAACGGAAGAACGATACGTTGCGCCTGCCCCGGCGGCAGACACAATATCTGGCCCACCTGCACCTGACATACCGGCCGACCCGCCCGAGCCCGACACCGTCCCGGCGGCTGACGCCAACGAAACCCCTCCCAGCCGCCGGCGCGGCGCCCAGCCGGGCAATGTCCTGTCGCTGAAAACCGGCCGCCACACGGCGCAGGCCAACGCCGACCGCGCCGAAGACCGCGCCATGCTCAAGGAGGTCCGCGCCCTCTGCGCCGAGGTCGATGAACTGACGTCGCTGAAAGCCGGCGCGGGATAGCGGCGCCCCTCGCTTGGATTGATCCTCATGGCCGCCCTCGAGGCGGCCATCCAGACCGCCGTCGCCACCCCCGCATGGATGGCCGGGTCGAGCCCGGCCATGAGGATGATTGATTGCCGCGCACCCCTAACCCGCTGATCCCGAATCGGAATTCGGCGGGCCGGGCGCAAAAAAATCGGGCCTTCCGCCCTTGACACCCCTTGGGGGGCCACCCTACCTACCGCGCGGCTTTGGCACTCCCCCCGGGTGAGTGCTAGCAGAGCCTCAAACACGAGAAATTCGCCTCACCTCAGGAGAGAAACATGGCTTTCCGTCCGCTTCACGACCGCGTCGTGGTCAAGCGCATCGCCGAAGACGCCAAGACGGCCGGCGGCATCATCATTCCCGACACCGTTCAGGAGAAGCCCCAGGAGGGCGAAGTCGTGGCCGTCGGCCCCGGCGCGCTG
>CAZBPO010000026.1:0-1071 GCA_964493795.1 uncultured Flavobacteriaceae bacterium
CCGGCGTCCAATGCGCCGCCTGCATCCGGGCCGTCGAGAACGGGCTGGCGCGGACGGAAGGGGTCGCGAGCGCCCGGGTCAATCTTTCGACCAAACGGGTCAGCGTCACATGGCGCGGCGAACCCCCGCCCGATCTGTTGACGGCGCTGGAAGGCATCGGCTTCCCCGGCCATCTGAACGAACCGGACGAGGCTGGCAAAGACCCTGAGCTGACGCGCCTGATCCGCGCCCTGGCGGTGGCCGGCTTTTCGTCGATGAACATCATGCTGCTGTCGGTTTCGGTGTGGTCGGGCGCCGATGCGGGCACGCGCGACGCGCTGCACTGGATTTCGGCCGCGCTGGCCCTGCCCTGCCTCATCTATTCCGGCCGCATATTCTTCGCTTCGGCCTGGTCGGCGCTCAGGCGCGGCCGCACGAACATGGACGTGCCGATATCCATCGGCGTCTGCCTGGCGTTCGGGCTGAGCCTCTACGACACCATACAGGGCGGCCGCCACGCCTATTTCGACGCATCCGCCTCGCTGATCTTCTTTCTGCTGATCGGGCGCACGCTCGACCACATGATGCGCGAAAGGGCGCGCGTGGCGGTACGCGGCCTGGCGCGGCTGGCGCCGCGCGGCGCGACCGTCCTGCGCGCGGACGGCGGACGGGACCATATACCGCTGGAGGCCGTGGAGCCGGGTATGCGGATCGCGCTGGCGGCGGGCGACCGGGTGCCGGTCGACGGCGTCGTTCTGGAAGGCGTGTCGGACCTCGACTGCGCGATCGTCAACGGCGAAAGCACGCCGTTGCGGGCCGAGCCGGGCATCGCCGTTCAGGCCGGCACGCTCAACCTGACAGGGCCGCTGACCCTTACGGCCAAAGCGCGCGCGGGCGATTCCTTCCTGGCGGAAATGATGCGGCTGATGGAAGCGGCCGAGGGCGGCCGCGCCCGCTATCGCCGTCTCGCGGACCGGGCCTCGGCCATGTACTCGCCGGTGGTGCATGCCACGGCGGCCCTGACCCTGCTGGGATGGCTGGCGGCGACCGGCGACTGGCACCGGGCGATCACCATCGCCATCGCCGTGCTGA
>CAZBPO010000026.1:1081-12175 GCA_964493795.1 uncultured Flavobacteriaceae bacterium
CCGTCCTTCATCATGATGCCGTTCTCGAACAGCCGCCGTGCTCATCATCACCTGCCCCTGCGCGCTGGGCCTCGCGGTTCCCATCGTGCAGGTGGTCGCCGCCCGGCGGCTGTTCGAGAACGGCATCATGATGAAGGACGGATCGGCCGTCGAACGTCTGGCCGAGATCGACGCCGCCGTCTTCGACAAGACCGGAACGCTGACGCTGGGCGCGCCGAGGCTGACGCAAGGCGAAGGCGCGCGGCGCGACCTGGCGATCGCCGCCGCGATCGCGCAACGGTCGAACCATCCCCAGTCGCGTGCCCTGGCCGCCGCCTATGACGCTGCAGACGTCGATCTCGCCGACATCGCCGAATATCCGGGCCTCGGCATCGAGGCGCGGATCGGCGGCGCGGTCTATCGTCTGGGGCGTGCTGAGTGGGCGCGGAGCGACGGCGAGGCGCGGGCCGCCGGCGGCGCGGTTCTCACCTGCGACGGCCGGCAGGTCGCCTGTTTCGGGTTTGAAGATGCGCTGCGGCCCGGCGCGCGCACGGCGATCGAGACGCTGCGCGCAAGACGGGTCGATATCGCCCTGCTGTCGGGCGACGCGCCAGAAGCCGTCGGCCGGGTCGCCGCAGAGCTGGGGATCGCCGACTGGCATGCAAGGCTGCTTCCGGCCGACAAGCTGGCGCGGCTTGAGAGCGACGCCGCCGGCGGCCGCAAGACGTTGATGGTCGGCGACGGCATCAACGACGCCCCGGCGCTGGCCGCCGCCTATGTCTCCATGGCCCCGGCGACCGCCGCCGATATCGGACGCAATGCCGCCGACTTCGTGTTCCTGCGCGCAGGACTAGACGCCGTGCCCAAGGCGCATGCGACTTCGCGCGAGGCGGGCAGACTGGTGCGCCAGAACTTTGCGCTGGCCATCGCATACAACGCCATCGCGCTGCCGGTCGCCATCGCCGGCTATGTGACGCCATTGATCGCCGCGCTCGCCATGTCGCTGTCGTCGATCATCGTGGTCGCCAACGCGCTGCGCCTTTCGTCGGGAAAGGATGCGGGAAAAGCCGGAGCCTCCGGGAAACTGCCCGGAGCGGTGCGGCGGCCCGCGCTGGAGGCCGGCGAATGAGCAGCCTGATATTCCTGATCCCGCTGGCGCTGTTGCTGGGCGGCGCGGCACTGGCCGCCTTTCTGTGGTCGCTGCAGAGCGGACAATACGACGATCTCGACGGCGCGGCGCAGCGCATCCTGCTGGAGGATGACAGCGATGCGGCCGGACCGGGCGGCGCCTAAGCCCGAGAAAACAAGCGGCGTAGCCTCAGGCGAAGAGGCCGGCGAGGTCTTTCTTGAGGGTCGGCTTCACGACCTTGCCCATGGCGTTGCGCGGCAAGGGGCCGAAGATGACCCGCTTGGGTGTCTTGAAGGGCGCGAGCAGCCTGCGGACATGCGCGATGACATCGTCTTCGAGCAGCGCCGCGTCCGGCGCGGCTTCGATGACGGCGACGACCGCCTCGCCCCAGTCCTTGTGCGGAATGCCGACGACGCCGCAATCGGCGACGCCGGAGATCTCGCGCAGGATATCTTCGATCTCGCGCGGATAGACGTTGAAGCCGCCCGATATGATGAGCTCTGACGCCCGCCCGGCCAGATGAAGATAGCCGTCCTCGTCGAAGCGGCCGATATCGCCGGTGATGAAGTAGCCATCGGCCCGGAAAGACTGTTCGGTCTTTTCCGGCGCGCGCCAGTAGCCGGCGAACACGTTGGGGCCTTTCACCTCGACGATGCCGGTTTCGCCCTGAGGCAGAACCGCGCCATCGGCGTCGGCCGCGATCCGGACGCTGACGCCGTCCAGCGGCAGGCCGGCCGATCCGGCCTTGCGCGCGCCGACCAGCGGGTTCGAGGTGATCATCACCGTCTCGGTCATGCCGTAGCGTTCAAGAATGTCATGGCCGGTGAGCGCCCTGAACTCTTTCCACGTTTCAGCCGGCAACGGCGCCGACCCCGACACGAATAGGCGCATCGCCTTCGCCCCGTCCGCGAGAGCGGGTTCGGCGAGGAGCCGGCCGTAATGCGTGGGAACGCCCATGAAGCTGGTCGCGCCTTTCATGCGCGCGCAGATATCGGCGGCGTCGAAGCGCGTCAGGAACACCATCTGCGCGCCCGCGATGAAAGACGTGTTCGCCCCGACGAAAAGACCATGGGCGTGGAAGATCGGCAGGGCGTGCAACAGCACGTCGCGGTCGGTGATGCCCCAGAGCGCGACCAGGGTCTGCGCGTTCGAGGCGAGATTGCCGTGGGTGATCATCGCGCCCTTGGGCTTGCCCGTGGTGCCTGAGGTGTAGAGCAAGGCGGCGACGTCGCCCGCGCCCGGCCTGACCGGCGCGGCATCGTGGCCGCGCCCGACACGTTCCGAAATCCCGGCTTCCGCGTCGATGACGAGAGCCCCTTCAGGGGCGTTCGCCAGACGATCGCGCAAGGTTTCGCCGACGACGATCGCCTGCGGTTCGACGTCCGCGAGGAGATAGGCGAACTCTGCGGCGGTATAGTCGGTGTTGAAGGGGCAATAGACGAAGCCGGCCAGCAGGCACGCGACATAGAGCGTGAGGACCTTCTCGCTTTTCGGCGCGATAACCGCGATGCGATCGCCCGGCCGCAGCCCTTCGCCGGTCAACGCGCCGGCGAGGCTGAGCGCGTCTGACCTGAGCGCCGGGAAATCAATCTGGCGGCCATCGGCGAGGCTAAGCGCCACACGCCCCGACCATCCGGGCCAGTTGGCGTCGATTGCGGCGGCGAGCGTGGGGTAGCGTGTGGCGCTTGGCATGCGGAGAACCATACTTGCCAGGGAGACGCCCCGGAACACTCTTTCAGCGGCGCGTGAACACCGGATCGCGCTTGTCGATGAAGGCCTTGATGGCCTCCTTGTGGTCGTCGCTGACGACGAGGTGGCGCACTTCCCGGGCGTTGGCGCGGGCCGCTTCGTCCGGGTCCATGTCGGGCGCGGCGGAAGAGATGCGCTTGGTCGCCTCGACGGACAACGGCGCGCGGCTGGCGATCATGCGGGCGAGGTCCATGGCCGCATCGGGCAATGCGTCGTGCGGATGGACCGAGGCGACGAGACCGAGGCGCAGCGCTGTGGCGGCGTCTGTCTGCTGGGCGGTGAGCAACATCGACTTGGCGGCCGCGACGCCGATGAGCCTAGGCAGGCGATAGGCGGACGCCATGAGCCCGACCTTCACGCCCGCGCAGATGAACTTCGCGTCTTCCGACGCGATGCGGATGTCGCAGCCCAGCGCCAGTTCGAACCCGCCGCCGACGCTCCAGCCGTTGATGGCGCCGATCACCGGGCAACGGAATTTCTCGATGCGCGCGATCAACGCGCCGAAGTCGTGAACATTGTCGCCCGCGCCGGCACCTTCCGCTTGCGCCAAACCTTCACGCAGATCGTCGCCGCTGCAGAACGCGCTGCCCCGGCCGGTGAGAATGACCGCGCGAATGTCGAGGTCGGATTCCAGGCTGTCGAGCGCGGCGCGCATTTCGGCGCGCATCTGCTTGCCCATCACGTTGCGCGGCGGGTTGTCGATCTCGATCAGCGCGACATGCGGCGCCGGCCGGCTGACGTGAACTTTTCCAGACATGCCGTTTTGTAGTCCTGCTTTCCAAGGCCGATGACGCCCGCCTGGGCGAGCCCCGCGATTTGATCCGATGAATAACCCGCCTCGGCGAAAATCTCAGCCGTATGATCGCCGGAGCGATCCTGAACGCAGGCGACGTCATGCGCCGCCCGGAATCGCGTTCGATGTCAATTTTGCGCCCCAAAATGTCCGAACTTTGAACGTGTTGCGCCGCCATTGCCTTTCGGGGTCGAATGACACGACGAGGCAGAGCAAGCGCCACCGACGCGCGAATGGGGGACAATATGACGGGGACATGGTTCAAACGCGCACGCATGGCGACGCTGGCGGGGCTGGCGAGCCTCGGACTTTCCGGGTGCATCAACGATCCGGAGATGTGGGAAGGCGTGGCGATGGGCCTGAATATGGCTTCCGACCAGATCGCGGCGGACAACCACTATCGCGCGCAATGTCATCCGAAATCGCTGAGCTATATGACGATCGGCAACGCGCGCTATCCCGACATGCTGTGCCCGGGCGATTACGGCTACAATTCGGGCTTCGTGACGCCGCCGGTCTATGGCTATGGCCATAGCTACAACCATCGCCATCACCACCACGGCCACGACGGCAAGCATCGCGACAAGCGCGAGCGCAAACATCGCCGCTAGGCGGACGACAGCGGTGACCGGCGCAGGCGCGCCGGTCGCCGAAGACATCGCCTGAGGTCGTTGCCGGACCCTAGCCGCCGGCCGGGACCGGGGGGCCGGCCGATTCCCACGCCTCGGCTTCTTTCTCGTCACGTCGGTGGACGATCCGGTAGAGGGCCGGCAGCACAAGCAGGGTCAGGATCGTCGACGAGATGATGCCGCCGATCACCACCGTCGCCAGAGGCCTCTGAACCTCTGAGCCCGCGCCGACATTCAGCGCCATCGGAACGAAGCCGAGGCTCGCGACCAGCGCCGTCATCAGCACCGGCCGCAGGCGGGTCAGCGCGCCTTCGCGCACCGCAGCCTCAACCGGCGCGCCTTTCTCCCGCAGGCTGCGGATGAACGACACCATCACCAGGCCGTTGAGCACCGCCACGCCCGACAACGCGATGAAACCGACGCCGGCCGAGATCGAAAGCGGCAGATCGCGCAGCGCCAGCGCGAACACGCCGCCGGTCAACGCCAGCGGCACGCCGGTGAAGACGATGATCGAGTCCCGCACCGACCCGAACAGCGTGAAGAGCAGCCCGAATATGAGCAGCAACGCGATGGGCACGACGATCTGCAGGCGTTGCGCCGCCGAAATCAGCTGCTCGAACGTGCCGCCATAGTCGACCCAATAGCCGGTCGGCACCTCGACGCGGACGGCGACCGCCTCTTGCAGTTCGGCCACGAACGAGCCGAGGTCGCGCTCGCGGACATTCGCCGTGACGACGACCCGCCGCTTTCCGTCCTCGCGCGTCACCTGGTTCGGCCCGACGACGACATCGACGCGCGCCACTTCCTGAAGGGGGACGAAGCCCGGCCCGGCTTCGCCGCCGCGACCGGCGGGCAGCGGCACGCGCAACCTGCCGATGGCGTCGATATCCGACCGCAGAATCTCCGGCAGGCGGACCACGATGTCGAAACGCCGGTCGCCCTCGAAGATCTGCCCGGCATGCGCGCCGCCGATCGCCGCCGAAACCACGTCCTGGAGATCGCCGACATTCAGCCCATAGCGCCCGAGCGCGTTGCGGTCGGGCGTGATCTGCAGCACGGGCAGGCCCGTCACCTGCTCGACCTTGACGTCCTGAGCCCCGGGAATGGCCGCGAGAACCGTCTCGACCCGCTGCCCGGTCTCCAGAAGCACATCGAGATCATCGCCGAAGATCTTCACCGCGACATCGGAACGCACGCCCGAGATGAGCTCGTTGAAGCGCATCTGGATGGGCTGGGTGAACTCGTAGTTATTGCCCGGCACGTCCTCGACCGCCGCCTCCATCTGCGCGACGAGCGCCGCCTTGGGCAGGCGGGGGTCGGGCCATTCCGAGCGGTCTTTGAGCATCACATAGGTGTCGGCGACGGAAGGCGGCATCGGATCGGTCGCGACTTCAGGCGTGCCGATCTTGGCGAAAACCCTTTTCACCTGCGGGAAGGCGGCGAGCTTCCGCTCCACCGCCTCCTGCATCAGGATGGACTGATGCAGGCCGGTGCCCGGAATGCGCATCGCGTGCAGGGCGACATCGCCTTCATCGAGCTGCGGGATGAACTCCGCCCCAAGGCGCGTCGCCAGCCACCCGGACGCCAGGACCAGCACGATAGCGGCGGCGACCATCGACCACCGCGCTTTGAGCGCAAAGGCCAGCGCGGGCCGATAGGCGCTGCGCGCGCCGCGCATCAGGGCGCTGTCCTTCTCCTGAACCTTGCCGGTGACGAACATCGCCACGGCGGCGGGCACGAAGGTGAGCGACAGCAGCAGGGCCGACGTCAGCGCCAGCACCACCGTGAAGGCCATCGGGTGGAACATCTTCCCCTCTGTGCCGGTCAACGCGAAGATCGGCACATAGACGATGGTGATGATCAGCACCCCGAACAGGCTGGGTTTGATGACCTCCGCCGCCCCTTCCGCGGCCAGGGCGAAACGCTCGTCACGGGTGAGAAGACGCCCGACCCGATGCTGCGCCTCGGCGAAACGGCGCAGGCAGTTCTCGACGATGATCACAGCGCCGTCGACGATCAGCCCGAAGTCGAGCGCGCCGAGGCTCATGAGATTGCCCGACACCCGGTTCGTCACCATGCCGGTCAGCGTCATCAGCATGGCGACCGGAATGACCGCCGCGGTGATGAGCGCCGCGCGTATGTTGCCCAGCAGCAGGAACAGAACCACGATGACCAGCAGCGCGCCTTCCAGAAGGTTCTTCTCGACGGTCGCGATGGTGCGGTCGACGAGCTTGGTCCGGTCATAGACCGTCACCGCGGCGACGCCCGGCGGCAGCGACCTGTTCGCTTCTTCCAGTTTCGCGGCGACGGCGCTGGCGACCTCGCCGCTGTTCTCGCCGACCAGCATGGCGACGGTGGCCAGCACGACCTCCTTGCCGTTCTGGGTCGCCGCGCCGGTCCGCAGCTCCTCGCCCAGGATGACATCCGCGACGTCGGCCACCCGGATCACGACGCCGCCCCGTTCGGCGACGACGATGGCGCGCAGATCGTCCATGTTCGACGCCTGCCCCGGCACCCGCACCAGATACTGCTCGCCGTTGTGCTCGATATAGCCGGCGCCGACATTGGCGTTGTTGCGCTCAAGCGCCGCGATCACGTCGGCCAGCGTCAGATCGAACGCCGAGAGACGCTCGGGAAACGGCGTCACGTGATACTGACGCTCATAGCCGCCGATCGTATTCACCTCGGTGACGCCGGGCACGTTGCGAAGCTGCGGCCGGACCACCCAGTCCTGCAATGTCCTCAGGTCCTCGGCCGTGTAGGGCGAGCCGTCTTCCTTGACCGCGCCGTCCGCCGCTTCGACGGTGTACATGTAGATTTCGCCGAGGCCGGTCGCGATCGGCCCCAGCTGCGGCTCGACGCCCGGCGGCAGCTGGCTGCGCACCGCCTGAACGCGCTCGTTGACGAGCTGGCGCGCGAAATAGATGTCGGTGCCGTCCCTGAACACCACCGTCACCTGGCTGAGCCCATAGCGCGACAGCGAGCGGGTGTATTCGAGGCCCGGCAGCCCGGCGATCGCCGTTTCGATCGCATAGGTGATGCGCTGTTCGGCCTCCAGCGGCGAAAAGCCGGGCGCTTCCGCGTTGATCTGGACCTGCACGTTGGTGATGTCGGGCACCGCGTCGATGGGCAGCCTCTGGAAGCTCCAGACGCCCAGCGCGCAGAGCGCCAGCACCACGACCATCACCAGCCAGCGACGGCGGATGGACAGGTGGACAATACGTTCCAGCATGGCCGCCTCAATGCTCGTGGGCCGCGCCCGACTTCTCGACGTCGGCGCGGATGAGGAAGGCGTTGTCGGTGACGTAAACCTGACCGGCCTTGAGGCCCGACAGAATCTCGACCCACTGCGAATCGCGGCGGCCGGTCTCGACCGGGCGCGCTTCATAGACATCGCCGACTTTGATGAAGACGACGATGTTGTCGCCAAGCCTCTGAAGGGCCGAGGTCCGCACCGCCAGCTCGGCGTCTATATCTGCGACCACCACCCTGGCTTCGACCGCCATGCCGGCGCGCCATGCCTCCTGCGGATTTTTGATCAGCGCCCGCGCCGTCAGCGTCTGCGTCATGGCGTCGGTGGCGGGGAGGAACGTCTCGAGCGTGGAAGCCGCCGTCAGACTGCCGCCGAGACTGCGGATCTCCACCGCCTGACCGGCGCGCACCCGCTCGGCGTCGCGCGGGAACACATGCAGTTCGGCTTGGACAGCGCGCGGGTCGACGATCACCGCGACCGCCGCGCTTTCGGCAAGATCGCCGACATTGAGCGGACGCTGAACCACGACGCCGTCGATAGGGGCAGGAAGGACATAGCGCTTCAGGCTGTCGCGCGCTTCGACCGTCGCGACCTCGTCGCCATTCTTCACGCGATCGCCGATATTGACGGCTATGGAGATGACGCGGCCGGGATACCAGGCGCGCACGTCCGCGCGGCCTGACGGCGTCAGCGCGATACGGCCCGCAAGATCGACCGTCTCATGCAGGCTGACCGGGCCGACCGTGGCGACCTTGACCCCCGCCTCGGCGGCGGCCGCCGCGTCTATCGTCGTGCGCCCCTCATACGATTCATACGCCCATTCATGAGTCGCCCCTTCGTGGACGACGCGCACGGTCACGTCGAACGAGTGCGGCTCGGCGACGGCGGCATCGGACTTCAGCCCCTCGCCATCCGGCGCAAAGGCATAGACGCTCGTCTCTCCCTCGAGCCGTTTCAACGTCATGGATGCGGCCAGCGCACCCGGTGCGACCGCCTGGCCCGCCTCTGTCGCGAACAGGCGCACGACGCCGCTGTCTTCGTCGAGGACGACCTCGACCGCGAAGTCCCCTTCCTCCAGCAGACGGCCGCCGCGCGGACCTTCGGCGGCTTCTTCATGGCCATGGTCATGGCCGCCCGCGCCGTGGCCGTGGCCGCCGCCTCTAGAGTTCTCCGCGCCGTGATCGTGGCCGTCGTCGCCGTCAGTGGCGTGATCGTGAGCGTCCTGCGCCTCTTCGCCATGGTCATGCGGCTCGCCGACCGCATGGCTGTGGCCATGATCGGAGTCGCCTTCCTCGTGCTTGTGGCCGTCGGCGGCGAAGACCGGGCCGAGCGCCGGCCCGGACGCCAGTGCGAGCGCCAGCGTCACGGCGACGCCCATGCGGTGAAACGCGATCATTTGAACACCTCGGGATTGGCGACAGATGCGTGGACGCCCAGCAGGCGGTCGAGACGCGCCTTGACGTCGTGAAACCGCCGCAACGCGGCGATCCTGCGCGCGCGCGCTTCGGACAGCGCGTTCTGGGCCTCGAACAGATCGAGATACCCGAAAGCGCCACGGGAAAAGCCTTCGCTCGCCTGCCTGACAGCGCGCGCGGCGGCGGGAATGATCGCCTCGTCGATCTGGCGCACTTCGGAGGCGGAGATCGCGAGCGCCGCGTTCAGTCTCTGGATTTCGCGAACGCGCTCGCGCCGATACGCGGCGAGGTCGAGATCGGCGGCGCGCTGTTCGGCGCCCGCGCGGGCGATCGCCCCACTATTGTCGTCGAACAGCGAGAGCGGGATGGAGCCCCCGATCATCAGCGCGACGTCATCGTTCGCGCCGAAATGCCTTACGCCGACATTGAATGTCGGGTCGCGCACGGCGTTGCTGCGTTCCAGATCGACATTGGCGGCGGCGGCGGCGCGTTCGGCTTCCAGGAAGCGCTCGTCCGGGGTCGCGCCGTCCATCGCCGGATTGGCGGGCGTGAGGCGCAGGTCTTCGAGCATTTTCGCATCGAGCCGGATTTCCGGCCCGCCGCCCCAGTACGAGGCGAGCAATGCGCGGCCGGCGCGCGCCGCAAGACGCGCCTGCTCCAGACCGAGCTGCGCGTCGGCAAGCTGGCTTTTGGCGCGCGCGCCGGCGAATTCGGGATCGCGCGCCGAGTCGATACGCCGCTGAAGCTCGCCGTTCAGATCGCGCGCACTTTTCAGCCGCTCTTCGGCGAGCCCGACCTCGGCTTCGGCCGCGAGCGCCTCGAAATATGCGCGCTGAACCGCTTCGATCAGGTTGAGCCGCGCCAGGGTCGCCTTGATGCTCGCCGCATCGCGCTGGCGTTCGGCAAGGCCGATACGGGCCGCTCGCTTGCCGCCGAGCTCGATCGGCTGCTCGTAGCTGAGCGTCGTCTCGACTTCGTTCAGGCCCCGGGTCGCGCCCGTGCCCCCGAAATTCTCGACGCTGAGGCTTAAAGACGGATTCGGCCCCGCGCCGGATTGGCGAATATTGGCCTCGGCGGCATCGCGGCGCGCATCCGCCGCCGGAACGGCTGGATCGGATTCAAGCGCCCGCGAAAACGCGTCACGGAGCGAAACACGGTCGGCGGACAACGCGGACGGCGTCGCGACGCTCGCGGCGAGAAGCGCCGCGCAAACAAAACGAAACATGGAGAAAACTCGCGAATGGGAAAGCGGAACGCCGGGGAGGGCGTGCTGACGGCCAGTCGCGAAAATCTAGATCAGGAGGCGGACCGTCCTGATGTCGTGCAGGGCCCGCGCAGGCCTGCCTTCGAACTCCCGCAAGGGCGCTTCGCGCGGCTCGGGAGCCGAAAGCCAGGCGACGACGACCACGAGAGACGGCGCCAACGCCGTCGCATCCCATGCCTCGTCGATATCGTCAGATTGCAGCCTCGCCGGGGCCGACGAGAGGCACTGCGCTTCGCAATGACTGTCGGCGTGATCCATGTGCGACATCGCGGCGTCGACAGGAGCCGCCCCCGCCGCCACGGCGCAGCCGGCCGAGCCGACTGCAGCTGCGAACAGCCACACCGCCGCGAGAAGGGCTGAAAGGAGACGACCGCGAAACATTGCCGGCAGCTTAGAGCGTGACGACGCAAGTCGGTCAAGCATCGGATCGCATCAGATCAAGACGATCGCGCAAAAGAGAACACCGGAAATCGAAACGTTATAGTATCCGCGCCGGTGATTTGAATCTTTACATGAGTTTTCAGCAGATACAGCGCCGGCCCTGAGAGCCGATCAGGCAGGCTGATTTGCGCAGAATATGGTTATGGCGTTCGGGCGAGCTGCGCGCGCCTGGCTAAAGCTCGGCAGCGGCGCGCAGTTGTCGGGCGCCGCTGGTGATGAAGCCGTGGTCCGACCCGAGCAGAAACAGGCTGATGCCCTGCGCTCGCAACGACGGCGCTTCCGCCGGATCGGGCGTGAACGTGCCGACCCGGCGGCCGGCCGCCACGGCAGCCCCCGCGATATCGGCGACCGCCGCCAGGACGCGGGGCGCCTTCACGTCCGTTTCGCCAAGGCCCACCGTCAGATCGACGCGGCCGATGAAGATCGCGTCGATGCCGCCGAC
>CAZBPO010000026.1:12185-19339 GCA_964493795.1 uncultured Flavobacteriaceae bacterium
TCGAGGCGATCGCTGAGGCGTCGGCGATCGCCGACGCCTCAGCGATCGCCTCGACATCCTCGATCTGGACGATGACGACCGTCTCGTCTTTCGCTTTGACGAGCCGATCGGCGATGGAGGCCGACATGTTGCCGCGCGTGCCACCGGCATAGCCGCGCCCGCCGGGGCCATAGGCCGCCGCCGCGGCGACCTCTGCGGCCTGAGCCGCCGAACGCATATGCGGCACGATCACGCCGGCGGCGCCGAGATCGAGCGCATTGAGAATTTCGGCAGGCGCGCCGGACGGCACGCGGACGATGGCCGGGATGCCGTGCAGCCGCGCGGCGAGGAGGCACATATCGAGATCGCGGCGGTCGAACGGCGCGTGTTCGGCGTCGAGGCAGACGCAATCGACGCCGCCTGCGGCCAGCGCCTCGACGACAGAAGGGTGCGGCGTCTTCACGAAGACGCCGAAGAGCGGTTCGCCGGCGTTGAGGCGAGCCTTGAATGCGGCCGGCGGAGAGAGCGGCGTCATGTGCCCTGCTGTATGAAAGGAACGGCCGCAAACAGCTCGCGTTCCGCGCCGCGCGGGTCGTCCGCGACTCGCGTTTCGTCATCGAAAACCATCGTCGCGCGGCGCGGCAGCGTATAGGCCGGCCACGGCGGCAGGCCGGGGCCGGCCGGATCGCCGGTGCGCGCGAAAGCGATGAAGGCGTCCATCATGCGTTCCGACATCTTCTGCGCCGCCGCCCCGCCGACGGCGTAGGAGTCCCTTGCGTCGAGCGTACCGAAGACGAGCGGGATGTCGAGCGTGTGCGGGGCGCCCCACTTGCCGCCATCGCGCGGCGAGGCCCAGTCGAGCTGATAGACGAAGGCTGGCGCGCCCTGGGCGGCGCGCAGCTCCGCCTCCACGACCGCCGCACGCCATGAACGCGAGGCGGTCGTGGCGGCGAAGAACAGCTCGCCGGGCGCGTAATGCGGATAGAGCCGGCGATAGGCTTCGATGACCGTCTCGGGCGAGATATCGACGCGCATGTGCCGGGCGAGGCGCGCCGGCAGGTCGTCCCATGTGAGGTGAAAGGCGCTTTCGTTCCTTGCGCCGATCAGCGAACGGGTCTCGTCGCGCGTGTTGCCGATCATCATAGGAATCGCGGCGGATTGCGGCGGCGCGTCGGGATAGAAGGGATGGCGCTTCAAGGTGCGGCCGTCGAGCACGGGGCCGAAATAGAGGCCGCCCTCGCCGATGATCGGATCGACGGCGTCCAGCGCCTCGACGAGGCGTTCGGCCGGAAGCGTCGCCAGAGCCTGCGTCTCGTCCGGCCGGAGCCTGAGCGCGCCGAGCATCGCTTCGGCGCGGCGGGCGGCGTTCAGAGGGCCGGAAGCGGTCAGTTGCTGGCCGCTCATCGTCGCGGCGCGATGGAAAAGACCGTTCGCCGCGGGCGTCGCCATCAGCGTGGCGATTTTCGCGCCGCCGCCCGATTGGCCGAACAGCGTGACATTGCCTGGATCCCCGCCGAACGCCGCCGCGTTGTCACGGACCCAGGCGAGCGCCAGGACGAGGTCGAGCGTGCCGGCGTTTCCCGAATCCGCAAAGGCGCGGTCGCCGAGGCGCGCGAGCGACGCGTATCCGAACAGGTTGAGGCGGTGATTGACGGTGACCACGACGACATCGCCCCGCGCCGCAAGCCGCGAGCCGTCGAGCAATGGGTGGGCCGACGAGCCGCTACTGTAGGCCCCGCCGTGGATATAGACCATGACGGGACGACGGCCGGCGTCCGGGCCCGGCGTCCAGACATTGAGGACGAGACAATCTTCGCTGACCGTCTCGTCGATGCGTCGCTGCGGACAGGCCGGTCCGAAGTGGAGCGCGTCCGCGATATCGGTCCATGCGTCGGGGCGGCGCGGCGGCTGGAAGCGGCGCGGGCCGGTATCGGCCCCGTAGCGGACGCCCCTGAAGACAGCGACGCCGCCGCTGCGCAGCCCCCGCACCGGCCCATGCACGGTGCGCACGACGGGCGCGGACGCATCCGCGCCGTGGGCCTTTCCAAGCAGCGTCAGACCGGCGACGACCGCAGCCGCTTTCAGCACATCGCGACGCTGCGCAGTCACCTGGCCAGCGCGGCGACCGCCGCACGGGCGAGAGCTTCGATCCGTCCCCAGTCTTGCGCCGCCAGCGC
This sequence comes from uncultured Flavobacteriaceae bacterium, assembly GCA_964493795.1. Taxonomy (GTDB): domain Bacteria; phylum Pseudomonadota; class Alphaproteobacteria; order Micropepsales; family Micropepsaceae; genus JADZAI01. The sequence goes on from CAZBPO010000026.1 coordinate 14,342, forward strand.
GTCTGCCGGCGCGAGCCATGAGCCGCCGACGCAGGCGACATTGGGGAGCGCGAGATAGGCGGCTGCGTTCTGAAGGCCGATTCCGCCGGTCGGGCAAAAGCGGACACCGGCGAACGGCGCGCCCAGCGCCTTGATCGCCGCAGGCCCTCCCGACGTTTCGGCCGGAAAGAATTTCAGCCGGTCGAAGCCGTGTTCGAGCGCCAGCATCAGCTCCGACGCGGTCGCGATTCCCGGCAGAAGCGGAATCGGCGCGCCGAGCGCGCTTTCCAGCAGCCTCGTCGTGACGCCGGGCGACACCGCGAAGGCTGCGCCCGCCGCCGCCGCCGCCTCGATATGCGCGCGCGCAAGACAGGTTCCTGCGCCCACCACGGCGCCAGGCACAGCGGCGGCCGCCTTGATGGCGTCGAGCGCCGAAGGCGTGCGCAGGGTGATCTCCACGCCGCGGATGCCGCCGGCCACCAGCGCGCGCGTCAGAGGCGCGGCGAGGCCTGCATCGGCCACCGTGACGACGGCGATGACGGGCGCGAGGTCCATGATGTCGTCGAGCGTCATGCGCCGATCCTAACGACGGACATCGAAGCCGCCCTGAAGCGCAGCCTCGACCTCGGCTCTACCGGCGAGATTGAAATCGCCCGCAATCGAATGCTTGAGCGCCGACGCCGCAAGGCCGAACTCAAGCGCCTTCTGATCGTCCATGCCGCCCGTCAGCCCATAGAGGACGCCGGCGGCGAAGGCATCGCCGCCCCCGATACGATCGACGATGCCCGACATCGCCGTAGGGCCGGCCATGCAAACACGGTCGCGGCCGACCAGCTTCGCCGAGAGGTCATGCGCGCCGACGCCGTGCTGGACGCGCGCGGTGCAGGCGAGGCGCTGCAGATGCGGGAAGGCCGCGAACGCCGCTTTCGCCGCCGTCGCCAGACGGCTGGCAGGCTCATGAGCCGAAAAGTCGATCCCGAGGACGAGGCCGATATCACGCTCGTCGGCGAAGGCGAGGTCGGCCGCCGCCATCAGGCTGCGGAGAATGGCCGGACCGTCGCCGTTCCATGCCGCCCACAGCTTGGCGCGGTAGTTTCCGTCGAAGGACACCCGAACGCCCAGACGACGCGCCGCTTCAGCGGCGCGGACGGCCGCCGAAGCGCCGCGCGGGCCCAGGGCCGGCGTCACGCCGGAAAGATGCAGCCAGGAAGCGCCGGCGAGTTCGGCGTCCCAGTCGATGGCGTCCGGGTCGGCCTCGGCGAAGGCCGAGCCGGCGCGGTCATAGAGGACTTCGGAAGGCCGAGTGACCGCGCCGGACGACAGGAAGTAGAGCCCCATGCGCCCCTCGCCCGGCCTGACCGAGCTCGTCTCGACGCCGTGCCGCCGCAGTTCGTCGCGCGCCGCCCGGCCGAGCGCATTGTCGGGCACAATGCTGACCATGGCCGATAGACGCCCCAGCCGCGCCAGCGAGACGGCGACATTGGCCTCGGCGCCGCCGACATGGACCTCGAAACGCGGCGACTGCAGCAGCAGTTCGCCCGGCGGCGCGGACAGGCGCAGCAGGAGTTCGCCAAAACAGACAACGCGGCCGTCGATCATTGCATTCTCTTCGCCGTTCCGCGCCGATCCTGCCTCAGATCGCCTCCCGGAAACAGGACGGGCGCCGGCCGTTCAGCCGACGCCCGAAGTCAGGGAGACAATCAGTAGGTGTAACGAATGCCCAGGAAGAACTGGCGTCCGGTGTGGTGAAACACGCTCGGCCGGTTCGACGCATCGACATACTGGTCGTTCGCTTCATCGGTCAGGTTCAGGGCTTCCAGCGTGATCGAGAAATTGTCGTCGATCTGATAGCTGGCCGACGCGTCGATATTGAGCGTCGAATTGGTGCCCTCGACGCTGTTGCCGTTCTGGCCCGGAACGCGGGTCAGATAGCCATCGCGATAGGCGGCCGAAACGCGGGCGCTGAAGTCACGATCCTCGTAATAGAGCGTCGCGTTCCAGGCTTCCTTCGACAGCCCGGTCAGCGGCGCGCTCACGAAGCCGCCGGGCGCGCCCGGGGAAGGATACTGAATCTCGGACTCGATATAGGTGTAGTTGAGCAACGCGCCGAAGTTCTTCCAGAACCCGGGCAGGAACCTGAAGGGCTGCTGATAGCTCAGCTCGAAACCCTTCAGCGAACCGCCATGCGTGTTGATCGGCTGGCTGAACGTCCAGTCGGCGGCCGGCGAACAGCCCACGATCGAGCCGCAGGCCGCGATCGCGACGGAGTCGGGAATGCCCAGCGGGTTGCCCGTGAAGGGCCGCGAGGTCGACTGCGTCGCGATGAAGCTGTCGATCTCCTTGTAGAAGAACGCCGCCGAAAGCACCGATTCACGCGCGAAATACCACTCGATCGCGAAATCGTAAGAGGTCGCCCGCGTCGGATCGAGCAGCGGGTTGCCCGAGCTGACGGTACGATTGTTGCCCGACACGGTGACCGATCCGCCCGGCGTCACGCTGCCCAGGCCCGGCCGCGCCATCACCTTGGCCACGCTGGCGCGGATCACGACGTCGTCGGAAACATCCCAGGCGAGGTTCAGCGAGGGCAGCGTGTCGGAATATTCCCGGTGCACGGTCACCTGGAACGGGATACCCGCCGCCAGCTGGTAGCCCGTGGAGGTCTGGCTGGTCTCGACGTAACGCACGCCGACATTGCCGCGCAGCGTGGTCGAGCCGATCGCCGTGGTGAAGTCGGCCTGCACATAGCCGCCGACGTCTTTCTCCTCCACCGCGCGATTGTTGCCCAGCGACGGCTCGGCGCCGAGCCTGAACACCGAGGTGTCGTTCAGGCGGAACATCTGCGCAGCGGCGTGATAGTCAGGGATCCGCCACGTCAGCACCGTGCCCTGCGGAATGTCCCACTGGTCGGCGAGAGACACCAGGCGGCTATACGAACTGACCGCCGCGGCGGCCACATCGGCCGGGATCGACGCCTCAAGATTCGAGGTCGTTCCGTTCGACCGGCGCAGTTCGGTCGTCTCGAACTCGAACTTCTTGTAGAGGAAGCCGGCGCGCAGCGTGATCGCATCGCTGACCGCGTATTCGATGTCGGTGGATGCGTTGTGATAGTAGTTGTCCGCCGTCTGCGGGCGAAGGCGGATCTGCGACAGCCGCCAAGCGGCCGGGTCGGTCACGTCGAAGCCATAGGTGATCAAAGGCAGGCGACCGCTCCGGTAGTCGTAGGAATAGCCGTCGACGTCGGTGCGGTCGAACAGCAGCGTCGTCTGGATCGGGTTGTCGTGCAGCGATTCCGAATAGCCGACCAGGAAGCGGCCGCGGAGCCTGTCGTTGAACTCGTGCGAGGCGCCGAAGGTGACCTGCGCGAACTTGGTCGCCAGCTCATCGAAGCGGCTTTCGCTACGGATATCGACGTCGTCGAACAGGCCGTAGATCATGTTGTTGTTGCCGTCGATCACGTATTCGCGCACGTCGATCCCGGCGCGGCCGGTCGCCCCGCCCGCGCTGAAATCCGGCGCCTGCAGGAAGTGCTCGAACCTGGTCGCGCTGAAGTCGGCGTAGAGGACGTCGAGGTTGAACTCGGTGCCCTTGTGCGGGGCGTACTGCAGCGAGAAGGTCAGGCCCAGGCGCTCCTGATCGTGCTCGAGCACGCCGTAGCGCGGCAGGCGCGGCGTGAACGCAGAGTCGATCGCCGACTCCACGCACCCTACCGCCGCGGGCGAGCAGGTCATGTTGCCGTTCTGCCAGCGGACCGTCGAATGGCCTTCCTCCAGCGCCCGGCGCTCGGAATAGGCGAGCGACACGAGCGCGCCGAACTTGCCCGCCTCGCCGCTCCACACATTGGAGACCAGAAGCGCGATGCGCGGGTCGATGTTTTCGGAGAGATCATTGTAGGCGCCCTGAGCCGACGCCACGAATTTGAAGCCGTCATAATCGAACGGACGCGCCGCGCGGAGGTCCACGGTGGCGCCCAGCGAGCCCTCCTCCACCTCGCCCGACGCGGTTTTGCGTACGACGATTTCCGAGAACAGCTCTGACGCGAAGACATTGAAGTCGAAGCCGCGGCTGCGGTTGGTGCCCCCCGAGCTGTCGGTGCCGCCGGTGGTCGAGATGCCTTCCATCCCGTTGATGCGGACGCGCGTGAAGTCGGAGTTCAGGCCGCGCACCGAGATTTGCCGGCCCTCGCCCGCATCGCGGGTGATTGAAACGCCCGGAATACGCTGGATGGACTCCGCGAGGTTGTTGTCGGGAAAGTCGGCGATGTCTTCCGCCAGGATCGCGTCGACCGACCCCACGCTCTCGCGCTTGACGTCGACCGCCGCGCTGAGGCTGCGGCGAAAGCCGGTGACGACCACCTCTTCCTCGCCCTCGACGCCGGCTTCGGCCACGGCCGCCGACGGATCGTCCACGGGTTCGGTGTCCGGCGTCTGGGCGTTCGCCCCTGAAATGAAGGCCAAGGTCAGCGCCGCGACAGACGCACGCGCCATCAGGTCACACATCAAGCTCGAACGGAGTTTCACCGCGCATCCCTCCCCTGCGGACCGCCTTGATTATGCGACGCGCGGACTTTGTCCTGCACGCCTGCGGTCGGTTTTAAACGACGCTTCCCCTGACACCGGTGTCAAACTTTTTTCCGTAAACTTGACACCGGTATCAATTGCAGACGGTAACAACCGTCTTCAATCATTGCAAGCAGAACTCATCGCGCCAGCCAGCCGCCATCGACCGGCAGGATGGTGCCGTGGACATAATCTGCGGCGCGCGAGGCCAGAAAAACGGCGGCGCCGCCGATATCGGCGGGCGCGCCCCACCGCCCGGCGGGTATCCGCGCCAGAATGTCGCGGCTGCGCGTTTCGTCGTTGCGCAGCGCCTCGGTGTTGTTCGTCGCGAAGTAGCCCGGCGCGATGGCGTTCACGTTGACGCCCCTGGCGGCCCATTCATTGGCGAGAATTTTGGTGAGGCCGGCGATGCCGCTCTTGCTCGCGGTATAGGACGGCACGCGAATCCCGCCCTGGAAGGACA
>CAZBPO010000027.1:0-9470 GCA_964493795.1 uncultured Flavobacteriaceae bacterium
ATAACCTGAAGGCCGCAGGTTCAAATCCTGCCCCCGCACCCAAACATCACACAACGCCCCGTAGGAAACTACGGGGCGTTTTTGGTTTTACAATCAAGCAGCACGAGGGAACCCAAGCACGCGCGTCGGGGTTCCTTATGGACGTGCCGCAGTGCGGCGTCTGAATTTCGCGCGGCATAACCGTCCATCTCAAGCCGCATCCAAGCAGACAATTGGAGGGCTCGATGCTCTATCTCGACATTCCCACGCTCGGCGACATCAAACGGCTCAGTTCGGTGCGCGGCGACATCTGCGTGTCGATCTATCTTCCCACGACGCCGATCACGCAGGACGTCCAGGCGGCGCGGATCGAACTGAAGAACCTCGTTAAAGACGCCTTGCAGCAGGCCGCCGAAGCGCTGACTGACAAACGCCGTCTCGCTGCGCTTCAGGAGCAATTTGACGATATCGCCGAAGACGACGCGTTCTGGCGCTATCAGGCGCATAGTCTGGCCATTCTTGCCACGCCGGACGCGGTCCGGACCTTCCGCCTCGCGAATCGGCTCAGCCAGATCGTCGAGGTATCCGATCGCTATCATCTCAAGCCGCTGATCCGCGCGGTGACTTTTCCGCAGGCGGCCTACGTGCTTGCGCTTTCAGAGAACGCGGTTCGTCTTGTGGAGATATCGGCGGACATTCCGCCGACCGTCGTGCGCTTGCCCGACCTCCCCAAGGATGCGGCCAGTGCTGTCGGCAAGTCGACGATCAACGATCGCTCGCACAGCCGGCGCATTCACGGAAGCGAGGGCCAGAAAGTCCGGCTTGCCCAGTATGTCCGCCAGGTCGATGCTGCGATCCGGCCGGTCGTCGGAGGCAACGATCTGCCGCTGATCCTAGCGGCGGCGCAGCCGCTTGACGCCATCTTTCGTTCAGTCAGCAATCTCGACGTGCTGCCGGACACGATCTCTGGAAGTCCCGACCGGACAAGCGACGCAGATCTCGCCGCTGCGGCGCGGCCCATGCTGGACACTGCCTATCGACGTCAGATCGAAGCGTTTTACGAGACGTTCGAGACGCGGACAGGGCAGGGGCGTGCGACGGGCGATATCGCAGCCGGCGCCCGCGCGGCGCAGTTCGGGAATATCGACCAGATGCTCGTCGACATGGACGCAGTCGTCAGCGGCACGGTCGACGAAGAAACGGGCGCGGTGACCTTCACCGAAGAGGCCGGCGCAGAAAGCTATGGCGTGATCAACGAGATCGCCGGCCGCGCGCTCGCGACCGGGGCGAACGTTCTGGCTGTTCGCGCCGAGGATGTTCCAGGCGGCAAACCGCTTGCTGCGATCCTACGCGCCGCGATCTGACGCGCGGTCTCAAATGGTTTCGTAGAACCAGCCTGTGATCGCGAAGCGGCCGATCGGCGCGAAGACAGGAACGTGGCTGACGTGGTGGAGCTGCGGCACGCTGAACAGGGTGAGCGTGTTGAAGGACGGCACGAGGCTTTCTTCCACGCCGCCGTCTTCGCGGAGGAACTGAAGCTGGGCCCCCCATTCCGCGCGCCAGTTCCGCGCGAACCCCATGACATACGCATAGAGGCGGGAGCCCTCGGTGTCGTTGTGCCGGGTGAGGAAGTGGCCCGGGGCATAGAGCGTCGCCTGGGCGTCGGCTTTGACCGGGCGACTGTCGCCGGTCACGCGCTTGACCAGATCCATAATCGGGCCGTTGAGGACTTCGACCATGTCGTGAAGCGGATGATCGGGCGCGCGCTTCTCGCGATACGCCGTAATCATCGGATAGGAGTTGTAGAGGAACTGGAACCGGTCGCGGGCCTCGCTCAGCACGGTCTGCATGATGCGCCGGCGTTCTTCCGGCGACATGGCCGTCATCTGCGCCTGGGTGTAGCGGCGCGGGCCGCCGTCGATGAAGGTGACGTCCCACGGCAATGACGCCAGCGCCTGATGCAGGATGTCGGCCGCCTCGGGCACCAGGAGGTCCCGAATGACGATACGGCGCGACGCCTGGAAGGCGTTCGCAAGCGCAGCGGTATCCAGCGCAGGATTGAGCACGTGTCGTCCCCTTGATCAGCTCGAAAGCGTCGCCTCAGGCGCATATTCGGGTTCGCCGGATCGGACAAGGCTTGACGGCGGGGCTCATCGGCTGTGGCATCCATCACCAAGAGGCACGGCGGCGTCAGACCGTCGGCCATAAACAGGGCCTGGGAGCGCGACGTGGCGGGGACGGAAACGGATGCGGGCGCTGCGAGCGCCGGCGCAGCTGGGTATTCGCCGGCTTATCGCACCTATGTGCTGGTGCTGCTGACGCTGGTCTATGTGACCAACTATGCCGACCGCTCGATCCTCTCGACGCTGACCGAACCGATCAAGGCGGAGTTCCAGCTTTCCGATACGGTGATGGGCGCGATGGGCGGCATCGCTTTCGCGGTGTTCTACACCACCTTCGGCCTGCCGGTGGCGATGCTGGCCGACCGCTTCAACCGCACCTACATCATGGCCGGCGCTGCGGCGATCTGGTCGGGCTTCACGGCGCTGTGCGGGATCGTGACGAACGCCTGGCAGTTGTTCTTCGCGCGGATCGGCGTGGGGATCGGCGAGGCCGGCGGTTCGCCGCCCGCTCATTCCATCATCTCCGACCTCTTCGCGGCGAAGTCGCGCGCCACTGCGCTGGCGATCTACGCCACCGGCGTTCCGATGGGATTCGCGGTGGGCAGTTTCGTGGGCGCGCCGGTGGCCGAGGCCTATGGCTGGCGCATGGCGTTCATCGTGCTTGGGCTACCGGGCCTGTTCCTGGCGCTTCTGGTCTGGCTGACCGTCCGCGAACCGCCCCGAGGCATGTCCGACCGCGGCATCGCGGCGCAGGCTGCGGCGGCGGAGACGCAGGCCTCGGCTCCGTCGCTGCGCGCAGTCCTCAGCTTCATGTGGTCGCAGCGCGCGCTGGTCCATGTGATCGCCGGCGCGACGATCGTGACGACGGTCGGCTATGCCGGCGTCAACTGGAACGCGGCGTTCCTGATGCGCTCGCACGGGTTTTCGCTGACCGAAGTGGGTTTCTACCTGGGCGTGGTCGCGTTGATCGCCAGCACCGCCGGCACGTTTCTGGGCGGCATTCTGGCCGACTTCCTCGGCAAGCGCGACCGCCGCTGGAACAGCTGGATCGTCGCCGCGATCTATCTGATCGCGTTTCCCGTCGGGCTGCTGGTCTTCACCACGGACGACACCACGCTGGCCATGTGGCTGCTGCCGGTGCCGGTGTTCGCGGCGGGTGCCTATCTGGGGCCGACCTTCGCGATGGTGCAGAACTTGGTCGGCGTGAGGATGCGGGCGCTGGCTTCGGCGATCCTGCTGTTCGTCATCAATCTGGTGGGCATGGGGCTGGGGCCGCTGGTCACCGGCCAGCTCAGCGACATCTTCTCGGCCGATTATGGCCAGCACGCGCTGCGGCATGCGCTGTTCATCATGGGCTTCCTGAACCTTTGGGGCATTCTCCACTACTGGCTGGCGAGCCGGACGCTGGAGGCGGGGTACGAACGCGCCCTGCGGGCCTGAGGCGCCTCAAGGCGTCTCAGGTCTTGACCAGCGTGGCTTCGGCGTAGCGGGCGTGCAGCGCGGTCAAGGCCCGCATGGCGTGCAGCACCAGGAAGAAGACCAGGAAGCCGGCGACGAAGCCGATGCCCATGCCCAGCGGCGTCTGCATGAAGGCGTCGAACGAGGGGCTTATGAGCTGGACGTCGCGTCCGAACTGCCGCGCCATGCCGCCGAACAGGAGTTCGAGGAACGGGCGCACGATCAGGATGAAGGCGAGGACGAATCCGGTCACCGAGATGGTGAAGTAGAGGATGCCAAGCGGCAGCTGGAGCAGCATATAGGCCATCGTCGACCAGGTGCGGCGATCCTTCAGCATCGCGCCGATGCGCGGCCACAGGCCCTGGACCGTCTCGTCGGACGGCAACCGGCGCGGCATGCGCTGTCCCAGCAGCATTTCGACGATACGCCCTTCCATGAGGGCGATGATCCTGACCGAAGCGATGAAAAGCAGCGTGAACGGCACGCCGATGATGAGAATCGCGAAACCCGCCGAGAGCGAGAGGCCGGTGACGATCCAGGTGAAATAGAGAATGCCGATCGGCAGTGCGACGAGGCCGTAGAGCAGGCCGCCATAGGCGCGTGGGTCGAGGGCGATCGCAAAGAAGCCGCGACGCGGCTTGCGCTCGCCGGCGCTGTGGCGGCGCTCGAAACGCTGTTCGACGGCCCGGTACTCGGCGGCGACTTCCTCGGGCCGGCCGAAGGCGCGGGTGACGCGCGCGACCACTTCGGATTCGGGCTTGTAGGCGTCGAGCGCGACCTCTTCGCGCAGATAGTCCTCGGCGTCGCCCAGCGCGTCCTGGATCAGGGCCGGCGGCGCGCCGTCGAGGGCCGCGCGCAGCTGACGAAGATATTCATCGACCGTACGCGGCGTGGACAGCGCGGAAATCGAAGGGGTCATCGCAGGGCTCATCGTGTCTGTCCCTCTCTTGGGGCTGCGGCGGCCCGGATCACCAGATGCGCGGCGCGCCAGCGTTCCTGGGCCTGCGCCAGCCATGACCGGCCGCGCGTCGCGATGGCATAGACGGGGCGGCCATCGCCCACCCGGTCCCGGGCGACGATGCCGCCCGCGAACTGAAGCTCGTGCAGGACGGCGTAGAGCGTCGCGTGCTTGAACGGCAGCGTCGGCTCGCCGGCTATGGACGCCGCCCGGCCGATCCGGTCGAGCAGTTGCCGGGCCGTCGCCGGCCCTTCGTTCGCCAGACTGCCGAGGGCGGCGAGCTGGGCCGCCTCGGCTTCAAAGCCGGCGATGTCGAAGGGGGCAGGCGTGGCAGGGAAACGCGGCATGTCGCTCGTCTTTGATGACCTGAATTTGATAGGCAGCGGCATTCAAGTCTGTCATGCCCGTCACATGTGAGGGCGGAAGGGATACTGTGCACGCGACAAGCGGAAAGGCAGCCCCCGGCGCGGCGGATATCGTTCTGGCGGCCCGCCGGTTGCGCGGCGTGGCGGCGGTCACGCCGCTTTTGCCGGCCAATGCCCTGACGCGCGAGTTGGGACGGCCGGTCTTCGTGAAGGCCGAGATGCTGCAGCGCACCGGGTCGTTCAAGTTCCGCGGCGCCTATAACCGGATCGCGGCGATGACGCCGGACGAGCGACGGCGCGGCGTAGTGGCGTTCTCCAGCGGCAATCACGCCCAGGGCGTGGCCGCCGCTGCGGCTCTGTTCGGTTGTCGCGCCGCCATCGTGATGCCGTCGGACGCGCCCATCGGAAAGATCGCGGGCACCCGCAGCCACGGCGCGGAGGTGGTGCTCTACGATCGCGAGCACGAAAGCCGTGAGGCCATCGCCGAAGCGCTGGCCGAGGAACGCGACGCGGTGCTGATCCCTTCGTTCGACGACGCTCACGTGATCGCGGGGCAGGGGACGGTGGGATTGGAGATCGCAGCGGCGGTCGCGAGCCAGGGGCTGGTGCTGGGCGATGTCGTGACTCCCGTGGGCGGCGGCGGGCTGGCGAGCGGGATCGCGCTGGCGCTTGAGGCGGCGGCGCCGGGATGCCGGCTCTATGGCGCTGAACCGGCGGGCTTCGACGATGCGGCGCGCTCGTTCGCCGCCGGTGAAATCGTCGCCAACGCCAGAAAGTCCGGCTCGATACAGGACGCCCTGCTGACGCCCGAGCTGTCGCCGCTGACCTTCGGCATCCTCAAAGGCCGGATCGCGGGCATGCATCAGACGCCGGACGGGGCCGCCGAAGCCGCCGTTCGCTATGCGGCGCGCGAGTTCAGGCTGATCGTAGAACCCGGCGGCGCGGCGGCGCTTGCGGCGGTGCTGGCGGGGGCGGTGCCCGCCGGGGCAGGGGCTCTGGCGATCGTCCTGTCGGGCGGGAATTTCTGATCGCAACGTGATGAAAATTGCGGCGTTCTGACGCAGAATAGGGGGGGCGCCAGCCTTTCTATCGCCCGGAATCCCTATACAAATTGCGTGTGGGACGTTGCGGCGCGCTGGGTAAGCGTGCGTCCGCTTTGATGACTACTAGGGAGATATCATGTCGACATTCAAATCCCGGCTGACGTCGGGCTTTGCCGCCGCCGCTCTCGCCGTCGGCCTGGCCTCGGCGCAGGGCATCCCGGGGCTGGGGGGGCCTCAGCCCTCGCCGCAGCCCGCCCCACCGGCGTCGGTTCAGGTCCAGATCCTCAACAACCCCGCAAAGGGCTTCCAGATCGGCTATCCCGCCGGCTGGGAAGTCATCACCGGCAGCAACGAGGTCGATTACGGCTTCATGTCGCCTGACCAGCTTTCGCTGTGCATCGTGGTCAGCGTCGATATTCCCGAGCTGGCCAGCGCGCCGGAAGAGCAGTTGCGCACCGCTATGTCGTCGCCGCAGGGCGAGCAGTTCTGGAACAATGTCTATTTCGTCCAGTTCCAGAACGTCCGCTTCCACCATGTCGGCGCCGCCACCAACCATCCGGGCGGCTGGCCGTTGCAGACGGTGATCGCTTCGGCTGACGTGGACCTCAGCGGCTCGACCATCAACCTGACCTTCGCCGGCATCCTGACGCTGAAGTCCGGGATGATGTTCCGCACGATCTGCTACACGCCGACCGCGAACTTCGAGCAGTCGAAAGCTCAGTTCTTCGCCGTCTTCGAATCTTTCCGGATCACGAAGTGAAGCTGGCGCGCATGAGCAGAAATTCAGGAGACAAGACCGTGAAGTCGAAGATCATCGCGCTCGCGGCGACCGCTATCGCGGCCGTCCTCACCGTCGGGGTCGCTCCCGCGCAATCGACGCCGCTGCCCAGCCTCGCCGGTCCGCCGGCGGCGTCGGGCCAGACGTTGACCCACGCCAACGGCTATTCGATCACCCTGCCGTCCGACTGGCTGGTGGCGACCGACATCGAGGGCGCCGACTACATGATGGGCAATCCGGACCTCAGCATCATTTGCCAGGCGTTCAGCATCCCGAACCTGTCGATGCAGGTGACGGACGAGCAGATCCGGGCGGAGTTGGGCGCGAACGATCTCGGCCCCGACTTCTATACCAAGCTGATCTTCTCGGGCGCTCCCGATCTCGTTTATGAAAGCACGGGTCCGCAGGCCAATCATCCCAGCGGCTGGCCGTTCCAGCGCGCGGTCGCCACGTTGACCGTCGATGGCAAGAAGCATCACGCCTTCGCCTATGTGACCTTCAAGGCCAAGACGCTGTTCGGCGGCTTCTGCCTGACGTCGTCGGATGTCGTGGCTTCGGGGCGCGATACCATCAACGGCGTGATCGACTCGGTCCGCATCAGGAAGTGATCGCGGCGCCAGTTGCGGATTTCGTGAAGGGGGCGCCTCAGGCGCCCCCTTTCTCCTTGCGCGCCGGCATCGCGCTGCGCCAGGCGCACAGACCGATCAGGTAGATCGTCATCGCCCACCACAGGGCCCGGACCGTCTCGGTCTGCCAGGCCGGGGCAGCGATGAGCGAGCCGCTGGCCGACATCCAGGCGATGAGCGCTGCCAGCGTCAACGGGCGCAGCGCTTTCACGCGCACCGGATGCACGACCTTGAGGTCGGTGAAGGTGAGCAGACACAGGGCCAGCGTAACGGCGGCCGCCGCCCAAGGGACAGCGGCGGTCGCGGCGAAAGCGGCGGCGACCAGGTTCCAGACGGCGGGGAAGCCGCGGAAGTCGGCGCTGTCGGCCTTCATGTCGCGCCGTGCGAAGGTGTAGAGCGCGGTGATCAGCACGAAGCCGCCCAAGGGCCAGTCCCAACCGGCCGGCCATATGCCGGCGGCGATCATCCATGCGACGGGCGCCACCACATAGGTCAGATAATCGACGACGAGATCGAGGGCCGCGCCGTCGATATTCGGCGTCGCGCGCTCGACCTTCAGGGCGCGGGCCAGGGGGCCGTCGATGCCGTCCACGACCAGCGCGATGGCGAGCCACAGGAAGGTGGCCGGGGTGTCGGCGCGAAACGCCGCTTCCAGAGCGAGAAAGCTGAGCAGAGCGCCCGACGCCGTCAGGGCATGGATCGCCCAGGCGGCGGCGACGCGCGGGAAAGCGCGATCAGGGTCGCTGCGGCGCATCGCCGGCGGCGTCGCACGGATAGGCGGCGGACATCGCATCCAGGACCAGCGCTTCCGCAGCGCCGTTAAGCAGATGGGGGCGCGTCTGGCCATGCGTGACGACCAGGCCTGCGACATCGACGAACGAGATGAAGTCCGGCGGGCGGAAGCACGGCCCGGCCGCCGGATCGACAGCCGCCCCGCTGAGATAGGCGGCGAAGCGGGCGTCGTAGTCTTCCTTGTAGGCGGTGAAGAAGCCGAACAGCCACGAGCGGCACGGATCGTTCGGCGAGGCTTTCGAGCCGTCGGCGGTCGCGTCGCGCAGAACCTGGCAGGCGTCCGCAAGACTGCGCCCGTCGGAGATGCCGGCGTCGGCCGTGGGCGCGCTCAGGACGAAAAGGGTGGCGATGACGAGACTGAACCGCATGGCGCGATGATTCATCGCATATTCCGCCGGATGCAAGTGCAGCCGGCTGCGGATGCGCTATGATCGGCGCATGAAGTTACCCATACGCAGGAAAGTCGCGGTGATCGGCGCCGGCGTCGCCGGGCTGGGCGCGGCCTGGCGGCTGGCGCAGGCCGGCGCCTCTGTGACGCTGTTCGACAGTGCGGCCTCGTCGTCTCGCGGCGGCGGTGCGACATGGGCCTCGGCCGGGATGATCTGCGCGCGGCTGGAGATGGCCGGCGCTGCGCCTGCGCTCGCGGCCTTCGCTGCCAGCGCGCGCGCCGCCTGGCCCGCCTTCGCCGCCGAGATCGAGCGGGCGGGCGGCCTCTCGCCGGGCTATGCCGAATGCGGCGCGCTGGCGCTGGGGCCCGGTCACGGCGGCGAGGGGCTGGCGGTGATCGACGGGGCGGCCGCGCGGCGGCTGGAGCCGGGATTGGCGGCGGCCCACACGGCGGTCGATATGTCCGCCGTGTGGGCCGCCGACGAGGCGCGCGCCGATCCGCGTTGGCTCGCGCTGGCCCTGCTGCGCGCCGCGGAAGCGGCGGGCGTCATCGTGGCGGCGCAGACGCGGGTCAATCGCATCGTCGAGACGGGCGGGCGCGTCTGCGCCGTTCTGACAGGGGACGGGCCGATCGCTTTCGACCATGTCGTTCTGGCGGCGGGGGCGTGGAGCGGCGGCTTGCTGAAAGTTTCGAATTTGCCCGGGCCGCCGATCCGTCCGGTCAAAGGTCAGATGCTGAGCCTCGCCGGCGACCCGCGCGCCATGCCGGTGCGGCGGCTGATCTGGGCCGAGGGCGCTTATATCGCGCCGCATGGCGACGGCCGTATCGTCATCGGGGCGACTCAGGAAGAGGCCGGCTTCGACGCCTCGCTGGACGACGGTGCGCTGGAGACGTTGCGGCGCTGCGCCATCGCCGCCGCGCCGGGGCTGGCGGCGTTGCCGGTCGCGGAACGCTATTGCG
>CAZBPO010000027.1:9480-11522 GCA_964493795.1 uncultured Flavobacteriaceae bacterium
ACCGATGACGGTCTTCCGGCTCTCGGTGGGCTGGGACCGGAGGGGCTGACGCTGGCGAGCGGGCAGTTCCGCAACGGCATTTTGTTCGCGCCGCTGATCGCAGACGCGGCGGCGCTGCACGCGCTGGAAGGGCGCTTACCGACGATCGCCCGGCCCTTCGCCGCCGCGCGGTTCGCGGAGGCGGCGTGAGCGGGCAGCGCGACGCGGTGGTCGAAGGCGTCGAGCGCATCTGCGCGCGCTTTGACGCCGCCTATTGGCGCAGGGCCGATGAAACGGCGGCCTTTCCCGAAGACTTCGTGAAGGCTCTGACCGAGGCGGGCTATCTGGGCATCGCGATGCCGGCCGATGTCGGCGGCGCGGGGCTAGGCGCGACCGAGGCGGCCGCGATGATGCAGGCGATCGCGCGCTCCGGCGCGGGCTTCAGCGGCGCCTCGGCCGTGCACATGAACATCTTCGCGCCGATGCCGATCGCCGTGTTCGGGACCGAGGCGCAGAAGCGGCGTTTCCTGCCGGCGCTGATCTGTGGCGAGGACCGGACGTGTTTCGCCGTCACCGAGCCCGATGCGGGTCTGGAAACGGCGCGGATCAAGACCCAGGCGGTGCGCGACGGCGACGGCTATGTGATCTCGGGCCGCAAGATATGGACGTCGGCGGCGCAGCGGGCGACGCGCGCGCTGATCGTGGCGCGCACCACGCCTTATGACGCCGCACGCCCGCTCGACGGCCTGACGCTGTTCTATGCGCCGCTGGACCGTGCCCATGTCGAGATCCGCGAGATCCACAAGATGGGCCGCGCGGCGGTCGACTCGAACATGCTGTTCATAGACGGCCTGCGGGTGGGCGCGGACGAGCGGATCGGCGCGGAAGGCGAAGGCTTCAGATGCCTGCTGCACGGCCTGAACCCTGAGCGTATCCTGATCGCCGCCGAAGCGGTGGGGCTGGGCCGTGCGGCGCTGGCGCGGGCGGCCGCCTATGCCAACGAGCGGGTCGTGTTCGGCCGGCCCATCGGACAAAATCAGGCGATCCAGCACCCGCTGGCACAGGCATGGGCCCGGCTCGAAGCCGCCGACCTGATGGTGTTCAGGGCGGCGGCGCTCTACGATTCTGGTGCGGCCTGCGGGGTCGAGGCGAACGCGGCGAAATATCTGGCCGCTGAAGCGGCGTTCGAGGCCTGCGAGACGGCGGTGCTGGTCCATGGCGGCATGGGCTATGCCCGCGAGTACGACGTCGAACGCTATATGCGCGAAGCGATGATCGCGCGCATCGCGCCGGTCAGCCGCGAGATGATCCTGTCATTCCTTGCGGAGAAGGCGCTGGGCCTTCCGAAGTCATACTGATGGAAGGATTTCGTCTGGACCCCGTCCTGGCACGCGACACGGTCTTCGTGTGCGCCATGCCGCGCTGCGACGTGCTGCTGATGGACGATGCGCGTTTCCCCTGGCTTATCCTCACGCCGCGCCTGCCGGGATTTTCCGAGCTGTTCGAGCTGGAGCCCGCCGACCAGAGCGCGGTCATGCGCGAGGCCGCCATCGCCGGCCGGACGCTGAAGAGCCTGACCGGGGCGACCAAGATCAATATCGGTTCGCTGGGCAATATCGTGCGCCAGCTGCATATCCATGTGGTGGCCCGCAAGGAAAGCGACGTCGCATGGCCCGGCCCGGTCTGGGGCTTCGGCGAGCGTGAGCCCTATATTTCCCGCTTCCGCGAAGGGATGCGGCTGAAGCTCGCCGAGGCGCTCGGGGCGCCGGCCTGACTGGCACGGCCCCTGCAAAGTTCTGCGCGATGGGGACCGGACGATGATCGAGAAGGCGGGATCGAGCGTTGCGACGGCTGCGTTCGCGATCGAACGCGCCAGCGCCCGGACGGGCGTCGATTTCGACTATCTGATGAAGACCGCCGTTCGCGAGTCGAGCCTGAATCCTTCAGCAAAAGCAGGCACTTCGTCGGCGACGGGGCTGTTCCAGTTCATCGACCAGACCTGGCTGGGGATGATCAAGGAGCACGGGGCCGAGCATGGGCTGGGCCAGTATGCCGACCAGATC
>CAZBPO010000027.1:11532-15893 GCA_964493795.1 uncultured Flavobacteriaceae bacterium
GCCGGACCAAGCGCGGGCGCTACGTCGTTGCCGACCGGCAGATTCGACGGGAAATTCTTGCCCTGCGCTATGACGCGGAGATCTCGGCCACCATGGCGGCCGAGTTCACCCGCGACAGTTCGTTCCGCCTGCGGGCGACGCTGGGACGCGAGCCGACCGGCGGCGAATTGTATGCCGCCCACTTCCTGGGGCCGGGCGGGGCATTGCAGCTGATCAAGGCGGCGCGGTCGGACGACGGCAGCGCGGCATCGATCTTCCCTGACGCGGCCCGCGCCAACCGCTCGATCTTCTATTCCAAGGGCGGCGGCGCCCGCTCGGCCTCGGAAGTCCTCGCCGTCCTCGACGCCAAACACCGCAACGCCGACATTCCTGACGCGCCGGCGATCGGCGAAGGCCAGATGATGGCCAAGCTGCGCGGCACGCTTTCGACGATGGACGATATCGTCGTCGGGCCGGAATATGCTCAGGTTCTGGTCGGCCGTGCGGCGCTGGACGACGGCTCGTTCAACGAGAAGAGCGTCTATACCTTCGATTCCGCCTTCCAGAGCGCGGAAGTCGGCCCCGGCTACCGCTCGGGCGTTTCTCAGGGCGTGGTCACGCCTTTCGTCGCCCAGCTTCTCGCCTCGCTCGACCCCATCCCCGACCGGGCCCGCGAGACCTTGCTGAGGGCCGAGCGCGACAGCCGGCGCTCGACCGACGCCGCAGCTTGACCTGAAGCGGCGGTCCCACCAGTTTCGCGGCCCGCAGACCGACCGAGTCTTCCCGCATCATGCTGAACATATTCCGCACCTGGTGGCCTTTGCTCGCCGGTGTCCTGGCGGTGCAGCTGGGCAACGGCCTGCTGACGACGGCGTTGGGTCTGCGCAGCGACGCGGCCGGGTTCTCGGCCGGCGAGATCGCGCTGGTCATGAGCGGGCTCTACGCGGGTCAGGTCCTGTCCTCTATCCTGGGGCCGCGCCATATCTCGCGGATCGGCCATGTGCCGGCCTATATCGCCTTCGCGGCGCTGGCCGCCGCGTCGCCCTTGGTGGTTTTGATTTCGACCGACCCCGTCACATGGGCGATTTCCCGTTTCGGGTTCGGGGTCGGCCTGGCGGGCGTTTTCCTTGTCGTCGAAAGCTGGCTGAACGAGCGGACGGCCAACGCGACGCGCGGGCGGGTCTTCGCCGTCTATATCGTGGTCCAGCTTGCGGGCCTGATGATCGCGCAGGCCTTCGTGCCCCTGCTGGCCGACAATCTCACGCTGTCGATGGCGATGGTCGCGGCCTTCTGCGCCATGGCGATCCCGCCGGTGGTGCTGGGCCGCGCCGAACGGCCGGCGCGTTATCCGTTCGTCCGCGCGTCGTTCGGCGCGCTGATCAGCGCCTCGCCCGTCGGGGTGGTCGGCGCGATGGTGTCGGGCTTCGTGTGGGCGGTGGTGATGGCGATGTCGCCGATCTATGCCCAGCGCGCGGGTTTCGACCCTCAGGGCGTCGCGTTGTTCGTCGCGGCGCTGGTGATGGGCGGGCTTATCTTCCAGCTCCCGATCGGGTGGATATCCGATCTGAAGGACCGGCGGATCTCGCGGCCTGCGCGGCCTGCGCCGGGGCCGCCGCGCACGGGGCGAACGCCGCTCTGACGGTCGCCGCGATCACGCTGTTCGGCGGCCTGACCTTCCCGTTCTACACGGTCGCCGTTGCGCATGTGAACGACCGGATCGACCCCGGCGAGCGCCTGCCGGCCAGCGGCGCGATGATCCTGCTGTTCGGCATCGGATCGGTGCTGGGGCCGATGGCCGCCTCGGCCGCCATGGAGGCGTTCGGCCCGCGCGGCTTCTTCCTGCTGCTTGCGGCGGTGACGGCGGCGCTCGCGCTCTACGCGCTGTACCGCATCGTCATCGCGCGGCCGTCACCGGCCTAGCAGGCGGCCGAGCCCCAGGCGCTGCATCAGACCGGGCCGGGGCGGCGGCTCCTTGACGCGCAGCGCCAGCGGCCGGTCGAAGGCCGGGGCCGCGTCCTGCGCCGTCTCGTCGGCGGGCGCTGGCGGCAGCTCAGGGGCCGGCCTCGCCTCGGCGCGGACCGTGCGCTTGCGCGGCCGGTCGATCATCCCGGCATGGAGCGGCGCTGCGTTCTCAAGAGCGTTGAGCTCCTCGCTGTCGGCCTGGACGTCCGCCGACGGATCGAACTCGGCTTCGGGTTCTACGGTGGCATAGGCGGCAGCGTGGCCGGGCGACGTGTCGTAGGCATCGTCGTCGAAATCGACATCCATGCCTTCGTCGTCATCCTCGGCGAAGGCGAAATCGGCGGCCGTCGGCGTCAGCTGCTCGACCAGCTTGGGCTGGGGCGCATCCGCCGGATCGTTCGGGACGACCAGGCGCGGACGCGGGCGCGGCTGGGCCGCGGCCGGCGCGATGGGGGCGTCCGCTTCGCCGGCCCAACCGCCGTCCCAGGCGAGCAGCGCATCGAGAGACTGGGGCTTGGCGATCAGCGCGCCCTGGACCGCGCCGAAGCCCAGCTTGACGAGGGCCGTCAGGGTCTTCTCCTGCTCGACGCCCACCGCGACGGCGTTGAGCCCATGGGTCCCGGCGAAGGCGAGCCGGCGCGCGATACGGCCGCCATCGACCTTGCGGGCGATTTCGGCGAAGCGAAGGATGGCCGCGCCGCCGATCTTGACCTCGGAAAAGAACTCCGGCCACAGCTCGGCGGCTTCCAGCGGCAGGGCGGCGCCGCTGTCGAGCGCGATGCGGCACCCTAGCTCGCGCAGACGCTTCAACGCCATGCGGACGATGGCGTCGCCTTCCAGCAGCGCGGCCTCGGGCGCTTCCAGCACGATCTGCCGGGCCGGCGCGCCGCCGTCGCGTAGGGCGGCGGCGACGATGTCGGGGGCCGCGCCAGTCTGCAGATCGCTGACGCCCAGATTGACCGAAACGCGCCAGGGGCGTCCGGCGGCGGTGAACGCCCGTGCCGCCTCGACCGCGCCGCGCATGACGGTGGCCAGCAGGCGCGAGCTTTCGCCATAGGCTTCGATCGCCGGCAGGAAAAGCTGCGGCGTCATGGTTCCGAAATCGGGGTGCGCCCAACGAACGAAGGCCTCGGCGGCGACCACCGCGCCGTCGCTGACCTCGATCTGGGGCTGGAAGACGAGGCCGAATTCGTTCCGGGCGAAAGCGCGTTCGATATCGCTCTTGGCGAGCTGAAGGGATTTCGCGAACATCTGGACCTCTGATGGCGGATGCTCGCGATGCTGGGAGGCGCGCGTTAGGATCAGACGAAGCGCAATGTGCGGAATCGACGATAATTTAAAGAAAGAACCCATGAAATGAGCGCAGACACTCCGGCGGCCCGCCCGCCCGCGCGTATCTTCCCGGCGGCGACGATCCTGCTTGTCCGGGACGGCGAAGCGGCCGTCGAGGTGTTCATGGTGAAGCGGCATCACCAAATCGACTTCGCCTCCGGCGCGCTGGTGTTTCCGGGCGGCAAGCTGGCACCGGGCGACAGCGATCCCAGGCTGCGCGGCCTGATCGACGGCGCGGACGGCTATGACGACGCCGAACTGGCTCTGGCGGCCTGCGCGATCCGCGAGTGCTTCGAGGAGAGCGGCATCCTGCTGGCGCGTCGCGCGGGCGGCGGCGACCTGCTGGACGGCGCGGCGGTCAAGGCGCTGGATTCGTTCCGCGTGCCGCTCAACGCCGAGCAGCTTGCGCTCGCTGATTTTCTGGAAGCCAACGGCTTGCGGCTGGCGGCCGATCGTCTGGTGCGTTTCGCGCGCTGGATCACGCCCGACATGATGCCCAAACGCTTCGACACCTGGTTCTTCATCGCGGCCGCGCCGGCGGGCCAGCTGGGCGCGCATGACGGGTATGAGAGCGTGGATTCGGTATGGACCACGCCCGAGCAGGCGATCGCGGAGCCCGAACGGTGGACGGTGATCTTCCCGACGCGGATGAATCTTCTCAAGCTGGCTCGATCGACGTCCGCCGAAGCGGCGCTCGCGGCCGCTGCGGCGACGCCGGTCGTGACCGTGACGCCGTGGGTCGAGCCGCGCGAGGGTGGGGCGGTGCTGCGCATCCAGCCCGATGCGGGTTATGGCGACCCGCAGGAACCGCTGTCGAACGTCCGCTGAGACGCGCAGCTTTCAGTCGAGGAACTGCTCGGCGAGGATGCGCTCGTTGAGGTTGCGGCCGGCGTCGAACATCATGGTCAGCGAGATCGAGCGGTCCTCCACCACGTCGACCTGAACGACGTCGCGCACCTCGACATGGTCGGCGACGGCGCTGACCGGACGCTTCACGCTCTCCAAAGCCTCGAGCCTGACCTGCGCCTTGTGCGGCAGCAGCGCCCCGCGCCAGCGCCGGGGGCGGAAGGCGCTGATCGGGGTGAGGG
>CAZBPO010000027.1:15903-18892 GCA_964493795.1 uncultured Flavobacteriaceae bacterium
CAGCGCCAGCAGCGGCGAGTCGATGGGCAGGATCGGCCCGTGCGCCGACAGATTATAGGCGGTGCTGCCGGCCGGCGTGGAGACCAGAACGCCGTCGCAGATCAGCTCGTCCATACGGACGTGGCCGTCGATGGATATCTTCAGCTTGGCCGCCTGACGCGTCTGGCGCAGCAGCGAGACCTCGTTGATGGCGATGGCGGCGTGGCGCGTCCCGTCCGCCGATGTGGCGCGCATGCGCAGCGGATGGATCACCGCGCGCTCCGCGCCTTGCAGGCGGGCGAGCAGATCTTCGGGACGAAACTCGTTCATCAGAAAGCCGACCGAGCCGAGATTCATGCCGTAGATGGGCAGCTTGCTGCCCAGATGCTTGTGCATGGTCTCAAGCATGAAGCCGTCGCCGCCAAGCGCGACGATGATCTCGGCTTCGTTCTCGGGAACCTCGGGATAGCGTTCGCGCAAGGCCGTCAGGCCTGCCTGCGCGTCGGGCGTGGCGCTCGCCGCGAAGAAAATGCGGGGGGCGTCGGTCATCCGCCTGTCAGCGACATCGTGCGGGCGACGGACGGGGTGGGCCGGCGGCGGTCGATCATGAAGTCATGGCCTTTGGGTTTGCGGGCGATGGCGGCGTCGATGGCTGCGGCGAGGACCTGGTCGTCGGCGCTGGCGCGCAGAATCGCCCTGAGGTCGGCGTCGTCGTCCTGTCCCAGGCACATATACAGCGTGCCCGTGCAGGTCAGCCTGACGCGATTGCAGCTTTCGCAGAAATTGTGGGTCATCGGCGTGATGAAGCCGAGCCGGCCGCCGGTTTCCTCGACGCGGACATAGCGCGCGGGGCCGCCCGTGCGGTCGGGCAGGTCGGTCAAGGTCAGGCGCTCAGCCAGACGCGCCCTCACCAGAGACAGCGGCAGATACTGCTCGGCGCGATGGGCGATCTCACCCATCGGCATGGTCTCGATCAGCGTCAGATCCATGCCGTCGCCATGGGCCCAGCGGATCAGGTCTTCGATCTCGTCTTCGTTCTGGCCGCGCAGCGCGACGGCGTTGATCTTGACCTTCAGCCCGGCGTCCTTCGCGGCGTCGATGCCGGACAGCACCTGGGCCAGATCGCCGCGACGGGTGATGGCGCGGAACCTGGCGGGATCGAGCGTGTCGAGCGAGACGTTGATCCGCTTCACGCCCGCGTCCGCCAGTTCCGCCGCATATCGGGCGAGCTGGCTGCCGTTGGTGGTCATGGTCAGCTCTTCAAGCGCGCCCGTCTGCAGATGGCGGCCCAGCCGGCGCACCAGCCACATCAGGTTCTTGCGCACCAGCGGCTCGCCGCCCGTCAGGCGCAGTTTCCTGACGCCCTTTGCGACGAACGCCTCGCACAGGCGGTCCATCTCCTCAAGAGACAGCAGATCAGCCTTGGGCAGGAAGGTTGTGTCTTCCGCCATGCAGTAGGTGCAGCGGAAATCGCAGCGGTCGGTGACGCTGACGCGCAGATAGGTGATATGGCGCCCGAAGGGGTCGATCATGGGGCAGATATAGCAAGCCTGCGGCCCGCTGCGTAAGGGCGGTCAGGCGGCCTTGCGCAGGACGGTGCGCCTTGCATCGTCGCGGCTGACGGTCTGGAAGACCTCGTCGGCCCTCATGCGGTCCTGCTGGCTGAGAATGCCAGAGCGGCCGCGCAGCGTTTCGGCCTGCGAGAAAAGCGTCGAGAAAACCGACTTGTCGACGCCGATGGCCTGGCAGAGCAGGGCCAGCGAGGCTGCGTCGCCCGATTTCATCAACCGGGTGATCGCCTCGACCGGCGCGCCGACCAGTTTCGCGACGGCGTGCTCGAAGACGTCGAGCTGTCCCTGGCCCAGCGCCTTCACGGCGAAGCCGGGTTTCAGCTGCCCGGCCGCGTGCAGTTTCGACACCAGGCGCTCGGGGCCGCTCGCATGGGTCATCCGGGCGTGGGCTTCCGCTGCCGCAAGCGCCAGGTCCTTGCGGATCGCGGCCGGGTCGATCCCGAAGCGCTGGGTGATGAAGCCGTGCAGCGCGTCGGAGACGAAGCCGCACATACGGCTCGCCAGATCCTGACGCATCTCGGGCCGCGCCAGCACGCCGCGCTGAAGCTCGACATCGTCGCGCGACCGTTCGGCCAGCCGTTCGATGGTCTCGTTCGCGATGCGGGCGCGCTGGTTGCGGACAAGCTCAAGCAGCACTTCGGGCGCTGAGCTTTCGGCCAGCGAGGCGGCGATGCGCTCGGTCACGTCGCCGCGGCCGGCGATCGCCTTCTGGTGCAGATGGGTCGCGGCGTTGATGATGTCGATCAGCTCGCTCTCGTTCAGCAGCGTCGACTTTTCCAGAATGCCCTGCGCGACTTCGATGCGGTCGTTGGCGAGCAGCAGGATCAGGTCGTGCGGGGCGTCGTCGAGCTCCGACATGCGTTCGGCCAACGCCTGGCGAACCTGCATCTCCACCTGACGGGTCAGCTGGCGCATGATGGCGTTGAGAAGCTCGCGCTCGGACGTCGAGAATCCGCCGGCGCGGGACTCCATAAGTGCGGCGATCGAAAGAAATAGCTGTGACCGGCTCTCCGCCGACTCCGATTGAGCCAGCGAGACCAGTTTGCCAATCTCTGGGTCTATTCCGCCCGTAGTCACGATGGACCTGCACAACGCCACGTTGGCCGCACTATACCTGAACGGGAACCTAAGAGCGCGTTAATCTTGACCGAGGCGTCAACTCCATGCCGACCCAATTGAACAAGCTCGTCGTGGCGCTCGACCAGGGAACCACCAGCACGCGATCCGTGGCGTTCGACCGCGAAGGGCGGATTTCCGCCTCTCACCAGATGCCGCTGACCCAGCACTACCCCGGCGACGGCTGGGTCGAGCATGACGCCGCCGAGATCTGGCGCGGCGCGCGCGAAACCCTGAGCAAGGCGATCGCCGGGGCGGGGGCGGACCGCGTGCTGGCGATCGGCATCACGAACCAGCGTGAGACGACGGTGCTGTGGGATCGG
>CAZBPO010000028.1:0-18665 GCA_964493795.1 uncultured Flavobacteriaceae bacterium
GTGGTGCAGGAGCTGCAGGGCGAGAAGATCGACATCATTCCCTGGTCGGCCGACGCCGCCACCTTCATCGTCAACGCGCTGCAGCCGGCCGAGGTCTCCAAGGTCGTTCTGGACGAAGACGCCGGCCGCATCGACGTGGTGGTGCCGGAAGAACAGCTCAGCCTCGCCATCGGTCGCCGCGGCCAGAACGTGCGTCTCGCCTCGCAGCTGACGGGCTGGGACATCAAGATCATGACCGAGGCCGAGGAATCGGAGCGCCGGCAGAAGGAATTCCGCGCCCGCACCGAAACCTTCATGGCGGCGCTGGACGTCGACGAGACGCTGGCCCAGCTGCTCGCTTCGGAAGGCTTCGCCAATCTGGAAGAGCTCGCCTATGTCGAGCCGCACGAGCTGTCGTCGATCGACGGCATCGACGAGGACACGGCCGCCGAGCTTCAGCGCCGCGCGCTGGATGTGATCGAGGCGGCCAACCGCGAAGCCGACGCCAGGCGCCGGGAACTGGGCGTGCTCGACGAAGTGGCCGAAATCCCGGGCGTGACGCCGCAGATGATGGCCGCGTTCGGCGAGAACGAGGTCAAGTCGGTCGAGGACGTCGCCGGCTGCTCGGCCGACGATCTCACCGGCTATGACGACATGAAGAAGGGCGAGCGCTACCACGTGAAGGGCATTCTTGAGGATCTGGGGATCTCCAAGGACGAGGCCGAGGCGCTGGTGATGCAGGCCCGCGTGATGGTCGGCTGGGTCGAGATCGAGCCCGAAGCCGGCGAAGAGATCGAGGAAGCGGAGGCCGAAGCCTGAGCGCATGAGCCGTAAAGCCGCCCGCGAACGGCGCGACCGGGTCCGCGGCGGCGATCATGACGCCAGGGGCTCGGAACCGACGCGCCGCTGCATCTCCACCGGCCTCACCCTGCCGAAGGAAGCGCTCATCCGCTTCGTGGCGGGGCCGGACGGCGAGGTCGTGCCCGATCTCGGCAACGATTTGCCGGGCCGCGGCGCGTGGCTGAAGGCCGAGCGTGCGGCGATCGACCGGGCGATCGGCAAAGGGCTTTTCGCCCGGGTGCTTGAAACCGCGGTCCGGCCGCCGGATTCCCTCAGCCACACGGTCGAGGGGCTTCTGGCCAAGCGGGCGCTCAATCTCCTGGGGCTGGCGCGGAAATCCGGGCTGATCGTCACGGGCTTCGAGCGCGTCAAGGAGACGATGGACGCGCACGAGATCGGACAGGCCCGGATCGCGGCGCTGCTCGAGGCGTCCGACGGCTCTCCCGACGGCCGCCGCTCGATCCTGGCGAAAGCCAAGGCGATGGAA
Source organism: uncultured Flavobacteriaceae bacterium (assembly GCA_964493795.1). Taxonomy (GTDB): domain Bacteria; phylum Pseudomonadota; class Alphaproteobacteria; order Micropepsales; family Micropepsaceae; genus JADZAI01. Next base: position 1,307 of record CAZBPO010000028.1, read on the forward strand.
CTTGAAGCGCCGGTGTGCGGGCTCTTTTCCTCTTCGGAATTGAGCATGGCCTTAGGGAGCGCGAATGTGATACACGCCTGCCTCCTGTCGGCGGGCGCCGGCACGCTCCACGCACGCTTTCTTCAGGAGGTCGGGCGGACGGCCGGGTTCCGGGCGATGACGCCCGCGTCCTGGGCCGGGCAGGTGACTGAGTACTAGGCAACGATTTTAAGGCAGTTGATGACGGATCAGAAGGATCAGACGGGAAAGACCCTGGGGACCGGAAACCCGCCGCGCGCGCCGTTGGGCGTGAAGCGGCCGGCCGTGACCACCGAAACGGGCACCGTCAAACAAAGCTTCAGCCATGGCCGCACCAAGGCGGTCCTGGTCGAGAAGAAGCGCACCGTCACCGTGCCGCGGCCCGGCGCTGCGCCGGCTGCGGCCGCGCCTGCCGCCCCGCCGCCGCCGGTTGAGCCGCCCCGGCCCGCGCCCGCCCCGTCCAGGCCGCTGCCGCCCTCGGCGCAGCGTTCGGGCATGGTGCTGCGCACCCTCACCGAGGAAGAAAAGGCCGCCCGCGCCAAGGCGCTCGGCAACGCCAAGATCGCCGAGGCCGAGGCTCGCGCCCGCGCCGAGGAAACCGCGCGCCGCCGCGCCGCCGAAGAAGCGCGCCTCGCCGCCGAGGCCGAATCCGCCGCCCGGCGCAAGGCCGAGGAAGACGCCCGCAAGACGGCCGAGGAAGATGCCCGCCGCCGCGCCGAGGCCGATACCGCGCGCCGCAACGAGGCCGCAGAGGCCCCGCGCGCCGCGCCCGCCGCAGCGCCCGCCGCACCCGCGAAGCCGGCCGCGCCGGTTAACCGCCCCAACGTCTATGAGAGCGAGAGCGAGAAGAAGCGCGCCTCGGCCATGACCGGCATGCGCCGGCCCGGCGGCCCGGCCCAGCCTTTCCGTCCGCCCACCCCCACGCCGCGCGCGCCCAAGGGCGACGCCAAGCGCCGCGACGGCCGCCTCACCGTGACGGCGGCCGCCGGCGGCGACGTCGAAGAGCGTCAGCGTTCGCTGGCGGCGATGCGCCGCCAGACCCAGCGCCGCGCCCATCAGGGCATGCAGCGCGGCGGCGAACAGCAGGCCGTCGCCCCGCGCGACATCATCATCCCCGAGACGATCTCGGTGCAGGAGCTCGCCAACCGCATGGCGCGCCGGGCCGTGGACGTCATCAAGGTGCTGATGAAGAACGGCGTCATGGCGACGATCAACACCTCGATCGACGCCGACACCGCGCAGATCATCGCCGAGGAATACGGCCACGTGGTCAAGCGCGTGGCCGAGAGCGACGTGCTGGAAGGCCTGAAGGGCGAGGACGACGCGCCCGAGAGCCTGCAGGCGCGCGCGCCGGTCGTCACCATCATGGGCCATGTCGACCACGGCAAGACCTCGCTGCTCGACGCGCTGCGCCAGACCAACGTGGTCGCGGGCGAGGCCGGCGGCATCACCCAGCATATCGGCGCCTACCAGATCACCGCCCCGTCGGGCGCCAAGATCACCTTCCTCGACACGCCCGGCCACGCCGCGTTCACCGCCATGCGGGCCCGCGGCGCCAAGGTCACCGACATCGTCATTCTGGTCGTCGCGGCCGATGACGGCGTCATGCCGCAGACCGAGGAAGCGATCGCCCACGCCAAGGCGGCGGGCGTGCCGATCATCGTTGCGATCAACAAGATCGATAAGCCCGACGCCACGCCCAGCCGCGTGAAGACCGAGCTTCTGCGCCACGAGATCGTGGTCGAGGAGATGGGCGGCGAGGTTCAGGCCGTCGAGGTTTCAGCGCTCAAGAAGACCGGTCTCGACAAGCTGGAGGAAGCGATCCTCCTGCAGGCCGAGGTGCTCGAACTCACCGCCAATCCCGACCGCGCGGCCGAAGGCGCCGTTGTCGAGGCCAAGCTCGACAAGGGCCGCGGCCCGGTCGCCACCGTGCTGATTCAGCGCGGCACGCTCAAGGTCGGCGACATCGTCGTGGCCGGCAGCGAATGGGGCCGCGTGCGCGCGCTGGTCGACGATCAGGGCGCACAGGTCCAGTCGGCCGGCCCCTCCGTGCCGGTCGAGGTTCTGGGCCTTCAGGGCACGCCGGAAGCCGGCGATGAGCTGGTCGTCGTGGAGAGCGACGCCCGGGCCCGTGAGATCGCCGATTTCCGCACGCGCAAGCGCCGCGAGGCGCGCACCAACGCGGCCGGCCGCCAGACCATGGAGCAGCTGCTCAAAGACCGCGAAGCCGGCGAGAAGAAGATCCTTCCCGTCGTCATCAAGGCCGACGTGCAGGGCTCGGTCGAGGCGATCGCCCAAGCGCTCAAGGGCCTCGCGACCGACGAGGTCAGCGTTCAGGTGCTGCAGTCGGGCGTCGGCGGCGTCACCGAATCCGACGTCATCCTCGCCCAGGCTTCGGGCGCGGTGATCATCGCATTCAACGTGCGCGCCCACACCGAGGCGCGCGAACGCGCCAAGCGCGACGGCATCGACATCCGCTACTACTCGATCATCTACAACATCATCGACGACGTCCGGGCGGCCATGGGCGGCCTGCTCTCGCCGGTGATCCGCGAGAACTTCCTCGGCAACGCCACGATCCTTCAGGTCTTCAACATCACGAAGTTCGGCAAGGTCGCGGGCTGCAAGGTCGTGGAGGGCATGGTGCGCCGCGGCGCGCGCGTGCGCCTCATCCGCGACCGCGTGGTCATCCACGAAGGCAAGCTCTCCACGCTCAAGCGCTTCAAGGAAGAAGTGCGCGAGGTCCAGCAGGGCTACGAATGCGGCATGGCGTTCGAGAACTACCAGGACATCCGCGAGGGCGACACGATCGAGTGCTTCGAGGTCGAGGAGGTCGCGCGGACGCTGTAGTCCGCGCGGCTCCGCCGCCATGGCCCGCAAGAGACAAGCGAACGCCGGACCGACGCAGCGCCAGCTGCGCGTCGCCGAGGAAGTGCGTCGTACCGTCCACGAAATCCTCACCCGCGCGCACTGGCGCGACCCGGTGCTGGTGGATTCGTCGATCTCGGTCACCGGCGTCAGGATCTCGCCCGACCTTTCGGTCTGCACGCTGTTCGTGAAGCCGCTGGCGGCCGAGAACGAACTTGAGATCGTCGCCGCGCTGAACGCCGCCAAGGGCTATGTACGCGGCGAGCTGGGCCATGCGCTCAACCATCTGCGCATCGTCCCCCAGCTGCGCTTCGAGATCGACCGCTCGTTCGACGAAGGCGCGCATATCGACGCGCTGCTGCGCTCCCGCGACGTGGCGCGCGACCTTGCCCCCCGCGACGACGAAGACGACGACAAGGAAGCCTGATGGCCCGCCGCCCCAAGGGCGAGAAGGTCGACGGTTGGCTGATCCTCGACAAGCCCGCCGGCCTCACCTCGACTGATTGCGTCACCCGCGCCAAGCGGCTGTTCAACGCCCAGAAGGCCGGCCATGCCGGCACGCTCGATCCGATGGCGACCGGCATCCTGGCGATCGCCTTCGGCGAGGCGACCAAGACCGTGCCCTACGCCATGGACGCCGAGAAGACCTATCGCTTCACCGGCCGCTGGGGCGCGTCGACCGCCACCGACGACGCCGAAGGCCCGGTCACCGCGACCAGCGACGCCCGCCCGGCGCCCGACGCCGTCCTCGCCGCGCTGCCCGCCTTTCTCGGCTGGACCCAGCAGACGCCTCCGGCCTTCTCGGCCGTGAAGGTCGGCGGCGAACGCGCCTACGACCTCGCCCGCGACGGCGAACAGGTCGAGCTGAAGTCCCGCCCGGCCTTCATCCGCCGTCTCGAAATCGTCGAAACGCGCGGCGCCGACGAAACCGTTTTCGAAATGACCTGCGGAAAAGGCGTCTATGTCCGCGCCTTCGTGCGCGACATCGCGCTCAGGCTCGGCGCCCTCGCCCATGTCACCGAATTGCGGCGTCTGGCCGTCGGGGCGTTCACCATACCCAAATCGATTTCCCTAGCGGCGTTGTCGGAATTGACGTATAGCGACGCCGCAAATTTGCACCTGCACCCCGTCGAGACCGCGCTGGACGACATCCCGGCCCTGGCCATCGGCGAGGCGGACGTGGCGAAGATCCGTTCGGGTCAAGCCGCTCCGGTGCGCGGTCCGGCTTTTTCGACAGCCGAAGCGCTTCTTCAGGATGCCGGCGAAGACCCGCCGGTCGTCCTCCTGAAGTCTTCGTCGGGAAAGCCCGTGGCGATGGCCGAGCTGAAGCTCGGTTCGTTCCACCCGCTGCGCGTGTTCAACCTCTGATCTATAGGAGCACCCGATGTCGATTTCTGCCGAGCGTAAAGCCGAAGTCATCAAGGACAACGCCCCCAAGGCGGGCGACACCGGTTCGCCGGAAGTCCAGGTCGCGATCCTCTCCGAGCGCATCGCCGCCCTGACCGAGCACTTCAAGGCGCACAACAAGGACAATCACTCGCGCCGCGGCCTCATCAAGATGGTGTCGCGCCGCCGCAGCCTGCTCGACTATCTGAAGGCCAAGGACAAGAGCCGCTACGCGGCCCTCATCGCCAAGCTGGGCCTGCGCCGCTGATCCGGCTGAGGCCGGACCAAAACAGAACGTCGCGAAACGCCCGGCCGTGTGCGCCCGGGCGTTTCGTTTATCCGCAATCGCGCACGCGATCCGTATGAGCGTCCGGCACGGCCGGCGCTGCTGACACGAAAGAGAATGACATGTTCGATATCCACAAGCGCGAAGTAACCTGGGGCGGCCGCAAGCTGACCCTCGAAACCGGCCGCATCGCGCGCCAGGCCGACGGCGCGGTGCTCGCCACCTATGGCGAGACCAGCGTGCTGGCCACCGTCGTTTCCGACCGCCAGCCCAAGCCCGGCTTCGACTTCTTCCCGCTGACCGTCCACTATCAGGAGCGCACCTACGCCGCCGGCAAGATCCCCGGCGGCTTTTTCAAGCGCGAAGGCCGCCCGACCGAGAAAGAGACGCTGGTCTCGCGCCTGATCGACCGCCCGATCCGCCCGCTCTTCGTCGAAGGCTACCAGAACGAGACGCAGGTCATCTGCACCGTCCTCAGCCATGACCTCGAGAACGATCCCGACGTCGTCGCCCTCGTCGCCGCTTCGGCCGCGCTGACCCTTTCGGGCGTTCCGTTCATGGGCCCGATCGGCGCCGCCCGCGTCGGCCTCATCGACGGCCAGCTGGTGCTGAACCCGACGCTGGAGCAGGTGAAGGAAACGAAGCTCGACCTCGTCGTCGCCGGCACCACCGACGCCGTGCTGATGGTGGAGTCGGAAGCGCAGGAGCTGACCGAAGAGGAAATGCTCTCGGCCGTCATGTTCGGCCACCGCTCGATGCAGCCGGTGATCGACGCGATCATCTCGCTCGCCGAAGCCGCCGCCAAGCCGCCGCGCGAGCATATCGTGGAAGACAAGTCGGCGCTGCTGGCCAAGGTGACCGCGCTGGTCGACGCCGACCTCCGCGCCGCCTACCAGATCCGCAAAAAGTCCGACCGCCAGGCCGCCGTCGGCGCCGCCAAGGCCAAGGTCGTCGCCGAACTCGGCGGCGAGGAAGAGGGCAAGTACAGCCCCGCCGTTCTCTCCAAGATCTTCAAGGCCGCCGAACAGAACATCGTCCGCAACGCCACGATCGACGGAAACCGCATCGACGGCCGCGCGCTCGACGCCGTGCGCCCGATCCTGGCCGAGGTGTCGGTCCTGCCGCGCACGCATGGTTCGGCGCTCTTCACCCGCGGCGAGACGCAGGCCCTCGTGGTCGCGACGCTGGGCACGGGCGACGACGAGCAGATGATCGACGCGCTCGAAGGCCGCTATGACGAGCGCTTCATGCTCCACTACAACTTCCCTCCCTACTCGGTCGGCGAAGCGGGCCGCATGGGCGGCGCCGGCCGCCGCGAGATCGGCCACGGCAAGCTCGCCTGGCGCGCGGTGCATCCGATCCTGCCGTCGAAGGAAAGCTTCCCCTACACGATCCGCGTCGTGTCGGAGATCACCGAGTCGAACGGCTCGTCGTCGATGGCCTCGGTCTGCGGCGCCTCGCTCGCCATGATGGACGCCGGCGTTCCGCTCAAGCGCCCCATCGCCGGCATCGCGATGGGCCTGATCAAGGAAGGCGACCGCTTCGCCGTGCTCAGCGACATCCTGGGCGATGAGGACCATCTCGGCGACATGGACTTCAAGGTCGCCGGCACCGCCGAAGGCATCACCTCGCTGCAGATGGACATCAAGATCACCGGCATCACCGAGGAGATCATGAAGGTCGCGCTGGCGCAGGCGAAGGGCGGTCGCGCCCACATCCTGGGCGAGATGGCCAAGGCCATCGACGCCGGCCGCTCGGAAGTCGGCCCCAACGCGCCGCGCATCGAGACGATGAAGATCCCCACCGACAAGATCCGCGAAGTGATCGGTTCGGGCGGCAAGGTGATCCGCGAGATCGTGGAGAAGACCGGCGCCAAGATCGACATCGAGGATGACGGCACGATCAAGATCGCCTCGCCGAACGCGGATTCGATCAAGGCCGCGCAGAAGTGGATCAAGGGCATCGTCAGCGAGCCGGAAGTCGGCGAGATCTACGAAGGCAAGGTCGTCAAGGTCATGGACTTCGGCGCCTTCGTGAACTTCTTCGGCGCGAAGGACGGCCTCGTCCACATTTCGCAGCTGTCGAAAAAGCGCGTCGCCAAGGTCAACGAAGTGGTCAACGAGGGCGACAAGGTCTTCGTGAAGCTGCTGGGCGTCGACGATCGCGGCAAGGTCCGCCTGTCGATGAAGATCGTCGATCAGGAGACCGGCGTGGAGATCAAGGAAGAGGAAGCCCCGGCTGCGGAAACGCCCGCCACCGAAGGCTGATCTCTCTCCTTAGGGGGCGGGAAAGGGCGGTCTTCGGACCGCCCTTTTTCTTTTGCGCACGCGCCTGTCCGGGAGCAGGCTCCGCCCGCCGGTCAGGTGTCCGGCGCAAAGGGGGGACACATGAAGAAATGGATTTACGCCGCTGCGGTGCTCGGCGCGATGCAGACCGCCGGAGCGGTCGGCACGGACGGCCAGTTTCATATCTCGGGATCGGCCGGCAGCATGACCTGCGCCACCCTCGCAACCAAGATCGGCGATCCGCAGGCTGGTCAGGACCTCAGCAACTGGATCGGCGGGTTCGTCACCGCGATGAACCTGATCGAGCCGGAAACCTATGACATCATCGGCGGCGTGCCGTTCAATGACTTCATCGGCCTCATCATCAAGACCTGCGCCGAAGGAAAGCCCGAGGCGACCGTCGCCTCGGCCATCTACGCGGCGATCACGACGGTCGCGCCGTTTCGCCTGACGGAAGCGCCCTGAAGAGACGGAAGAGGGCGGCCTCGACCGCCCCGTTCTTTCGCGCGACCTAATCGCGTATGGCGTTTCCGGGGATTGCGCCGCGTCCGGGCGGTTGCGACTCTTGGCGGTCAACGATCAGGAGTGATGAGCCGTATGCGTTCCAGGATATTCGCCACCGCCCTCGCCGCCGGGCTTGCCTCGGCCGCGGCCTCCGCCGCCGACGAGAACGGCCATTTCCACATCATGGGCGACCCGGGCACCATGACCTGCGGGCAGCTCGAAACTTTGATGAGCGATGTCGAGGCCGGGCGGACGCTCGGGCTCTGGATCGCCGGCTATGTCACGGCCCTGAACCGCACCCAGCCCGACACCTACCACATTCTCGGGGGCGTCCAGCTTAGCGCCTTCTTCCAGGATCTCGTGTCGCTGTGCCGGATAGAACCGACAGCGCTGGTGGAAGAGGCGGTCTTCGTCGCGATCGAGAGGGCCAAGCCGACACGCCAGACCAAGGCACCCTGACCGGGGTCTGAAGACAGCGAGACGCGGGCTGGCTGCGCGTCACTTCGCCGCTTGGCGACGGCGCGTGCGAGGCGCAAGAGTTCTCCACCTCAACCGGGGATACCCATGCGCCTCACTGTACTCCTTGCCGCCGGCGTTCTCGCCGCGCCCGCCGCCTTGGCCGCGTCAGCCGATGGCGATTACCGCATCACCGGGGCGGGCGGCGTCGCCTGCAGCCAGATCACCGCCGACATCGCGGGCAATCCCGCCGCGTCGGCCGAGATCGCCTCGTGGCTGATGGGCTACGCCACCGCGACCAACCGCCAGACCGACGACACGTGGGATCTGATGGGCGAAGGCGGGATCGACGGCTATTTCTCGGCCGTGCAGGCCGACTGCGCCGCCCATCCCGACAAGATCTTAGAGAGCGCCGCCTTCGACGTCCTGAACGCCAACTACGGCGGCCGGGCCACGGCCAGGCCGTAAACGGCGCTCAATCCTTGAAGTGTCGCGCCCAGACGGGCGCGATCTTCGGGTGCGCCTTCACCGCCTGGCGCAGCGCCTCGATGCGCGGCGCGTTGGGCGCGCGCCATTCGATGGGATTCTCCCAGCCCGAAATGTTCGCCACATAGACGTCGAGCGCCGAGATCGTCTCGCCGAACGCGAACGGACCGGCCAGATCGCGGCGGGCCAGTTCGCGCTCGAACAGGATCCAGTACCAGCGGATTTCCGACTTCGCCGACGCCGCCACCGCGGCGCGGTCGTAGTAGTTCGAGGTATAGCGCCCGGGGAAATCGGTGCGCCCGATGGCCTCGTAGATATTGTTCGAGATGAACATCAGCCAGCGCAGCGCCCATGCGCGCTCCGACGATCCGATCTCGGGCAACAGGCCCGCCGCGCGATGACGCTCGTCGATGGCCAGCAGCACCGCGACCGACTCCGTCACCAGCGTGCCGTCGTCCAGCACCAGCGATGGAATCTTCCCCATCGGATTGACCGCCTTGTAGGGGTCTTCGGTCTGCTCGAACGTCTCCAGATCCACGCCCTTCAGCTCGAAGGGAATGTCGAGCAGCGCGAACAACGCCTCCGGCGTGAACGAGCCGGAGTCCTTGTCGCCATAGAGCGTGTAGGTCATTCGGCGGCGCGGGCGGACTTGGTTTCGTTTTCGTCGGGCAGACCCATCAGCTTCAGGTCCGTCGTCGAGGGCATGCCGACCACGTTATAGCCGCCATCCACGTAATGGATTTCGCCGGTCACGCCGCCCGACAGCTCGCTCAGCAGATACAGGCCGGCATTACCGACATGCTCCAGCTCGATATTGCGCTTCATCGGGGCGTTCATCTTGTTCCAGCGGAACATCAGCCGCGCGTCGCCGATGGCCGAACCGGCCAGCGTGCGCATCGGCCCGGCCGAGATGCAGTTTACACGGATGCCGTCGCGGCCGAGATCGGCGGCCAGATAGCGCACGCTCGCCTCCAGCGCCGCCTTGGCGACGCCCATGACGTTGTAGTTCGGAATCACCCGGACCGCGCCCATATACGACAGCGTCAGCAGCGAGCCGCCCTTCTTCATCAGCGGCGCGGCGCGGCGCGAGATGTCGGTGAAGGAATAGCACGAGATATCGAGCGCCCGCGCGAAGTTGCGGCGCGAGGTATCGACATAGCGGCCCTTCAGCTCGCTCTTGTCGGAATAGGCGATGCAGTGGACGAGGAAGTCGAGCCCGCCCCACTCCGCCTCCAGCGCCGAGAACAGCGCCTCGAGGCTCTGTTCGTCCTCGACGTCCGCCGGCAGCACCAGCTTCGACCCAAGCTCCGCCGCCAGCGGCTTCACCCGCTTGCCGAAGGCGTCGCCCTGATAGGTGAAGGCCAGCTCCGCCCCCTGCGCAGCGCAGGCCTGCGCGATGCCCCATGCGATGGAGTGATCGTTCGCGACGCCCATGACGAGGCCGCGCTTGCCCTCCATCAGACCCGAAACCGCCATACGCTGTCCCCTCAGCCCTGATGGCGCTGGAAGACCAGCGATGCGTTGGTGCCGCCGAAGCCGAACGAATTCGACATGGCGGTGTTGATCGTCGCGCCGTCGATGCGCCCGCGCACGATATTCGCGCTGGCGACGGCGGGGTCGATCTCGCCGATATTGGCGCTCTCGCAGATGAAGCCCGACTGCATCATCAGCAGCGTGTAGATCGCCTCATGCACGCCGGCCGCGCCCTGGCTGTGGCCCGACAGCGATTTGGTCGCCGAAATGGGCGGCATGTCGTCGCCGAACACGGCGCGGATCGCCTCGATCTCGGGGATATCGCCGACCGGCGTCGAGGTGGCGTGCGGGTTGATGTAATCGACTTTCTCTTTGACGTCTTTCAACGCCATCTTCATGCAGCGCACCGCGCCCTCGCCCGAAGGGGCAACCATGTCGGCCCCGTCGGCGGTCGCGCCATAGCCGGTGATCTCGGCATAGATCTTCGCGCCGCGCGCCTTGGCGTGCTCCAGTTCCTCAAGAACCAGAATGCCGCCGCCGCCGGAAATCACGAAGCCGTCGCGGTTCTTGTCATAGGCGCGCGAGGCAGTGGCCGGGGCGTCGTTGTATTTCGACGACATCGCGCCCATCGCGTCGAACAGCACCGACAGCGTCCAGTCCAGCTCCTCGCCGCCGCCGGCGAACATGATGTCCTGCTTGCCCCACTGGATCATCTCGGCGGCGTTGCCGATGCAGTTGGCCGAGGTCGAGCAGGCCGACGAGATCGAATAATTGACGCCCTTGGTCTTGAACCAGGTCGAAAGATTGGCTGAGACGGTCGAGGACATCGCCTTGGGCACCGCGAACGGACCGACCCGCTTGGGGCCCTTGCCTTCCTCGCGCGTCACGTCGGCGGCGGCGACGATCGCCTTGGTCGAGGGCCCGCCCGAACCGGCGATCAGGCCGGTGCGTTCGTGGCTGACCAGATCGGGCGGCAGGCCGGCGTCCTGGATGGCCTGGTTCATGGCGATCCAGGCATAGGCCGCGCCGTCGCCCATGAAGCGCCGTGCGCGGCGGTCCACCGCCTCATCGAGGTCGATCTTCAGGCTGCCATGCACCTGGCTGCGAAAGCCGTGCCCGGCATAGTCGGGCGCGGCCACGATACCCGAGCGCGCCTCGCGCAGCGAAGCGACCACTTCCTGCGCGTTGTTGCCCAGCGACGATACGATGCCCAATCCGGTGACGGCGACGCGTCTCATGCTTCCTCTTTGGCCGGGGGTTCCCGCTAAGGCCGTTCTAGAGCGGCGGGGCGTGCATGAAAAGGCTGGACAATCGCCTAACCCGGCTGCGTCAGGCTCAACAGGTTCCCGTCAGGGTCGTTGAACCAGGCGACCTTGGCCTTGCCGTCCGGCGCGGTCCAGAAGCCGTCGGCCTCCATCCCCATGCCGGGATAGACGATGAAGGCGACGCCCTTGGCCGTCAGGGCGGCCATGGCGGCGGCCATGTCGGCGACGGTCCAGCCGAGCGCCGGATGCGGGCCCGCCGTCCAGTCGGGAATTTCGGTGACCCTCAGCGTCGCGCCGCCCAGATCGAAGACATGGGCGAAGCCGTCGAAACCCGCATGGGTCAGGCCCAGCGCGTCGCGATAGAAAGCCAGCGCCCGTTCCGGGTCGCGTGTCTGGATGAACGTCACCGCCGCGCCAAGCGTCATGCTGACCTCCCTGTCAAAACGCGCCAGGGCGGGATCGCGCGGCGCCGGCTCAGGCCGGAAGCGCCGAAGGTCCGCCCGTCGTGAAAAGTCCGACCTTCAGATCCTTCACCTCGAACGCCGTCTTGCCGTCCACTTCGACGCGGCCGTCGCCGACGCCGACCACCAGCTTGCGCAAAATCACGCGCTTCAGGTCGACGATATATGTGACGAGCTTGTTCTCGGGCAGCACCATGTCGGTGAACTTCACCTCGCCGACGCCCAGCGCACGGCCTTTGCCGGGCGCGCCCATCCAGCCCAGGAAGAAGCCGCACATCTGCCACAGCGCGTCGAGGCCGAGGCAGCCCGGCATCACCGGATCGCCTTCGAAATGGCATTTGAAGAACCAGAGGTCGGGCTTCACATCCAGCTCGGCGATGATCTGGCCTTTGCCGTGCGCGCCGCCCTCGTCCGAAATATGGGTGATGCGATCGAACATCAGCATCGGCGGCATCGGCAGCTGGGCGTTGCCGGGGCCGAACAGCTTGCCCTTCGCGCAATCGATCAGGCTGTGAAAATCGAAGCTTTTCGCCCTCTTGATCAGATCCACAGCCAGTCCGCTCCCACTCATCGCATGCGTCCCGCGAGACGGGGCCAAAGCCCCCGGAATTTCAACGGCTTTCAGGTAGCAGCCGCGCGCCGCTCCGGCAAGCAACGAGGCCGCCCCATTTTGGGGCGGCCGCCGGCCCGGCGCGCCAGGCTTCGTGTCAGGCCTCGCGCCGGGCGATCATGCGCCAGACCTCAACCAGCCGGGGCGGCTGGCCGGTCCTGAGCACGGCGTTGCGGAACAGGCGGGCCATCGCCCACACCACCAGCAGCGAGAAGGCCAGCGTCATCGCGCCCGACATCACCACCTCGACCCAGGACGGATTGGTCGACAGGCGGACCATCATCACGAAGGGCGTGTAGAGCGGAATCCAGCCCACGGTCGAGGCGATCGGCCCGTTCGGGTCCTCCAGCATCGGCATGATCAGGAAGAAGGGCAGCATCAGGAGGAAGACCAGCGGGGTCAGCAGCGACTGCGCTTCCTGCTGCGAGTTGCACACGCTGCCCAGTCCCAGAAAGACCGAGGCGATGGTGAGATAGCCGACCACGAAATAGAAGGCGAAGGCCGGGATATAGGGCCCCGAAAGGATCAGGTTGATCGCGTCATAGGCCAGCTGCGCCGTCTGGCCCGAGCCGTTGGCCAGAATCAGCAGGCCCACCACGATCCAGGCGAACAGGATCGTCAGCCCGATCCCGGCGATGCCGAGCAGCTTTCCAGCCATGAATTCCTCGGCCGACACCGACGAGAGCAGCACCTCGATCAGCTTGTTGGAGCGCTCCTCGATCACCCCCAGCAGCAGAAGATTGGCGACCGTGAAGATCGACATCCACAAAAGCAGCGCCAGGCCCAGCGGCACGATGTTGAGCAGGCGGTCCTTCATCTCGACCTGACCGCCGGTCGCCGCCTTGTCGGGGCTGAAGCCCTGCAGGGCGACGCGGCGGGCGGCGATGGCGGCGACCGCCTCCTGGCTCATGCCCTGCTCGCGATACATCGCCTGCTGCGTCGCCTGGGTCAGCGCCCGCTCGACCAGGGTCTGCAGGTCGTATTCGTTGATGTTGACCGACCAGTACTGGATCGCCGTCATCGGCTTCAGCAGGTCATAATCGGCCGGCACGACGATCGCGCCCGACAGATAGGCCGGCGCGGTATCCGCCACCTTGATCTCCGAGCGCAGATAAGGCGCCAGCGCCGCGCCGATCTCGGCCGGCTCGGCGCGCGTGTCGATGCCGGCCGGCAGCGGCACGCGCACGAAGCGCGGGCCGGGCGGCGTGAAGACCGGCGCGCCGTCGCGGGCGAGGCCGGGCAGGATTTTCTGCGCCTGCTCCACCCCGCCCCAGGCGCGGAACGCGGCGACGTCAGCGGCGCTCACATCGCCGCGCGCGGGGGCCAGCGGCGACAGCAGCGGCACGTTCTCGGCGGGCAGATATTCCGAGGCATAGGTCTTGAGCGCGTTCAGCACCCGCCGTTCGGTATCGGCTGCGACCGCCGCGTCGATCTCGGCCTCGATCGCGCCGCCCGACTGGTCGATCACCACGAAGGCGCGGGCGGGCTTGTTCTCCTGCACCCATTGCGGAATCAGCCCGGCCAGCACGGCCACCACCGGCACCGCCACCATGGTCAGCCAGAAGCCCTTGGACCGGGCGTGGTGCCTGTATTCGCGCCGGGCGACCTGAAAAATGCGACCGAGGGCGCTCATGCTGCCCGCTCCCTGCCCGACTTGCCTTCCCGCGCATCAGCCTCGCGCGCGCCGTCGCCCACCAGGCTGACGAAGATGTCGTGCAGCGCCGGCTCGCTCATATCGAACCCGGCCAGCGCGATGCCGCGCTGGAAACAGGCGCGCAGCACCGCCTCGCCGTCGCCGCCTTCATCCAGCTTCAACTCATAGCCACCCTTCACGCCCTCCTCGGGCGCGACGCCGGCGACGCCGGGCAGGTCGGTCAGCGCCTCGGGCGCGGCGGTTGTCTTGATGTGGACGACGCGCGGCATCAGCGCGCGCGCCGTCTCTAGCGTGCCCTCGAAGGCCAGCCGGCCCCGGGCGATCAGCACCAGCCGGTCGCACAGGCGCTCGGCGTGCTGCATCACATGGGTCGAGAACAGCACCGTGCGCCCCTCGGCGCGCAGGTCCTCGATCAGTTCCTCCAGCACCTGCTGGTTCACCGGATCGAGACCCGAAAACGGTTCGTCCAAGATCACCAGATCCGGCCCGTGCGCGATGGTGCCCAGAATCTGCACCTTCTGCGCCATGCCCTTGGACAAGGTCTCGATCCTTGCATTGGCGAAGGCGGCGAGGCCGAAACGCTCCAGAAGCTCCAGCGCGCGCTTGCGTGCCGGGGCGGCGTCCATGCCTTTCAGGCGCGCCAGATAGACGATGGTCTCCACCGGCGTCATGCGGCGATAGAGGCCGCGCTCCTCGGGCAGATAGCCGACGCGCTCGCGCACGGCCATGGCGCTGTCGCCGCCCAGCACCGAGATGGCCCCGGTGCTGGGACGGATCATCCCCAGCATCATGCGCAGCGAGGTGGTCTTGCCGGCCCCGTTGGGGCCGAGAAACCCATAGATCGCGCCCGCCGGCACGGTGAAGGTCAGGTCCTCCACCGCGCGGAAATCGCCGTATGTCTTGCTGACGCCGTCGAAAACGACGGCCGCTGCCCCCTGTCCCTTCACGCCAGCCTCATTCGGCCGGCGTCTTGGGGATCAGCAGGATCGAGATATCTTTCTCGGGCGTGAAGTTCTTCTTCTCGACCACGAAGGTCGTGGGACCGGTCTTCTTGATGCCGTCGATGCACAGCGAGATCACCGAATCGGCCGCGCCCTTGTCGATGGTCAGCTTGAACTCGCCGATCGGCCCGTTCCAGGTGCGCGCGGTCTTCAGCACATAGTCCAGATAATAGGCCATGCCATTGTAGTAACCGCCGTCGCTGGGGCGCAGGGCCTTCTTGATCGCCCGCTGCGTGCCGTCGTCGATGCAGTATTGCTTGACCAGCGAAGCGGCGTACTCGCCTTCCTCGCTCTTGGGGTCCTGCCAGACGAAGACGCTGCCGGCCGGGGCCGACTTGTATTCGTGCTCGACCTTCAGCTCCTTGCCGTGCGGGAAGACCTGGGTCCAGTGATAGCGTTCGATCACCGACCACGCCGGATAGCCGGTCCCGTCCTCGTCGTCGAAATAGGCGACATTGGCGGCGGCCAGTTCGTCCTTCGCAGCCTTCGGCAGGGCGCTCAGCGCCGCCATCACGGCCTCGACCTGGAACGAAACAGGGATGGCGTGCTTCTTCAGCAGGTCCGTCACGTCCTTGCCGGGGGTGTCGTAGCTGGCCGAACGGGGACGGTTCTCGTCATAGTCCGGCTCGATCACCGCGACCCGGTCCACCTTCACGGCCACCGGCTTGCCGTCCACCTTGGCGGTGAAGCCGACGATGTTCTCTTTGGCCAACTCCTCGGCGCTCAGCGCGAACTCGCTCTCATGCAAGGCCGCGATATTGATCGGCGGCAGGGGGAAGATCACCTCGCCTTCCAGGTCCTCATCGCCGCCATGAAGGAAGACATAGGCGACCTTGATCTTGTCGAGGCTGAGATAGAGGTCTTCCTTCAGCATCTGGACGGGCGAATCGCGGAATTCCAGGCCGTTTCCGGTCAATCCCCCGAACCCGTCATTGGCGTAGGCAGGCGTGGCGAGGATCGCGGCGAGAGCGCTCGCGGCCAAGATTTTCTTCAACATGCGTGACATTCCCGGCCGTTTCGCCGGTCCTCCTGATCTGCGCCATGATGGCACGGGGCGGTCGGGCCCTTAAAGGTGGAAGATCGCCAAATCGTGGCGACGATCTGTGTTATTCGACCGTTTCGTCCTGATAGACGCCCCAGACGCGCTCGCGCGGCGCATAGGCGGCGATCGAGCGGGCCTCGACCTCGCAATAGCCGCCGCCGCAGGCCTTCAGGCGGGCGATCACGCCGGCTTCGGCATAGGCGACGACCGGCGCATCGGGCGCAGGCCCGCCACGCAGCGGCACGTTTTCCCCGGCCGTCATCACCACCGAGCGCCGTCCGTCCAGCATGCCCTTGTGGACCCAGCCGGTGACGCCGTCGGCGTCACGGATGCGCCGCCACACGTCATATTCGGCGATCACCTCCACCGGCAGGCCGCGGCGGACATAGACCCACTGGACGCGGTGCTGGGGCGAGGGGCCCTCGCGCAGATAGACTTCGCCCGATTTCAGGCTGACGAAGCGCGGCACCGGCAGGCCGCTGTCGCCGATCCTCGTTTCGCCGCGCGTTTCCGGCGCGAAAAGAGGGACCGGATCGCTGTCGGCGAAACTTTCCGGCTCGCTCCGCACGGCGGCAAGCTGGGTCGGCGCGGCTGACGCCGCAGCCGCGACAAGATCGGGCTTGGGAATCGGCAAGGGCGGAACGTCAGCCGCCTGCGCCATTGCGCCGACGGCGAGGCCGAACCCCGCCAGAATGGACATGCGAACGCTGAACACCGTCTCGCCGCGCTTGAAATACACCCCGTCGCGACCGGACCGCCCCCGCCTTTCTGGCGACGTCCGCCCCTTCGGGGCCGAGCTCTTCCTTCGCTGGCTCCAGACTGCGCCGTAGGGGGTTAATGCGGCGTTGACCGTGGGGTACGGGTTTCCGCGCGGCGTCCGCTTTGCTAGAGACGGGCGCATCAGGCCGGGGATGTCTCGTGAGAAAGCCGCTCGTCATCGTCACGCGCAAACTGCCCGACATCGTCGAGACGCGGATGCGCGAATTGTTCGACGTGCGTCTCAACGCCGACGACCGGGCGATGAGCCAGGCCGAACTGGTCGAGGCCATGAAGACCGCCGAGGTGCTGGTTCCCACCGTCACCGACCGGATCGACTCGCGCGCCATCGTCCAGGCCGGGCCTCAGCTCAAGCTGATCGCGAATTTCGGGGCCGGCGTCGACCACATCGACGTCGAAACGGCCCGCCAGCGCGGCGTGATCGTCACCAACACGCCCGGCGTCCTCACCGAAGACACCGCCGACATGACCATGGCGCTGATCCTGGCCGTGCCGCGGCGCATCGTCGACGGCGCGGCCGTGCTGTTGAACGGCGAGTTTCAGGGCTGGTCTCCCACCTGGATGCTGGGCAAGCGCATCTGGGGCAAAAGGCTGGGGATCATCGGCATGGGCCGGATCGGCCAGGCCGTCGCTCGCCGCGCCAAGGCCTTCGGCCTCCAGATCCACTATCACAACCGCAAACCCGTCCCGAAGGCGACCGAGGCCGAGCTTTCGGCGACCTATTGGGAATCGCTCGACCAGATGCTGGCGCGGGTCGACATCGTGTCGGTGAACTGCCCGCACACGC
>CAZBPO010000029.1:0-5220 GCA_964493795.1 uncultured Flavobacteriaceae bacterium
TGTGGGCGAAGATTCCAATCGCCACCGCCCGATCATGCTGCACCGGGCGATCCTGGGCAGCTATGAGCGCTTCATCGGCATCCTGATCGAGCACCATGCCGGCAAGTTCCCGCTCTGGCTCGCCCCGGTGCAGGCGGTGGTCACCACCATCGTCTCCGACGCCGACGATTACGCGAAGACGCTTCAGGCCAAGCTGCGCTCGGCCGGCATCCGCGCCGACATCGACCTGCGGAACGAGAAGATCAACTACAAGGTGCGCGAACACTCGCTCGCCAAGGTGCCGGTCATGCTGATCGCCGGCCGCCGCGAGGCGGAGGAAGGCAAGATCACGCTGCGCCGCCTCGGCGTCGAAAAGCAGGAAACGATGACCCTCGACGAGGCCATCGCCCTGCTGCGCGAAGAAGCCCTTCCGCCCGACCTGCGCTGACCCTCCCAGTCTTTCCTCTCCGCGTGTGAGCGCGGAGAGGACAGACCGCACAGCGGTCAGGTGAGGTGCCGGGGCGCAGACGGCCGACGATCGGACCGATCGAAGCTCTCGCGCGCCGACAGCTTGAGAGGCAATCTCCGGCCCATGACGGCACCCGAGGAACCCGATCCATGACCCAGCGCAGCATTCTCGTCACCGACGCCGATCATTTCGTCGCGCCGGCGGTCATCGAACGGCTGCGGGCCGGCGGGGCGCGGGTGATCGCGGCGGATGAGGGCTTCGTCGACGGCGGCGATGCGCTGAAACAGACGACGCCGGCGGAAACGGTGGCGAAGGCGCTGGCGCTGACCGGCGGGCATCTGGACGCCGTCGTCATCGCCGGCACGTTCCCTGCGCCCAGAACGCCGGCCGAAACGCTGACCCCCGAAATCACGCGCCCCTTTTTCGAGAAGATCGCGATCGAACCGCTGGCCTATGTCGCGGCGGCCGTGCCGCACCTGAAAGCCGGCGGCGGGCAGATCGTATTCCTCTCCTCGGCCGGGCCGATGCAGGGCATTCCGGGTTTCGCCGCCTATGCCGCCGCGCGTTCGGCGATCACCGGCGCGGTGAAGTCGCTGGCGCTGGAACTTGCGCCCGTCGCCATCGGCGTGAACGCGGTCGCCTTCAACTATATCCAGACCGAGGCCTATTACCCGCGCGCCTGGCTGGACGACCCGGCCAAGCGCGCCAAGCTGCTGGCCCGCGTGCCGCTGGGGCGGCTGGGCGACCCCGCCGAAGCGGCCGAAGCGGTGGCGCTGTTCGCCGAGGGGCGCGCCGGATTCGCCACAGGACAGGTTTTAAGCATGTCGGGCGGCTCTTCGTGACCGATCCCGGCTTCACAGCGGCGCGGATGAGGATTACATCTCTCGGCGCGTCGGGGTTCTGCACGGACCTCGCCGCGTCGGGAATTATGGGAGCAGCTCCACGCATGGATCGTATCGGATCGGCGACAGGCGAATGCTCCCCGAAGGACGCCGTCTGGAAGCCCGAACCGAAACATAACGTGCGCTGAAGGAGAGTCCCCTGCCGCCTCGCAGACCCAGTTTCGCCGGCCCGCCCCCCAAGAACGACGACGGCCCCCGCATCAATGGCGACATCACCGCCTTCGAAGTCCTCGTGATCGACGAGGACGGCGAGAAGCGCGGCGTGATGAGCCGTCGGGACGCGCTGCGCATGGCCGAGGAAGAGGGCGTCGACCTGGTCGAGGTCTCGCCGATGGCCAAGCCGCCGGTCTGCCGCCTGATGGACTACGGCAAGTTCAAGTACGAGCAGCAGAAAAAGGCCAACGAAGCCCGCAAGAAGCAGAAGATCATCGAGAACAAGGAGATCAAGATGAGGCCGGGCATCGACGACCACGACTACGACGTGAAGATGCGCGCGGCGCTGAAGTTCTTCAGCGAAGGCGACAAGGTGAAGTTCACCCTGCGCTTCCGCGGCCGCGAGATGGTGCACCAGCATCTCGGCATGGAAGTGCTCAACAAGATCAAGCAGCAGGTCGGCGACCTCGCCAAGGTCGAGCAGGAACCCCGGCTCGAAGGCCGCCAGATGCAGATGGTGATGGCGCCGCGGTGAACCCGCCGCCGGCCCTTCCGGACATTGAAAACCCCGCCGTCACCGGCGGGGTTTCGCTTTTTCAGGATCGGGAAACCGGCGTTACGGCGTGAAAGACGCGTTCTCCAGACCGCTTTCGGGCTGGTCGGCCGCGAACTGCTTCTCGGCGTCTTCGACCGCCGCGACGGCGATATCCACCGCCTCGCGGGCTTCCGCGATCGCCGCAGCCTTGTCGGCCGCATTCAGCGGCTTGCAGGCGGAATTGGCCGCCACCTCGCCGCAGCGCATCGACACGCCGTCAGCTTCGATGACGAAGATATTGGCGAAGTTCCCGCCTTCCAGCTCTTCCAGCCATTCCTGCGCATCGGCCAGGTCAACGGCCGCGCCGGCGACATCGGACCCGTCGTCGTCATTCAGTATGGCTTTTTCGATGGCGGGCACACCGGTGCGGGCCGACGCTTCCACGACGCCCGTGCCAGCCAGGCTGACGCCGGCCAGGACGCCGAGCGCGGCGCCGAAGATCAGGCTGCGAGGCGAAAGGGCGATCACGACACGGGTCTCCGTCAAAGTGTTGACGGACTATGAACGCGCCAAATGCGGTAAAGATGCGGCCTGGATCACATTTTCCGATGACATCGTGTCACCGGGCTGTAACAGACGGGGCGCTGAACCCGGAAAATCGGGATTCCCGACCTGTTACGGGTTGGTCTCGTCGATCAGCGCCCGTTCGGCGGCGCGCAGACCGGCTTCGGCCTTCTCCAGAGCGGCGCGGGCGCGCGCGCCGGCGGCATGGGTTTCCGCCTCGATCCGCGCCTTCTCTTCGGGCGTGAACGGCGTGCAGCCGGTGCCGGGATATTTCGCAGGGTCCGAACAGCGCACGACCTTGCCGTCACGGATCTCGACCATGTCGTCCCAGCGGCCCTCACGGGCGTCGTCGCGCCGGTCTTCCAGCGTGCGACGGCGCTCGTTCAGATCGCGGCGCGCTTCGGCCAGCCGCTTGCGCGCATCGCGCACAGCCGCTTCGGAATCGGCCATGGCGCGGGCGACGTGGATACGGGCTTCGCGCGCGGCCAGACGGGCCGCATCGCGCGCTTCGCGGGCGGCCTTGCGCGCTGCGTCACGCGCCTCACGCGCGGCCTCGCGGGCGATCCTGCGGCCCGTTTCGGCGGCGACGCGAACTTCGGCGCGAGCGATGGCGACGGCGCGGCGGGCGTCGGCGCGCGCGGTCTCGGCGACACGGCGCACCTCGATATGCATATCGCCGGCCAAAGCCGGTCCGCGCCGCTTGCTGGCGTCCATGTCGGCGTGGAAGCGGGCCGTGTCGCCGTCATAATGGGTGACGCCGCGCGCCGAGACGTGGACGGGGCCTTTCACTTCGGCGGCGGCGGCGATGCCGACAAGCGCGACGATGGCGGTCAGGCTGATGTAACGCGAGACGGCGGACATGACGCTCTCCCCAGACGGCGTGAGGCCGACAGCAGGCCATGATTGCGCCCGCCGCGTCTTGTGGCGGCCGTCACATCTGCCGGGATTGTGACCGGCGCGCGGCCGGTCAGCGCTGGTTGGTCTTGCCGATCGCCGGCGGCGGCGCGCTCTGACCGGGCGGCCAGTCGGCGAAGTCGAGCGTCCTCAGCACCGCCATCACCCGGCGGGCTTTCTGGAAGGCGTTGTCATAGAAGCGCCAGGGCGCCTGGATGTCGGGCTCGACTCCGCCGACCTCGTTCTCGCCCTCGGCATTGGTCCAGATGCAGTCCGGCATGTGCAGCTCGCCGCGCGTTTCCTTCAGAAGGATCGCCATGTCGCCGTTCGACATCCAGCCGCAGCCGGCCCCGAAGGTCGGCTCGCCGATCAGGATCGCGGCGCGGTTGTCCTTCAGGATGGTGGCGAAATGTTCGGCCGCGCTGGCCGAGCCTTCGTCCATCAGCACATAGAGCGGGCCGCGCCATAGGCCTTCCTCATAGGCATAGACCGACGAGAAGAAGAGCGCGTGGCCCGACGAGAGCAGCCCGTATTCGCCCGGCGGCGCATAATCGAGCACGCCGGTGGCGTAGAGATGGCCGGGCGCGGTCAGGGAACAAGCCGGCGCTTCGCCGGCCCAGATGCGCGAGCGGTCGCATGTCTCGTTGGCGGCCGCCAGCGCTGCCGACAAGGTTTCGCGCGCCTTGGTCAGCACGCCGCGATAGGCGAGGCCGACGATCGGGTTGGCGATATCGGCGTCCACGGCCGCGACCGCCGCGCCCAGGCTGTCGCGCCACGACTGGGTGCGGGTGAAGGCGAGGCGCGGGGCCTTCAGCTTGATCGGGGTCAGCATCCGCGCCACCGGATCGAGCCACAGCGAGCCGCCGCCGTTCTGCGTGATATCGACGGCCAGCGCCGCGACGCCTTCCGATTTCAGCTTGCCGATCTGGCGCGCCAGCGCCTCGGTCAACAATTGCGCGGCCCGCTGGCCGATCGACGCGCCGCAGGTCTCGTCGCACTCGCCGTTCTCGGGCAGGCCCACCTCGGCCACCGCCTTGGGGCAGAACTCGTAATACCCCCATTCGTAGAATGACGGGATGCGCAGCACGCCAAGCTTTCCGCCGGGCAGGTCGATGACCTGAATCGGAAAGACCGCATTGTCCGGCGAGGCGACGGTGCGCGCGCCCAGACGATCGAAGGGCAGACCCGCCGGACGCGTTTCGTCCTCGTATCCAAGCCCGCGGCAGATCGAGGCGGTGCCCCAGACCTGATCGGCCTCGGCCTTCTCGTCGGGAAACTCCAGCGAGATGTGGCCATCGCCGAACGCCACCAGGAAATTGCGGAGCGCCTGACGCGCCTCGCCTTCTGTGGCGGCGGCGCGGAGCGCCGCTTCGGTCTCGGACGCCAGCCGCTTCAGGTCGAGGCCGCGCTCGGCGATGGACCATTCAAGGTTCGGCGCACGCTGGGCGATCTCGCGCTTGATCTGTTCGAAATCGGCCAGGAAGCGGCCGACGTTGTAAGTCGGCTCAGCCGTCTGCTGCGCCGCCGCCGGAAAGGCGAGGCAAGAGGTGAAGATGGCGAGGATTGCGGCGCGGAGCATGCTTCATCCTGACACGAACGGACGATCAGGATACAGCGCCCGCCTTAAGTCATGGTTTCGGGATCGCGCCGTCGATCGCGCCCTTGGCCGTGCCTGAAAGGTCCTGGGCCGGGCCGAGCGGATTGGTCTCCTCGCGCCGTTCGTC
>CAZBPO010000029.1:5230-18547 GCA_964493795.1 uncultured Flavobacteriaceae bacterium
GGGTGCCCGACCACAATTTGTAAACGACGATGTCATCGACCAGCAGCAGCAGCATCGAGGCCGCCCAGCCGGTCTCTTCGGTTTTGCGCTGGAAGCCGAGCACGTCCAGCGAGACATGGCCGGTGCGCTGGGTGCTGCTCGCGCCGGGGGCCAGCACGTAGCCGACGCAGGCGTTGCGCGCGCCGATACATCCCTGCACCGAGGGATCGAGATCGGCCAGCTTCACCGAATCCGTCGGCATGAACACGCGCATCACCTCGACATAGTTGATGACGCGCAGGTTGGGCGTTGTCCTGGGGTCGATGCCGTATTCGCGCAGCTTGTCCGACGTCGTCACGCCCGGCTGGATGATCTTGTAGGCGGTCTCGGCGATTTCATAGCTCTGGAACGGCCCTGCCGCCTCGCGGCTGGTCGAGGGCAGGATGTCGGTCGCGCAGGCGGCGAGCGGCAACGCGATCAGAGCGGCGGCGAAACGGGACATGCGCCCTCCATAACAGCCAGGCCGTGGCGGAATGAAGGCGAGGTGGTGAACGAAGGGTTACCCTTCGTTCGCCGGATAGGCCTGAAGCTGCAGGTAGTTGTCGAGCCCGACCGAATCGAGGATCGAAAGCTGCGTCTCGAGAAAATCGATATGCTCTTCGGTGTCGTCGAGGATCTGCTTGACGATGCCGCGGCTGACATAGTCGCGGGCCTGCTCGCAGAGCTGCACCGCCTCGACCAGCGTCGTGCGGCCGCGCTTCTCAAGCTCCAGGTCGGCCGAGAGCGCCTCGGGAACGGTTTCGCCGATCGAGAGCTTGCCGAGGTCCTGCAGGTTGGGCAGGCCTTCCAGGAACAGCACGCGCTTGATGAGCTTGTCGGCGTGCTGCATTTCCTCGATCGACTCGGCGTAGATCTTCTTGCCCAGCCTGTTGAAGCCCCAGTTCTCGTACATGCGCGCATGCAGGAAATACTGGTTCACCGCGGTCAGTTCGTTGGTGAGGATCGCGTTCAGTTTCGCGATGACGGCGGGTTCGCCCTTCATGGCAGCTGCCTTTCAGATGGGACCGCGAAGCGGTGGTCGAGGCGCAATCTGCCTTACGCGGGCACGCGGGCAAAGCGCTATGTATGCGCCTGCATCGCAGAATTATACGCAGATTTCCGGGATTTATTCCGCCGCCATCGCCTGGGCGGGGCGCATCGCCTCGTCGAGCATGCGGCGGATATCGACCTTGCAGCGGCCGCATTTGGGGGCGACGCCGCAGGCGGCATAAACCGCATCGACCGTCGGCGCGCCGCAACCGGCGACATGATCGACGGCGGCGCTCATGTCGCGCATCCTCACGCCATTGCAGTTGCAGACGAACATCTGAACCCCGAAAAACCGCCGCCCTTGCGAGCGCGTCGCAGCCGCTATACCGGAGGCACGGCCTGCGAGTCAATCTCAGCCGCAGAATGTGTCGGCCGCGCCCGCATTCGCGCTTTGCGTCACCCCGTGCAGGGCTTAGAGAAGCCGTCCAAATCGCCAGAAAGCGCCATTTTCCATGTCCCGCCTCGTTCCCCGCATCGTCAAAGGCTTCAAGGACGCGCCGGCCGCGTCCCTGCATGCCCGGCGACGCATGATCGAGACGGTGCGGACCGTCTATGAGAGCTTCGGCTTCGAGGCGCTGGAGACCCCGGCGGTCGAGTATGTCGAGACGCTGGGCAAGTTCCTGCCCGAGAGCGACCAGCCCGATGCCGGGATCTTCGCGCTGCAGGACGCCGACGAGCAGTGGATCGCCCTGCGCTACGACCTGACGGCCCCGTTGTCGCGCTATGTCGCGCAGAACATCGCCACGCTGCCGCTGCCCTTCCGCCGCTACCAGACGGGTTCGGTGTTCCGCAACGAAAAGCCGGGGCTGGGGCGCTTCCGTGAGTTCACCCAGTTCGACGTCGATACGGTCGGCAGCGCGTCCATGGTCGCTGACGCCGAGAACTGCGCCGTGCTCGCCCGCGCGCTGGAGGCGCTCGGGCTGGGCGGCCAGGTGCGTATCGCGGTCAACAACCGCAAGATCCTCGACGGCGTGCTGGAGCGCGCAGGCGTCGCGCAAGGCACGCTGGAAGCCGTCACGACGCTGCGCGCCATCGACAAGTTCGACAAATTCGGCCCCGAGGGCGTGAAGCTGCTGCTCACCAGCGGCCGCAAGGACGAAAGCGGCGACTTCACAAAGGGCGCCGGCCTCGAGGCCAGGGCTGCCGACACCATCCTCGCCTTCATGGCCGCGGGCCAGACCTCGCGCCTCGCCACCTGCGATGCGCTGCTCGACGCCGTTCGCGGTTCGGCGCGCGGCGAAGAGGGCGTCGCAGAGCTGCGTGAAATCGCCGGCCTGCTCGACGCGATGAAGCTTTCCGACGAGGTCGTCGCCTTCGATCCCGCCATCGTGCGCGGCCTTGGCTATTACACCGGCCCCGTGCTGGAGGCGCAGGTCACCTTCGAGATCAAGGACGAGGACGGACGCACGCGCCAGTTCGGCTCCGTCGCGGGCGGCGGACGCTATGACGGGCTGGTCGGTCGTTTCCTCGACCGCGAGCTGCCGGCGACCGGCGTTTCGATCGGCGTCGATCGCCTGATCGCCGCACTCGAAGCCGCCGGACGGCTGAATACCGACGCCGCGCAGGGCCCGGTTCTCGTCGTGGTCTTCGACCGCGGCGCGATGGCCGAATATGTCCGCATCGCCGAGGAGCTGCGCGCCGCCGGCATCGCGGCCGAGATTTTCCTCGGCACGGGCGGCATGAAGCCCCAGCTGAAATACGCTGACCGCAAGGGTTCGCCGGTCGCCATCATCGCCGGCGGCGACGAATTCGCCGCCGGTACGGTCTCGGTCAAAAATCTCGTGCTCGGAGCGCAGGTTGCGGCCAGCGCCGTCACCAACGAGGATTTCAAGGCCGAAGCCAGGGCGAAGGCGCAGGTCACCGTCGCGCGCGGCGAGATGGCGGCGACCGTCCGCGCCATGCTGGCCGACATCGCGCAATGAGCGTCGCGCTGGATGCTGCGCGGCAGGCGGCCAGCGCCGTCTTCGCTGCGGCGCATTACGCGCCGGTCGAGCCGCCCATCGTCGCGCCGGCCGAGATTTTCCTTGAGCGCCTGGGCGAACGCTTTCGCCGTCTCACCTCGTTCTTCGAGGACGGCACCGGCGAGGAGAAGTGCCTGCGGCCCGAGATCACCATTCCCGTCTGCCGCATGGCGCTGGCGGCCGGTTATGACGGCGCGGCGCATCTGAAGCTGCGCTATGCCGGCCCGGTATTCCGCCTGGCCGACGACGGCGCAGGGGCGCTGACCGAGAGCGCGCAGGTCGGGGCGGAGTTTCTGGGCGGCCGCGACGCGGCGGCGGCCGAAGCCGAAATCCTCGCCCTCACGCTCAGCGCCCTCGCCGCCAGCGGCATCGTGCGGCCGCGCGTGGTGCTGGGCGACGCCGGGGCATTCAGCGACCTCATTCAAGGGCTGCGGCTTGAGCCGCGCCAGCAGACCCATCTGATGCGGCTTTTCGAGGCGCATGGCTCGGCGCTGGCCCTGCATTTGCCGCCGGAGGGCGCACCGCCCGCCCTGACGCCGCTCGACGCCGAGCTGGCGCTCGTCGATACCATGGCGCGACTTGACGCCGCCGGGCTGACGCCGACTGGCGGGCGGGCGGCGGAAGATATCGCGCGCCGGATCGCCGACCGCGCCGGACGCGCATCCGCCGAGGCGATCCCTGCCGAGGCGCGGGCCGCGATCGCGGCCTTCTTCGCGCTGAAGGCGCCGCTGGCCGAGGCGGCGGCCGTGTTGGCGGAATTCTTCGCGGCGAACGGCATCGCCAGCAAAGCGCCCACGCGCCTTGGCGCGCTCGCGACGGCTCTGGGCGGGGCGGGGGCGGCCGACGTCGCTGTCGCCTTCGACGCCGGCGTGCACGCGCCGCTCGGCTACTATACCGGCCTTGAGTTCCGCATCGACGACGAGGCCGGACGCGCGGTGGCGGGCGGCGGGCGCTATGACGCGCTTGTCGGCGAACTCGGCGGCCCCGACAGCCCGGCCGTCGGATGCGCGCTCTTCCTCGACACGATCGCGGAGGACGCGGCATGACCGCGCTGTTCGCGATCCCCAGCAAGGGCCGGCTGAAAGACGATTGCTTCGCCTTGCTGGAGCGCGCCGGGCTCGCCGTCGCGCCGCCGCCCGAGCGCGCCTACGAGACGCATATCCCAGCCCTTCCCGGCGTCCGCGTTATCCTCATTCCGGCCAGCGAGATCGCGGAGCGGCTGGCGCGCGGCGATTTCCACGCCGGCATCACCGGAGAAGACGTGCTGCGCGAACGCCTGGGCGCGCTCGACGGCGCCGACGATCATTTCAGCCGCCTCGTCATCGGCCCGAACGGTCCTGAACGTGTCAGGCGGCTGGGGTTCGGCCCGGCCCGCCTGGTCGTCGCCGCGCCGGAATCCTGGCTCGACGCCGAGCGGATGAGCGACATCGCCGACATCGCGCTGGAAATCCGCGCGCGCCAGCAGCGGCCGCTGCGCGTCGCCACCAAATATGTCCGCCTGACGCGCGCCTTTTTCGCGCGCCACATGATCGCCGACTACCGCATCGCGTTTTCAACCGGCGCGACCGAAGCCGCCCCGGCCAGCGGTCTGGCCGACATCATCGTCGACATCACCACGTCGGGCGCGACCCTGCGCGACAACCGGTTGCGGATTCTCGACGACGGCGAGATTCTGGCCTCCGAAGCCAGCCTGTTCCTCGGCCCGGCCGACGCGCCGCTATGGCGCGAAGGCAGGGACGAGATCGAGCGCCTGGTCGCGGCGCTGGGCGGCTGAGGCGCGCCTCAGGGTTTAAGGTGTTTGGCGAGGAACGCCTCGATTTTGGCGAGCGCGTCCGCCTCCTGGGCCGAAGAAAAGCTGTGCGGTTGCTCGGCATAGCGCAGGAATGTCACGTCCTTGCCCGCCTTCTTCAGCGCCTTGTGCATGATTTCCGACTGCTCGACCGGAACGACCCAGTCATCTTCGCCGTGCACCAGAAGAACCGGGATCTTCACCGCGCCTGCCTGGTTCGACGGGCTGGCGGCCGTTCGCGTGGCGTGGTCCCCCATGCGCGCGAGCCAATAGGCGTGGCTGTCGGAGTTGGTGCCGTAATTGCCGCCCACCCAGACCAGCATGGCGTTCAGATCGAACACCCCCGCGCCCGCGACAGCGCACTTGTACAGGTCCGGGCTGAAGGCCGCGCCCGCCATAGCCATGTAGCCGCCATACGACCAGCCGAAGATGCAGACGCGCTGCGGGTCGATCACGCGGTCGGCCACGAGCTTGGCGAGACCGGCGCGGACGTCGTCCTGCACCAGCGTGCCCCATTTTCCGTGGGCCGCCCGTTCGTGAGCCGAACCGAAGCCGTCCGATCCGCGGAACTGGGGCTGAAGCACCGCATAGCCTCGGGTCGCGAAGAACTGCCGCCAGCGGTCATAGCCCATCATGTCCTGCGCTTCGGGCCCGCCATGCGGCATGACGATCAGCGGCGGGTTCGCGCCCCCGCCTGCCGGCCGCGTCAGATAGGCGACGATCTGGCGGCCGTCGCTCGACGGATAGACGATCGTCTCCACCGTTCCGAGCGCCTCGGGTTTGAGGCCCGACGAGCCGATCAGAAACGAGAGCTGCATCCTTCTGACGTCCAGCAGATAGAAGCCGGGCGGATGGGAGGGGCCTTCGGCGAACACCAGGACGGTGCTGCGATCGCGTGAATAGTCCGCGATGCGGCGCACCGTGAATTCCGGCATCGCCTCGTCGAGGGCAGCCTGGATCGCGGCCATGTTCTTGTTGAGATATTTGACGCGCGTGACGCCGTTCGCGACATAGGCCGCGCCCTGAAGCTGGCCGTTATATTTGTCGACGACCGTCGCCTCCATCTCGCCGGCCGGCGCCGCCAGGATCTGGCGCAGGGCCTTTCCGGTCGCCAGGTCATATTCCCAGATCGCGCGAAGATCGCCGCCGGCCCGGTCGGCGGCATAGACGGTGGTCGGCGAGGCGAGCCCGAGAAAGGTGACCGGGCGCTGGCCGTCCACCATCGCGTACGAGCGTAGGCGGGTCCAGCTTCCGCCCTGCGGCCGGCCATAGACGATGATCGAGTTGTTGTTCGTGTTCTGGTCGTAGCGCAGATAGGTCACGCCGCTCGCATCCGAGGTCCAGTCGACCGTGCGGATATAGCGCTGCGACCGGGTCGTGCCCGTCCATTGCGCCGTGCCTTGTTCGATAAGCGTGCTTGCGCCGGTCTTGATGTTGACCTTGTGGAGGTTGCTCGCCGCGCCGTTCGGGTCGAACGCATCCAGGATCACGTGATCGGGGTCGTCGGGAAGCACCGCATGCACCCCCACGCCGGTGCTGGCTTTCGGCAGCAGGATCGTGGCGTTGTCGCCGTTCCGCGACATCGAGATCACGACCGCCCGGTCGAACGTCGCCCGCCCTTCGCCTTTGGCCTTGCGGGTCATGCTGATCTCGACGTCTTCCTTGAGGACCGTGATCAGGAGCATGTCCTCGGCCTTGAACATCACGTTCAGAACCGGAGACGTGCCGACATTGATGGTTTCGGCGACTTTCAGGACGCCATTCTTGTTGCTGAGGATGCGCAGGGCCGATTTCTGCCCGTCGATGGACGTCAGAACCGCGATGTATTCACCACTGGGCGACAGAGCGACACGCGGCGGCCAGCTGCGCGCGAAGTCCTCGGCCGGCGGAGCGGCCAGAGCCGCGTGTACGAACCAGAAAGCGGTGAAAAGAGCTGCAACCCGTGCGAGCATAAACCATCCCCCCAAAATCATGACGAGACTAGCAAACAAGGCGCGCGTTCGTGAAG
The DNA here is from genome assembly GCA_964493795.1 of uncultured Flavobacteriaceae bacterium. Taxonomy (GTDB): domain Bacteria; phylum Pseudomonadota; class Alphaproteobacteria; order Micropepsales; family Micropepsaceae; genus JADZAI01. The sequence goes on from CAZBPO010000029.1 coordinate 12,057, forward strand.
CGGCTGGCCCCACGCGTCGCCGTCGTGCTAGGCGCTAGGCCATGATCGAAGCCGTTATCTGGGATTTCGGGGGTGTCCTCACCTCCTCGCCGTTCGAGGCCTTCGCCCGCTACGAGGCGGAAAAAGGCCTGCCGAAAGACATCATCCGCCGCACCAACGCGGAGAATCATTTCGAGAACGCCTGGGCCAAGTTCGAGCGCGCCGAGGTGACGCTCGACGAGTTCGACGCGCTTTTCGCTGCGGAATCCAAGGCTTTGGGAGCAGCGGTCAGCGGCCGCGACGTGGTCGGCCTGCTGTCGGGCGATCTCCGCCCGGAAATGGTCGAGGCGCTGCGCCGGGTGAAGGCGCATCACAAGACCGGCTGCATCACCAACAACCTGCCCGCCAACCAGGTCGGCTCGGCGACCGGCCGCAAGCTCTATGTGGCCGAGGTCATGGCGCTGTTCGACCATGTGATCGAAAGCGCCAAAATCGGTCTCAGAAAGCCCGATCCGCGCATCTACACGATGATGACCGACGCTCTGGGCGTGAACCCGGCGAACTGCATCTATCTCGACGATCTGGGCGTGAACCTGAAGCCGGCCCGCGAGATGGGCATGACCACCATCAAGGTCACCGACGCCGCCTCGGCCATCGCCGCGCTGGAGCAGGCCACGGGGCTCAATCTCACATGAGCGGCGCATTGCCCGTGGTCGTCGCCGGGGCTGCGGGCCGGATGGGCCGCGCGGTGATCGAGGCCATCGCGGCCGATCCCCGCGCCGGCGTCCATGCCGCGCTGGAATACGAAGGATCGCCCGCGATCGGCGCCGAGGCCGCACCGGGGGTCCGCATCGCGACAGACGCCCTGGCGGCCGTGCTTCACGCCCGCGCGATCATCGACTTCACCACGCCGGCGACCACAGTCGCGCTCGCCGCCCTGGCGGCCCAGGCCCGTATCGTCCACGTCATCGGCACCACCGGGCTCACCGCCGACGACCAGACAAAGATCGTCGCCGCCTCGCGGCACGCCCCCATCGTCCAGTCCGGCAATTTCTCGCTGGGCGTGAACCTGCTGACCGCCCTCACCCGCCGCGCCGCCGAAGCGCTGGGCCCGGCCTTCGACATCGAGATCGTCGAGATGCATCACCGCCACAAGGTCGATGCGCCTTCAGGCACCGCCTTGATGCTCGGCCATGCCGCCGCCGAAGGCCGCGGCCAGCCGCTCGATGCGTTGAAGCTGGCGCCGCGCGACGGCCATACCGGCCCGCGCCCCGGCGGCGGCATCGGCTTCGCCGCGCTGCGCGGCGGCTCGGTGGTCGGCGACCACACCGTCATCCTGGCGGCCGATCACGAACGGATCGAGCTTACCCACAAGGCCGAATCGCGCGGCATTTTCGCGCGCGGCGCGCTGGCCGCCGCGCTGTGGGGGGCTGGCAAGCCGCCCGGCCTCTATTCGATGCAGGATGTTCTGGGCCTCTGAAGCCCCGGCCGCCTAGCGATCCGGCAACGCGCGCGCCCGCCGCCGCAGCGCGTCGCTCAGAGCCGCCGCCACTTCGCGCCGCTCGGCCGGCGTCAGAAAGGCCGCCAGCGCCACGCCTTTGCCGTGGGTGGTGACCGTCACGCGGCCGCCGGGACGGGCCGATTCGTCCACCGCGATCCGCACCCAGGCCGGCTCGAACCCCCACCGGGTGCTGCGCCCCGACGGCGCGACATGGCTGATGGTGAGCGCATCGGCGTCCAGCACGATGCGTTCGTGCATCCGCGCCGCGCGGTTGTTGAGCCAGAACGCGGCGACGAGCGCGAGAAGGTCGAGCCCCAGAAACGGCAGGACCGGCCACCCGCCCGCCTGCAGGGCCCTCAGCGCCAGCGCCGCATTCGCCGTCACCACCAGCGAGATCAAAATCACCAGCCCGCGCTGCGACAGCGAGCGCGAGGGCTGTAGCGTGGCGTCGAAGAAGACGGTCGGCGGCATGCGCCAAGTCTTATGGACATCCCGGGGCGCCGTCGAGCGCCCGCCTCGCCTTGCGCCGAAAGCTGTGCGATTGAACGCCGCATGATGCCGATATTTCCGTCACAGATGGCGAGGCGCTAGACCGGCGTCATGATGAAGTCCGCCGCCATCGAGGCCTTTTTCTTCCGGCTCGCGACGATCAATCCCGAGCCCAAGGGCGAGCTGGACTGGGTCAATCCCTATACGCTGCTGGTCGCGGTGGTGTTGTCGGCGCAGGCGACCGACAAGGGCGTCAACAAGGCGACCGGGCCGCTCTTCGCCAAGGCCGACACGCCTGAAAAAATGCTGGCGCTCGGCGAAGACACGGTGCGCGACCACATCAAGACAATCGGCCTGTTCCGCGGCAAGGCGAAGAACGTGATCGCCCTGTCGCGCCGCCTCGTGGACGAGTTCGGCGGCGAGGTGCCGCAGGACCGCGACATTCTGGAGACCCTGCCCGGCGTCGGGCGCAAGACGGCCAACGTGGTCATGAACATCGCCTTCGGCGAGCCGACGCTGGCGGTCGATACCCATGTCTTCCGCGTCTCCAACCGCACCGGCCTCGCGCCCGGCAAGACGGTGCTGGCGGTGGAGAAGCGGCTGATGAAGCGCGTGCCCGCCAAGTATATGCGCCACGCCCATCACTGGCTGATCCTGCACGGCCGCTATATCTGCCTGGCCCGCCGTCCGCGCTGCCCGCAATGCCCGGTCGCAGACCTCTGCGCGTTCAAGCTCAAGACGAAAGAGGCTTGACCCACGCCGCCCACGCTGCGACGAGGCTCGCGGCCTAAAAACTCAGGACTCCCATGACCGCCCGTTTCGACGTCGCCGGCCTCGGCAACGCCATCGTCGATGTGATCGCCCGGATCGACGACGCCTTCCTTCTGCGGCACCAGATCGCCAAAGGCGGCATGACGCTGATCGACACCCATCGCGCCCGCATGCTGGAAGACGCGCTGTCGGAAACCACCATCACGCCCGGCGGCTCGGCGGCGAACACCATCGCCGGCGTCGCCTCGCTCGGCGCGCGCGGCGCTTTCATCGGCCGCGTCCATGACGACTGGCTGGGCGAAGGCTTCTCCGGCGGCACCAAGGCGATCGGGGTGCATTTCGAGACGCCCTTCGCCAAAGAAGGCGCGCCGACCGCGCGCTCTGTCATTCTGGTCACGCCCGACGGCCAGCGTTCGATGAACACCTATCTCGGCGCGTCTGTGGAGCTGGACGAAGGCGATATCGACGAGGCGCTGATCGCGCAGTCGAAGATCCTCTATATCGAGGGTTATCTGTGGGACAGCGAAAGCCTGAAGGGCGCTGTGCGCAAGGCGATCGCCGCCGCCCGCAAGGCCGGCACGCTCGTCGCCTTCACCTGCTCGGATTCGTTCTGCGTCGGCCGCTTCCGCGCCGAGTTCGTCGAACTCATCGAGACCGAGATCGACATCGTCTTCGCCAACGAAGCCGAGCTCTTGGCGCTCTATGAAGCCGAGCATTTCGACGACGCGTTCCAGCAGGCCCGGGCGACGGGAAAGCTGTTCGCCATCACGCGCTCCGAGAAAGGCGCCGTCGTGGCGCAGGGCCAGGCCGTGCATCTCATCGATGCGACGCCGGGCGTCGAAGTGATCGACACGACCGGCGCGGGCGACCAGTTCGCGGCCGGCTTCCTCACCGGCATCGCGCGCGGATTGCCGCTCGCCGTGTCAGGTCGTCTCGGCGTGCTGGCGGCAGGCGAAGTGATCTCGCATATCGGCCCGCGGCCGCTGACCTCGCTGAAAGATCTGGCCGGCGCTGCGGGGCTGATCTAGCCCTTCGCCGGCTTCAGCGTCGTCACCGGGTCTTCGGTGATGAGGCCGCAGAAAATCTCTGTCGGCGCGGCCGTGAGCTCTTCGACCGGCCCGTCGATGAAGTCGCATGAAATCAGGTTGTCTTCCGACGATTTCCGGCCCGAGAACGTGTTCACGTTCACCTTCACGCCGCCCTCGACATAGCCGAGCTTTCCCGCATCGACCTGACCGCCGGTCACGCGGATAGGCCCGGCCGCCGGCGCGACCTCGATCCGCTCTTCGCCCAGCTGGATGAGATCCATCTCGTCCACATGTGCGGCCCCGGCGGCGTTCGGGTCGCCGTAATACCACGCCGCGACGATAATGGTCTCGCGGCGGGCCGTCAGTTCGGCCGTCAGTTTCTCCGACAGGCTCAGCGTCAGATCGAACCCCAGCAGCGGCTCTTCGGCGCGCGCCGATACGCTGAGCGCGACGGCCATGCAGGCGGCGGGCAGAATGCGGAACACCACGCGAAGTCCCTCCAGGTCGGGGTTCGGGTCAGCCGGGTTTGCGTGCGCGCTTTTCGTCCAGCCCGGACGTTCCACGACGGCGGACAAGCTCGGCATAAACCTCATGCAGATGCACGTCGCGCGCCGCGATGAGCACCATGAGATGGTAGAGAACGTCGGCGCATTCGCCGACGAATTGCGGCTTGTCCTCCACCAGCGCGGCGATCACGGCCTCGACGGCCTCTTCGCCCAGCTTTTTGGAGATGCGCGGCGGGCCGCCGGCCAGCAGCTTGGCGGTGTAGGATTTGTCGGGATCGCCGCCCTTTCGGGATTCGATTTCGGCGAACAGCGCATCGAGCGGATGAAGCGGATTGCTCAGGTCGGTCGGGCCTCTTGAAGCGGCGCGAGCGCCGATTCGCCCACTATAGACCGGATCGCCAGAAAGGCTCGGTCGTCGCAAAGACGGCCCAGCGGTCTCGCACGTTCGCCCAGGCCGCCTCGCCGCGATGGGCGGCCCAGCCGTCGACGAACAAAGCGGCCCGGTCCAGCGCGGCCCGGCTGGTCCTGGGCGATCCTTCCAGCGCCGCGCGCACCACCGCCCCGGCGACGGCGGCGTCGTTGAACGCGCCCAGCGCATCCTGTAAACCGCCCAATGCCTTGATTTCAGCTTTCGCTTTCTTTTGCGGAAACAACTCGCGGAAAAAGTCGGCGGCGTAGCGCAGCTTTTTCAAGGCAAGCCTCAGATCGTGCCGCTGCTCGACGGTGAGCAGGTCGATGGAATGGCCCAGCGCCACCACCGCCTCCCACCGCAATTCCAGACAGGCGGCGGCGAACGACTTCAGCGACGGCGTCTCAGGCTGCGCCAGGCGCGCGCGCAGCGCGGCGGCGGTTTCCGCAGCCCTGAGCAGCATCAGCGTGGTGCGCCGATGGCCGGCCGCCTCGACCGCGCGGCGCCAGGCCAGGCCACGGCGGCCGGCGAGGCGGCGGCGCAGCGCCGCCATGTCGTCCGCCAGAGCGGCAGGCGGCGTCACCGCCTTCAGCGAGTCGTTCAACAGCACGTCGAGATCACGCGCCGCGCCCACCGAATCCGCCAGCCAGGCGGCGCGCCGCTTCAGCCGTTTTGCGTCATCCAGCAGCTCCGGTGCGAAAATGGCCAGGGCCGCCCGCATCCGGCGCAGCGCCACGCGCAGCTGATGCACCGCCTCGGGCAGACGGCGATCGACCAGCAGGATGGCGTTCGCGGCGGCCTGCGCCGCGCAATGATCGAGGATCGCGGCGGCGGCGGCCGCGGGCGTCATCGCGCCATCCAGCTTGAGTTTGGGCATAACTGGCGGGGCGGCGGGCCTGCCTTCGGCCAGTTCAAACCCGCGCTCGGCCTTGGTCTTCACCGCCACGCGGACGCCGGGCAGCCGGCCAAGCTGACGCGCCAGTTCAAAAAGCGGCGCCGCCGACCCGCGTTTCAGCTCCAGCTCGGCCTCGTGGATGACGGCCCGGCGGCGGCCGGCCCGGATTTCGCCGCGATCGAGCGCCAGTTCGATCTCGCTGTCGTCCACCACGAACAGGGCGGTGCGGCGGGCGATATGGCTGGCGAAAACGGCGACAACATCGCCTTTACGGGCGCGTTTCTTCAGCGGCTTCAATCCGCTCTCCAGCGCCAGAGCCAGATCGGGCGCGGGCGACGGGACGGGCCACTCCCACTCGCCGCGCACACTCAGGAGGCCTGCTTCCGGCATGGTCTTGACGGTCTGGATATAGCTACGGCCCGCTTTCCGGACGCGCAGATAGACGCCCTTGCGCCGCAGGGTCTGATCGGGCGTGTCGAAATAGGCCGAGACCAGCTGGCGGGCCGGCCCGAACACGATGCCGCGCGACAGGATCGGCGCGGCCTTCGGCAGCGCGCGCATCGCCGCCTCGGTCAGTTCCAGCTTCAGCTCGATCTCGTCGGCCACGCCGCGTTCCGTGACAGTTTCTTGACGGCGCGGACGCTACCCAGACTCCGACGCGGGAATCTACCTTGCCCGCACGGATTTCTCCGCCGCCGGCATCAGCGGCGCACCGAATACCCGGCCTCGGCGATCTTCGCGCGCGCTTCGGCGATCGTATGCGTTCCGAAATGGAAGATCGACGCGGCCAGCACGGCGCTGGCGTGGCCTTCGCGCACGCCCGCGACCAGATCGTCCAGCGTGCCGACGCCGCCCGATGCGATCACCGGAATGCGCACCGCATCGGCGATGGCGCTGACGCGCGCCATCGCCG
>CAZBPO010000030.1:0-3803 GCA_964493795.1 uncultured Flavobacteriaceae bacterium
GTACACCACCATCGAGCGCAGCCTGGTGCAGCGCATGATCGAGGTGGTGATGCACGACATGGGTCAGGCGTTCGAGCCGCTGAGCAAAGTAAATTTCGTCCTCGACCGCCTGGAGACCAATCCGCGCTTCGCCGCCATCGCCCGTCCCGCCAACGCGGCGATCCTGGTGAAGCTGAGGATCGACATGGAAGATCGCGGCGGCCGGGTCGAACTGCTGTTGCCCTATGCGACGCTGGAGCCGATCCGCAAACTGCTGCTGCAGCAGTTCATGGGCGAGAAATTCGGCCGCGACAGCATCTGGGAAGGTCACCTCGCGACCGAGCTGTGGCAGACCCAGCTGCAGATCGACGCGGTGCTGGACGAACAGGTGATGAGCCTGCGCGACGTGATGAATTTCCAGGTCGGCCAGACGCTGATGCTGAACGCCGCGCCGGATTCGCCCATCTCATTGAAATGCGGCGGTATTCCCCTGGTGAAAGGCCATATCGGCCGCGTCGGCCCGTTCGTCGCCGTCAAGGTCGACAAGGCGTTCCGCCGCGCCGCCGGCCAGATGAAGGGTTGAGGACGACATGGGCATCGAGATCGCCGTCGAACTGATCGTCGCGGGCCTGTTGTCGGCGGCCATCGTGTGGGCCGTCATTCTCGACCGCCGGTTGCGCGATCTGCGCTCAGGCCGCGACGGCGTGAAACAGGCGGTTCTCGACCTCGTCAACGCCACGGCCCGGGCCGAAGCCGCCATCGCGGCGCTGCGCGAGGCGGCAGATACCGCCGGCGCGCGTCTCGCCCACGCGCAGCTCGGCGCGAAATCGGCCAGCGACGAACTCTCCCTGCTTGTGGGCGCGGCGGAAGGGCTGGCCGAACGTCTGGCGGCGCGGCGGGCCGAAGTCCGCCCCGCGCCGCGTCCTGTCCTGAACCCGGCACAGCTCAGCCTGAAGGGAGCGCGCTGACATGCGCGCTCTGCCCCTTGGGATCGCGGCGCTGGGGCTGCTGCTCGCCCTCAAGCTGACCGGGGCCGGCGATGCGCTGACCGCGCAGGCGGAAGAGCCGGCCGCCACCGCGCCAGCCGCTGCCGCCCCGGTCGACGCGCCGCCACCTGTCGCTGCGCCCGCCGCCGACGGACCTACGGCTTCGGAATCGGACGTCCTTGAACGTCTCGCCGATCGCCGCAAGCAGCTCGATCAGCGCGAACGTGATCTCGACATGCGCGAAAAGCTCATCGCCGCAGCCGAGAAGCGCGTCGAAGAGCGGATCACCGAGCTCAAAGTGATCGAAGGTCGTATCGAGACGATGTTCGGCCGTCGCGGCGAGCAGGAAGAAGGCCAGCTCGCAAGTCTGGTGAAGATGTACGAGACGATGAAGCCGGCGTCGGCGGCCGCGATCTTCAACACGCTGGAACAGGGTGTTCTCATCGACGTGATGGCCCGCATGAAGCCGGCCAAGGCGGCGCCCATCCTCGCCGCCATGCGACCCGATCGGGCGCAGGACGTGACGGTCGAACTGGCCCGCCGCTTCGATCTGCCGCCCGAAACTGTCCCTGCGGCCGCCGCGCCGCCGGGCGGATAGCACCATGCGCGCGCGCCAACTCCTCGGCGTGCTGGCGGCGGCGATCTTCGCCGCCGCTTCGGCGTTCGCGCAGGTGGCCGAAACCGTGTCGATCTCGGTCGATACGTCGAAGGGCTATGCGCGCATCGTGTTCGGCTGGCCCAAGCCCGTGAGCGCCGAGGCCACCATCGCCGACGGCATTCTGGTCGTCACCTTCGCGCGGCCCTTCCAGTTCCCGCCCGACGTCCTCAGCGTGCCGCTCGACGACTACGTCTCGGTGATCCGGCAGGACCCTTCGATGCGGACGCTGCGGATGTCGCTGACCGGAAAATTCCGCGTCCACCAAAGCGTCGGCGGTCCGTTGGTCGCGATCGACCTGTTGCCGCCGTCGATGACCGAGGACCCCGAAGATATTCGTGATCCCAACGCCAAGCCGGTTGGTCCTCGACCGCCGGCCGATGTGAGGCTCAGGATCGCGGTTCGCGAAGACCGCACGAGGCTCAGCTTCGACTGGGGCGAGCGCGTCGAGTACAAGGCGACCATCCACGAAGGCACGGTCAAGGTCGTCTTCGCGCGCGAAGGCAAGATCGACGTCGGCCGGCTCAACAACGTTCCGCCCGCCTTCGTGAAGAGCGCCAGCTCAAGCGCGGGCGACGACGAGACGCTGCTCGAGATCAAGGTCGACAGCGGTTCGCCGGTCGAGCATTTCCGCGACAAGAACCGCATCGTCTTCGACGTGAAGGCACCCAAGAACGACAAGGACGCCGGGCCGACGGTCGTGGTGCCTGACGAGATGCTGCCACCCGCGCCTGCGGCCAAGCCCAAGGACGTCGCGGATACAGGCTCCGATCAGCCGGAAGGCGGGCCGTCTCTGCGGCCGGGCACCGATGGCGCCGCCGTCACGACGCCGGCCGAGGAACCGCCTGCCGCAGCCCCGCCGCCAGCCGAAAAGCCTGTCGCCGAGACCGCCCCGCCGGCCGAGCCGCCCAAGTTCAAGGCGGCGCGCAGCCGCGACGAGATTACGCTCACGCTGCCGGCTCTGGCCGATGCGCCGGCCGCGATGTTCCGGCGCGGCGACCGCATCGTCGTCGCCGTGAAGGGGATGGGCGCGGTCGATGTCGCCGCGATCCTGCGCTCGAACAAGGATCTGATCGTGAACGCTGATCTCGCCGAGGTGAACGGCGTCTCGGTGCTCACGCTCGTCACGGTCCGTCCGCTGTCGGTGACGGCGGGCGTCGCAGGCGGCGGCTGGACCGCGGTGATCTCGCCGGACCCGCTTGAGCCGCCGCGCCCGGTCGCGTTGCTGCGCGATGCGCGCACAGTCGGACCGGCCAAGGTGCGGGCGACGCTGGCGCGTTCGGGCGCGATGGTCGAACTGCCCGATCCGCGCAGCGGCGAACGGCTGATCCTGGTGCTGGCCGGCGGCGAGCCCAAGGGCGTCATCGGGGCGCGCAGCTATGTCGAATTCGCCGCCGACGCCACGGCGCAGGGTCTCGTCATCCGTCCTTTCGTCGACGACCTCACGGTCACGCTTGACGAACATGACGTGGTGATCGGCACGCCCGCCGGGCTGACCCTGTCGGCCGGCTCGGTGTCGGACTACACGCTCGCCCGCAGCGCGCTGGGCGACGAGCGCCGGCCGGCCGCGATGGACTTCGCGGCCTGGCGCGGCGAAGGCCTGTTCCTCGCCGAGCGCAGCCGCCTCATCGGCGCGATCGACCCTGAAGGCGAGGGCGCTGAGGCCGGGCGTCTGGCGCTGGCGCGCTTCTATCTGGCGCATGATCTCGGACCCGAGGCGTTGGGCGTGCTGCAGATGCTCGTCGCCGACGACGAGGCGGTCACCGGCGATCCAGCGTTCCGCGCGCTGCGTGCCGCGGCTCTGATCCTGATGCAGCGCTTCCCCCAGGCCGAGGCCGATCTGTCCTCGCGCAGCCTCGACGACGATCCGGCTGCGCAGTTGTGGCGTGGGCTGGCGGCCGCAGGTCTTGAGAAGTGGGGCCAGGCGCGCGACTTCATGGTGCGCGGCGAGATCGCTCTGGCCGATTTCCGCCCCGACTGGCAGGCCCGTTTCCGCGTCGCGGGGGCGCGCGCCGCGATCGAAACCAATGCGCTCGACGTCGCCGACCGCATGCTCGGCGGAATCCCGCGCGACGGGACGCCGCCGCCGCTGGCGCTCGAGGCGCAGCTTCTCGCCGGCATGCTGGCCGAACGGCTCAAGCGCGACGGCGAGGCGTTGCGGCTCTACGGCGTGGTGCGCAAGT
>CAZBPO010000030.1:3813-8834 GCA_964493795.1 uncultured Flavobacteriaceae bacterium
AAGTCGGGCTACCGTCCGCTGGCGATCCGGGCGGCGCTGTCCGAAATCGTGCTTCAGGTGAATTCCGGTGCTTTGGCGCCGGCCGAGGCGATCGTCGCGCTCGACAAGCTGCGCTGGCAGTGGCGCGGCGACAGCATAGAGCTGGGGCTGCTGCGCAGGCTGGGCAATCTCCAGATCGCGGCGAAAGACTATCGCAACGGCTTGCAGACCCTGCGCGCCGCCGTTCTCGGCTTCCCGCGCGCCGAAGAGACGCGGCGCATTCACACCGAGATGGCGTCCGTCTTCGAAGCGCTCTTTCTTCAGGGCGAGGCCGACGCGCTCACGCCGATTCAGGCGCTCGGCCTCTATTACGACTTCAAGGAACTCACGCCCATCGGCGCGATGGGCGACGAGATGGTGCGGCGTCTCGCCGACCGTCTGATCGCCGTCGACCTGCTGGAGCAGGCGGCCGAGCTGCTTCAGCACCAGGTCGACCGCCGCCTCGACGGCGTCGCCAAGGCGCAGATTTCGGCCAAGCTGGCGGCCGTCTATCTGATGGACAAGAAGCCCGAGAAGGCGCTCGCCACCCTGCGCGCGTCGTCGCAGACCCGTCTGCCCGAGGCGCTCGCCGCCCAGCGCCGGCTGCTCAGCGCGCGGGCGCTCAGCGATCTCAAGCAGTACGATGCGGCGCTTGAGGCGTTCGACCAGGACGAAACGCCCGAAGCCAACCGTCTGCGCGCCGACGTGCTGTGGGCAGGATCGCGCTGGCCCGAAGTCGCAGCCGCCGTCGAGATCCTGATCGAGGGACGCCACAAGGTCGCGACGCCGCTCGACGGGCAGGATCGCTACGACATTCTGCGCGCCGCCATCGCCTACACGATGGCTGATGACGAAACGGGTCTGGGATCGCTGCGCGACCGTTTCGTCGTCCTGATGGCCGATACGCCCGAGGCGGCGGCGTTCGAGGTCGTCACCCGCGCCGCCGACCCCGGCGGTGTCGCCTTCCGCGACATGGCCAAGTCGATCGCCGGCATCGACACGCTCGACGCCTTCCTGCGCAGCCTCGGTCTCGGCCGCCCGACGGGCGGCACGGCGGCGAACTAGAAGTTCACGCGCCGCGAGATCGCACCATCGACCAGCAGATTGACGCCCGTGGTGAACGACGAGGCGGGGCTCGCCAGGAACACGGCGGCGTTGGCGATGTCCTGCGGCGTCGCCATGCGGCCCATCGGGTTACGCTCGAAGGCCTGCTTGTACATCGCGTTGTGGTTCTCCTCGACCCAGTTCCAGATGCCGCCCTTGAAATAGACGGTGCCGGGCGAGACGACGTTCACGCGCACATGCTTGCCCGCGTTCTCGCGCGCCATGCCTTTGGCGAGATGGATCAACGCGGCCTTGATCGGGCCATAGCTGTCGGCGCGGTCGCTTTCCGCCGCCGAGACCGACGAGATGATGACGAAGGCGGCGTCGCCGGCTTCGGCGGCCGACTTCTCAAGATGCGGCCGGGCCGCGTCGAGCGCGGCCACCGCGCCGCCCAGAACGTCGAGCTTGAAATTCGCTTCCCAGGCCTCGCGCGTATTGCCCTGCGCCATAGCTCCGGCATTGGAGACGAGGATGTCGATCCCGCCCAGTTCGCCGGCGGCAGCCCCGATCCACGCGCCCAGCGCCGCCGCATCGACGACATCGACCGCACCGCCGGTCACCGTCGCGCCTTTGGCCTTCAGGGCGGTCACGGTCTCCTCGACCTGCGCGGCGTTGCGGGCGCACAGCGCCACGGCGGCACCTTCGGCGATCAGCGTTTCGACGATCGCCCGTCCGATGCCGCGCGTGCCGCCCAGCACCACCGCCTTCTTGCCGTTCAATCCCAGATCCATGGCGTATCTCCCGATATTTGCGGGCCGGACACTAGGCCGCGCGGCGCATGCTTGAAAGAGCCGGCATTGCGTCGGCGCGCGCGCCTGTCCTATCAGCGGCCCAAAAGCAGGAGACACAGCATGGCGAAGGGCGTCACGATCTACGGCATCAAGGCGTGCGACACGATGAAGAAGGCGCGCGACTGGCTCGACCAGCACGGCGTCGCCTATGCCTTCCACGACTACAAAACGTCCGGCATCGACCGCGCGACGCTGGAGGGCTGGGTGAAGAAGCTTGGGTGGGAGGTTCTGCTCAACCGCGCCGGCACCACCTTCCGCAAGCTGCCAGACGCCGACAAGGCCGATATCGACGCGGGCAAGGCCATCGCGCTGATGCTGGCCCAGCCTTCGATGATCAAGCGCCCGGTGCTCTCGGTCGGCCAGACGCTGCTCATCGGCTTCAAGCCCGACCGATACGCCGCTCAGTTCGGCTGAAAGGTCATTCGCGCCAGTGGTCGGCGACCCAGGGCGTCGGCAGCAGATAGTGGCGCAGATGGCTGAAGGCGCGGTCCTTGCGCCGGCCGTTGAACAGCGCGGCGAGATGGGCGCGGCGGCTGAGATGCGGCCAGCCCGTATGGTAGGTGCCTTCCACCGCGTCCTGGGGTTTGAGCCCGCCTGGGAAGATCACGATGCGCGCATCCCTGGGCAGGCGCGGCGTGAAAACGTAGTTCAGCGGGAACGGGTATTGGCAGTTCTGCCGGAAATGCCGCACCCAGGCGCTGGGGAAGAACGTCACCCCGCCGGGCGCGTTGTTGGTGAGGAAGCGCTGCTCGTAGCGATATTTGTTGGCGATGCCCTGTGGGTCGGCGGCGAAGACGGCCTGCATCGCCGCCAGCTTGCCGACCGGAAAGCGGAAGACCGAGGTCTGGCCGAGGCGCTCCAGCGGACGCACAGGGTTTCGCGCCACCACCACGCCGTCCGCCGGACCGAAGGTGAAGAAGTCGTCCAGCGATCCGGTGATGACGAGATCGAGGTCGAGGAACAGGACCGGCCCCGTCAGATCGCCCAGCCGCTCGCCCCACAGCCGGCTCTTGGGCCACATGCCGGGGGTGCCGGTCGGCATGGTCACGTCGAAGACGGGCAGGGGGGCGTGCAGGATTTCCGGCCGCAGCCCCTCAGGGTCGTCGGTGAAGCAGGTGAAGGTGAAGGGCGGCGTGACGTTGCGCGCCGCCATGCCGTAGAGCCGGTTGACGTATTCGGGGCCGTATTTGGCGCCCCATTTGATGCAGATGATCTGTTTCAGCGTCATGCCGTCCGGCCGCCGTTTTCCGTGTGCGCCGTCATGGTCCGGCCGCCAAGCGAATATCGTGCCCGGGCGGCCCGCTACAACCCGTAACTGGCCGCCAGGCTGCCCACGATCATCCGCCAGCCGTCCACCAGAACGAAGAAGATCAGCTTGAAGGGCAGCGAGATCACGATCGGCGGCAGCATCATCATGCCCATCGACATCAGCAGCGAGGCGACCACCAGGTCGATGATGAGAAAGGGCAGGAACACCATGAACCCGATCTCGAAGGCCCGTCTCAGCTCGGAGATCATGAAAGCGGGCACCAGCACGGTCAGCGGCGTCGCGGTCGGTTCCTGCGGCGGCGGCTGTTTCGAGAGGTCGAAGAACATGGCCAGATCGTCCGGCCGGGTATGCGCCAGCATGAAGGTGGCGACCGGGGCGCTGGCCCGGGCGAAACCTTCCTCCAGCGACAATTCGTCGTTCAGCATCGGCTGCACGCCCTGTTCCCAGGCCTGGGTCAGTGGCGTCGCCATGATGAAGGCGGTCAGAAACAGCGCCAGCGACACGATCACGACGTTGGGCGGGCTCTGCTGAAGCCCGATCGCCGTCCGCAACAGCGACAGCACGACGACGATCCTGACGAAGCTCGTCGCCATGATGAGGATCGAGGGCGCGACCGAAAGCAGGGTGACCAGCAGCACCAGCTGCACGATCCGACCGGTCAGGCCGTCGCCACCGCCAAGATCCACCGTCACCGACTGGGCGATGGCGGTCGTCGCCACGCCGAACGCCAGCGACGCCAGCGCGAACACGACGGCGCGGCGACGCGGCCAGATCTTCACGACGCACTCTCCCGCGCCGGGATGCCGGTCTCGACCACTGTCTCCGAATTCGGCGACAGCAACAGCAGGTGCTCGACCCCGTCCCGGCGCACCAGCACTAGCTGGCGGCGGGCGTCCAGCGTGCGCGCCTCCACCACCGACAGCCGGCGCGGCTCGCCGGCTTTGGGATTGGCGAGGCCGGCGAAGCCGAAGCGGCGCATCGCCCAGGCCGCCAGCAGCACGAGCCCCAGCACCGCGCCAAGCGCAGCCGCCATCCGGATAAGGGCGTCGAGGTCCATGCGTCGTCCAGGCGGCCTTCTGCCGCGCGGGTACCTTTGCGTTAACCGTGGTTAATGGCGCGTTAAGGTCGATTAACGAAGGCGGCCCGGGCGGATTCACCTCTCTTAAAGCCCCGTTAACCTCACCCGGCACATTCTGCCGGTTAAGGCGGCGTCAACCATACCCGCCGCGGGAATCGGCTGCGATGGACCTCACCCAGCTTCCATTGTTCCAGACCATGCGCGAGCGCATGTCGTTCCTGTCGGCCCGTCAGACGGTGCTGGCTGAGAACATCGCGAACGCCAACACGCCGGGATACCGCGCCCGCGACGTCGAGGCCCCGGACTTCGCGGCGATCGCCGCCGGCGATGCCGCCGCGCCGCGCCTCGCCGTCACGAGCCCGATGCATATCGCCGCGCCAGGCGCGCCGGCGGGGAGTTTCCGCATCAAGGACATGCCCGACACTGAATCCACCCCCAACGGCAACTCGGTGGTGCTGGAAGAGCAGATGATGAAGGTCTCGTCGACCCAGATGGACTACGCGACGGTGACCCAGCTCTACCGCAAGGCCCTGTCGATGATCCGTATCGCCGCCGGCGGCCAGAGGTAAGGAGCCCTTCTCATGGCGATGGATATCACCAAGTCGATGACGACCGCGGCCAGCGGCATGAAGGTCCAGTCCGACCGCATGCGCGTCATCGCCGAGAACATCGCGAACGCGTCATCCACGGCCCAGGGCGCCGACGGCAAGCCGTATCAGCGCCAGGTCGTCACCTTCAAGGAAGCGGTCGACGATGCGAC
>CAZBPO010000030.1:8844-10721 GCA_964493795.1 uncultured Flavobacteriaceae bacterium
AGCCGTGGTGCGGGTCGATCGCACCGTGCGCGACAAGTCCGAGTTCAAGCTCCAGTTCAATCCGGGCCATCCGGCGGCCAACGAGGCGGGCTATGTCATGATGCCGAATGTGAATTCGCTGATCGAGATGACCGATATGCGCGAGGCGCAGCGCGCCTATGAAGCCAATCTCAACGTCGTCGACGCGGCGCGCAGCATGATGGCGCGCACGCTCGACCTGCTGCGGCGGGGTTAATCCGGATGACGATCGACATCGCATCGGCGCTCCGCGCCTATTCCAGCGCCCCTCAGCCCACGGCGGCGACGGGCGGCTCCGGCGACGGCGGCTTCGGCGCGGCGCTCGCCGGCGTCCTCGACGACGCGGTCGGCACCACCAAGGCCGGCGAGCAGGCCATGGCTGCCAGCGCCTCCGGCAAGGCCGAGCTGGTCGATGTGGTCACGGCCGTCGCCAACGCCGAGACGACGCTGGAAACGGTGATCGCGCTGCGCGACCGGATGATCTCGGCCTATCAGGAAATCATGCGGATGCCCGTGTAATGACCGGCGCGGAAGCCCTTGATATCGCCCGGGAATCGATCTGGGTCCTGCTTCTGGTGGCCGGCCCGGTCATGCTGGTCGCGCTGGTGGTCGGTACGGGCATCGGCATCCTCCAGGCGCTTACCCAGGTCCAGGAAGCGACCATCGTCTTCGTGCCCAAGATCGTCGCCGTGTTCCTTGTGGTGCTGCTGATGCTGCCCTTCATGGCGCAGCAGCTTGGCGGCTACATGACCGAGATCTTCGTGCGCATGGCGACGCCCTAGGGGCGGCCATGCCGGGCATTCCTGTCCTCGACCAGATCGGGCCGCAGCAGGTCTTCGCCTTTCTGCTGATCTTCGCGCGTCTCGGCACGATGCTGATGGTGTTTCCCGGCTTCGGCGAAGGCTATGTCTCGCCGCGTTTCCGCCTCGGCCTGGGGCTGGCGCTCTCGTTTCTGATGCTCGGGCCGCTTGGGCCCTCCATGCCGGCGTTGCCCGGCGATGGCGGGTCGCTGTTCCTGCTGGTCGGCGTCGAGGCGCTGATCGGGCTCTCCATCGGGGTTTCGGCCCGGCTGCTGCTGACCTCGCTCAACGTCGCGGGCAACGTAATCGCGATGCAGACCGGGCTCGGCTTCGCGATCAATGTCGATCCGGCCCAGGGCGCGCAGGGCGCGATCGTGGCGACCTTCCTGGTGACGCTGGGCATCGTGCTGCTGTTCGCGACCGGGGCCTATCAGCTTCTGTTCGGCGCGCTGGGGCGCTCCTACGAGCTGTTCCAGCCGGGCGTCGCGCCGCCGGTCGCCGATTTTCTCGAGCTGGTCGTGCGCTTCGTCTCGTCCAGCTTCCTGCTGGGCATCGAGCTCACCGCGCCGTTCCTGGTTCTGGGCCTCGTCTTCTATGCCGGGCTGGGCGTGGTCTCCAAGCTGATGCCCCAGTTCCAGGTTTTCTTCATCGCCATGCCGCTGTCGATCATGGCTGGTTTCGGCCTTCTCCTGCTGCTTCTCGGGTTGATGATGCAGATCTTCCTGGATCGCTTCGCCGAAGCCTTCTCGGCCTTCGCGAGGTAGCGCGATGGCCGAGGAGAAAGACGACAGCCAACGCACAGAAGACCCAACACAGAAAAAGCTGCAGGACGCGCGCGAGAAGGGCGACTTCCCCCGCAGTCAGGATCTCGTCACCTTCGCCACGCTCAGCGCCGGCACCTTCGCCATCGTCGTGTGGGGGGCTGAGGCGGGTTCGATCTTCGTCGACCGCTTCACCACCTTCATCGCCCATGCGGAAAGCTTCGACGTTTCGTCCCAGGGCATCGGCCCCATCGTCTGGGCCGCCGCCGGGGCGCTGGCGCTGATCCTCGCGGTGCCG
>CAZBPO010000030.1:10731-18331 GCA_964493795.1 uncultured Flavobacteriaceae bacterium
AGCCTGATGCACGAACTGCGATCGCGGCGGAAAGTTCGTCGCCATGCTGATCGGTGCGATCGCCGGCAATCTCGTCCAGGCGCCGCTGGTGCTGACGGGCGAAAAGCTGAAAATCAAATTCTCCAAGCTCTCGCCGGCCAAGGGCGCCAAGCGGCTGTTCGGCGGCGAGGCGCTGGTGAACTTCGCCAAGGGCCTGCTCAAGGTCACCTGCGCCGGGGCGGCCGCCGTTTGGGCGGTGTGGCCCGAGACGCCGGCGGTCCTCGGCCTCATCGACGCCGACCCGCGCGCGACCGGCGCGGCGGCGCTGGCCCTGGTGACACGGATGCTGGGCGCGGTGCTGGCGGTCGTCGCCATCTTCGCCGCCATCGACTGGTTCTGGCAGCGCTACACCTTCATGAAGCGCATGCGCATGTCCAAGCAGGACATACGCGACGAAATGAAACAGTCCGAAGGCGACCCCCTGGTGAAGATGAAAATCCGCCAGGTCCGCATGGAGCGTGGCCGCAAGCGGATGATGGCGGCTGTGCCCGAGGCCACCGTCATCGTGACCAACCCGACCCACTACGCCGTCGCGCTGAAATACGAGTCCGGCGTCACGGCCGCGCCGAAATGCGTGGCGAAGGGCGTCGATGCGCTGGCCCTCAGGATCCGCGAACTGGCGGGCGAGCACGAGATCCCCATCGTCGAGAACCCGCCGCTCGCCCGCGCCCTCTATGCCGCGGTCGAGGTCGACGCCGAGATCCCCGTCGAGCACTACAAGGCGGTCGCCCAGATCATCGGCTTCGTCATGAAGAAGCGCCGCGCCAATTGACGCCGTTAAGATTCCGGAGTCGTTTGGCTAACGATGAATCAACACAAACGCTCGTAACGTGTCCGAATCGAACGAGTCCTGACGGGTTTACAAGGGACGGCGAATGGCGGCGGAACATCACACCTTGATCGACGAGCTTGCGTCGGAAGCGACCGATCCTGCGCCCGCGGCACGGCGCGGGCAGGGCAATCCCGGCGGACGGGCGGCGCTTATCCTGTCGGCCTTCTGCCTCGGCATCTCTTTCGCCGCCGCGATCCTGGCGGTCATCTATCATCGCGAGGCGGGCATCGCCGGGCTGGCGCTGCTGATCGGCCTCACTGTGGTGGGCGTCGGCGTGCTGGCCGCCATCGCCATGCGCCGCCCGGGCTCGGGCGCGCGTGACCGGCGCGCGCGGATGCTCGCCTCGGCTTTCGAGGGCTTCGGCGATCCGCTCGCCGTCACACGGGCCGACGGCACGATCGTCTTCGCCAATCTGTCCTATCGCGAGATGAGCGGCGGCGGCTCCGTTGCCCTGCCGCCCGAACTCGCTATCCGCCCCGACGCCGACATGGCCGCTCGGCTCTACCGTCTGTCGCGCGTGGCGACCGAAGGCGGCGGCGCGACCGCCGATATCCGCACCACCGAGAACGGCGTCGCCCATTGGCGTCGCATCAGCGTGGAGAGCATGGCGCGCGGCCGCGCCGACCAGCGCCTCACGCTGTGGCGTTTCCATCCGCTGGCCGAGGTCACCGAGGGCGACCGCGAGGCCGGCGCCGAGGTCGTGGTGCTGGCCGAGCGCCAGATCGTGCCCGAAGGCGAATCCAGCGCCCCCGGCTTCGGCCCGGACGCTGCCTATGGCCATCTTTTCCGCGGTGCGCCGGTCGCCATGGCTCTGGTGACGCCCGATGGCGTCATCTCGGAAGCCAACCCGGCCTTCGCCCGCTTCATCCACGCCGACGATGCGGCCGCGCTGAACCGCGGCAAGCTGACCGACCTGATCGCCGAGGACGACCGCGATCTCGCCTCAGGCGCGCTGCGGGCGGCCGTTTCGAGCGGCGAGGCCGCGCCGCCTGCCGAAGTGCGCTTCGCTGCAGGCGGGCTGGGCCAGCTTCACGCCCTGCCGATCAAGGCCGCCGACGGCACGGTCGACCGCGTGGCGCTGCATGTCATCGACATGACCAATCTCAAGTCGATCGAGATGCAGTTCCTGCAGGCGCAGAAGATGCAGGCGGTCGGCAAGCTCGCCGGCGGCGTCGCGCACGACTTCAACAACATCCTCACCGCCATGAACGGCTATGCAGAGATGCTGCTGTTGCGTCACAAGGCGGGCGATCCGTCTTTCGCCGATCTCATGCAGATCAAGAATTCCGGCAACCGGGCGGCGCGGCTGGTGCGGCATCTGCTGGCCTTCTCGCGCCAGCAGACGCTGACGCCCAAGGTGCATCCGGTCACCGATCTGGTCGCCGACCTCGGCGAGATGCTGCATCGCCTGCTCACCGAGCGGGTCACGCTGGCGCACGATTTCGGCCGCGACATCTGGCCGGTCCGCGTCGACCAGGCGCAGTTCGACAACATGATCATCAATCTGGGCGTCAACGCGCGCGACGCGATGCCCGACGGCGGCACGCTGACCATCCGCACGCGCAACGTCACCGAGCCGGAATCGCGCCAGCAGGGCTATCAGATCCTCACCCCCGGCGAGTATGTGCTGATCGAAGTTGCCGACACCGGCACCGGCATCGCGCCGGAAAACCTCGCCAAGATCTTCGAGCCGTTCTTCACCACCAAGGAAGTCGGCCACGGCACCGGCCTCGGCCTCGCATCGGTCTATGGCTTCGTGAAGCAGTCGGACGGCTTCGTGTTCCCCGAAAGCGAACTCGGCAAGGGTACGACGTTCAAGATCTATCTGCCGCGCTATATCGCCAGCGCCGAACAGGCCAAGGCGGACAAGGAAGAAGAGGCCGCGAAGTCAGCGCCGGCGCGCGATCTCACCGGCATCGGCACGATCCTGCTGGTCGAGGACGATGACTCGGTCCGCAGCCTCACGGCGCGCGCGCTCGAGATGCGCGGCTACGAGGTGCTGAAAGCCAGCGGCGGCGACGAGGCGCTGGAGATCATCCGCGCCTTCGACAAGCGCATCCATCTGATGGTGTCGGACGTCGTCATGCCGGGCATGGATGGCCCCGAGGTCGCCAAGATCGCCCGCACGATCCGCAAGGACATGCGCATCATCTTCATGTCGGGCTATGCCGAAGACAGCTTCCGCAAGCAGGCCGAGGCCGACGAGGACACCCACTTCATCTCAAAGCCGTTCCCGCTTCAGGAGCTGGCCGCCAAGGTGAAAGACGTGATGAGCGCGCCGGGCTGAAACCCGGCGCGACGTCACCGTTCGATCAGCAGCTTTACCTTGTCCACGATGACCGTCTCGTCCTCGTGGAAGTCGAACGTGCTGCGGAACAGACCCTCGCGATCCACCAGGAACACCGACGCGGTGTGGTCGACCAGATAGTCGCCGGCCGCGCCGGTCGGCTGGCGCTCGTAATAGACATACCAGCCCTTCGCGACGGCCGCGATCTGGGCGGGAGATCCGGTCAGCATCACGATTCGCGGATCGAACATCTCGCCATACAGCTTCAGCGCCTCGGGCGTGTCGCGTTCCGGGTCCACGCTGATGAAGATGGGCCGCACCTTGTCGGCGTCCGGCCCCAGCGTCTCGAGCACATGCGTCATCGCCGCCAGCGTCGTGGGGCAGACATCCGGACAGTGGGTGAAGCCGAAGAACACCAGCGCCGCCCGGCCGCGCAGCGAGCGGCTGTCGAACGGCTTGCCGTCCTGATCGGTCAGCACGAAATCGGCCATGGGCGTCGCGGGGCCCGCGACGGCGGATGGCGGGCGCGGCATGTCCTGCATCAGCCAGGTGATGACGCCCGCCGCGATCCCGAAGACCGCAATGAAGGCGGCCACAAGCGGCAGGCGGCTGCCGCGCCGGCCTTCAGTGCTTGTCATGGCCGTGCGCGCCCGCCTTGCGGATGGGAAGATCGACGTTCACCTCGCCGGCCTTCTCGAACACGAATGTCAGCGACAGGCTGCCCCCTTCGCTCAGCGCGTCTTTCAGCCCGATCAGCATGATGTGGTTGCCGCCGGGCTTCAGCTCGACCGCGCCGTTCGCCGGCACGTCCAGCGCCTCCAGCTTGCGCATCCGCATCACGCCGTCTTCCATCGTCATCTCGTGGATTTCCACGGCGGCGGCGATGTCGCCCTTCACGGCGATCAGGCGGTCGGCCTCGCCCGTGCCGTTCACCACGCGGCCATAGGCGGCGCCGTTGCGCCCGGCCATTGCCGCTCTGGCCCAGCCGTCCTCGACGCGCACCTCAGGCGCGGCCTCGGCTTCGTGATGCTCATGCCCGTGATGGCCGTCGTGATTATGCGCGTTGGCGACGGGCAGGGCGGCGGCCGCCAGCAGGGTGGCCAGGATCAGTGAAATCTTCATGTCGTCTCTCCTCGTTTCTGCGCCGGGGTTCGGCGGCGTTCGCAGGTCTCAGGTGGCGGCCTGCCGGTCGCGCGCTTTCAACGCGCCCAGCAGAAGTTCGATCAGGGCGATCGCGACAAGCGATGCGCCCAATAGCGGAAACAGGACGCCCAGCGTGACGGCGATCGCGATGACGGGCGCCCCCGGCCGCCGCCGCTCGGCGGTCGCTGCGGGGGAAGGCGCGGGGCGTCTGCGCCACCACATCAGCACGCCCATGATCACCGTCGTCAGAAGCACGATGCAGCTCGCCAGCATCAGCAACCGGTTCGGTTCGCCGAACTGGCGGCCCATATGCGTCATCGTCCCGAACTCCACGGCCTTGGCCAGCGGACTATACGCGTCCCATCCGGCGTTGCGGCGCACCGCGCCCGTGGCCGGGTCCAGGTCGATCGTGCGCTGGTCCTGCGCCGCGTCCGGCACATGGCTCAGCATGATCGTCCCGCTGTGCCCGGGCTTGGGCAGAAAGATCCGCAGGCCGGGCCGGTCGATCCCGTTCGCCGCCGCAAGCGCCATCAGCTCGTCCAGACCGGGGGGATGACCGGCGTGATGATCGGCATGGTGGTCATGTCCGTCTCCGGCCGCCGGGGCGTGGCGGATCGACCAGGGAATGTCGCGCCCGGCATCCTGCATATGCTGCTGATGATCGGGCTGATGCATCTCAAAATTGGGCGAGGGCGCGGTGATCTCGCTCAAGGTTCCCAGCTTCGACAGTTGAACGCCCCAGAATGTCGACCATGGCAGGCCCGAAAGGACCAGAAACGCCACGATGGCGGCGTTCCACACCGCCGGAACGGCATGCAGGTCGCGAAGCAGCTGGCGTCCGCGCGTTTTCAGGCGCGGCGCGAAGACGCCGCCGCGCCGCCCGCGCGGCCACCACAGGTACAGGCCGGTGGCGATCAGAACCAGCGTCCAGCAGGCCGCCAGCTCCACCACATAGCCGCCCACGGGGGCGATGATGTCGCCGCCGTGGATGTTCGCCACCACCGTCATCAGGCGCGTCTCCGACGCGATCGCGCCGTTCACCGCCGCCGTCGCCGGATCGACGAAGACCGTCAGGTTTTCGTCGCCCTGCGTCGCGATCTTCCATTCCGAAGCCCGGCCTTCGGCGGGCGGCAGCGAGACCTGCCGCAATTGCGAGCCCGGGAAAGCCTCCGCGACGGCTGCGGCCTGTCTTGAAAGCGGCGTGGCCGGTCCATCCGTTCCGGCCACCAGCGCGCCGTACCAGACCGACTCTAACTCGTTCTTGTAGAGATAGAGACCGCCCGAAACGGCCAGGATCACCAGGACCGGCGCGACGAACAGGCCGGCATAGAAATGCCAGCGCCAGATGGTGCGGTAGAGGCCGGCGCGTTTCAGACGGTCGTCTTCCATTGCGCCCTCCTAGAAGCCGCGCGACAGCGTCAGCGAGATCTGACGCGGATCGCCCGCATAGACCGCGAAGGCGTTGCCGCTCGCCGTGTAATAGCGCTCGTCCAGCAGGTTGGTGGCGGCGAGCGAAACGCGGAACGTCTCGAAGTCGTACGACGCGCCCACGTCCACGGTCGTGAAGGCCGGCAGCGTGACGTCGCTGCCGTTCAACAGGGCGCGTGAGGAAAAGTGGTTGAAGCCGGCGCGCAGTTCCAGCGGAACCGTTTCGGCGCGCCAGGTCACGAAGGCGCTGACGCTGTGTCTGGGCAGATCGCCGATCGCGCCGCCCTCGTCGCCGTTATTGCTTCGCGTCACTTTCCCGTTCAACCAGGCATAGCCGCCGCGCAGCGTCATGCCGGGCGTTATGCGCCACGCGCCTTCCACCTCCAGGCCGCGCACCCGCACCTCGCCGGTCTGGACCGAATAGTCCGGATCGACAGGGTCCGTCGTCATCACGTTGCGCTTGCGGATCTGGAACAGCGAGGCGCTCAACCGCAGCGCATCGAGGTCGAGGCGCAGCCCCAGTTCGGCCTGATCCGACTCCTCGGGCTTGAACGGCGATCCGTCGCGCGACCGCGATCCGGCGGTGCTCTCGACGTCGAAGCCCATGTTGTAGCCGCCATACAGCGAGACGCCGCCGCCGAGGTCATAGGTGGTTCCCAGCTGCCAGGTCCAGTGATCGACCGTGGATGCGTCATAACCGCTGCCGAAGGCGCGGATCTGCGACCAGCGCAGGCCCGCCACGACGTTCCAGTCGTCGGTCAGGTCGATCACATCCTGCGCGTAGATCGCCCAGCCGTCGATGTTGTAGGCGTTGTGGAAAGCGAACACGAAGGCCGGGTCATAGGCATAAACGGGGTCGAGCGCGTCGATGCCCGGCACGCCCACCATGTTCTCCTGATAGAACGAGCTGCGCTCGCGGTCGTACTCCACGCCGAACAGCACGGCATGCCTGATCGCGCCGGTCCGGAAGCGGCCCGACACGTCGAGCTGCATGATCGTGTAGTGGTCGTCCTCGTGCCCGTAGCGGCCGTTGCGGGTGACCGTCACGTTGTCGGCCGACATCGGACGCAGGCGGAACTGCATGAATTCGGTTTCGAAACCCGAATAGGACAAGCGCGGCGTCAGCGTCCATTCGCCACCCAGCGCGATATCGGACCAAAGCTGCACCAGCGGGGCCTGCGATTCCTGCCTGGAATGCGCCGGTTCGCCAAGGAAGGCCCCGTTCGACACCGTGGCCACGCCGTTCGAGACGACCGTGCCGATCACCGGCAGGCCGGGATTGCGCAGCGTCTCGCGGCGCTGCCATTCCAGCACCAGATAGGTCGTGATCCGTTCTGACGGCGACCAGGTCAGCGACAGGCCGGTATTCTCGCGATGCAGGTCCATGAAGTCGATGAACGTGCCCGAACGCTCGATCTCGCCGGTCGCCCGGCCATACAGGCCGGCCTCCTGCGACAGCGGCCCCGTCACGTCGAAACTGAGGGCGAAGCGGTCGAACGACCCGGCCGTCACCGCGCCTCCCCAGCCGAATTCACGGCGCGGGCGCTTGGTGATGATCGAGACGATGCCGCCGACCGCCGACTCGCCATACAGCACGGCCGACGGGCCTTTCAGCACTTCGATCCGCTCGACATTGCTCATCGAGGATGCATCGACGTCCTCGTAATAGCGCTGGCGCACGCCATTGCGCATCTGGTCGGCCAGGAAGCCCCGGATACGCAGCGTGAAGCTCTGATAGGGGGTGGTGCGCGATCCACCCGGTCCGGCCGAGGGCACGGCGCGCAGCGCGTCGCTCATCGAAACGACGCCGCGATCGGCCAGATCGGCGGCGGTCAGCACCTGAACGCTTTGCGGCAGTTTTTCCAGCGGGA
>CAZBPO010000031.1:0-425 GCA_964493795.1 uncultured Flavobacteriaceae bacterium
GGGACGAGGTCAAGGATCGCCTGAACGAAAGCGCGCTGGGCCTTTCCGGCGGCCAGCAACAGCGCCTGTGCATCGCGCGCGCCATCGCGGGCAACCCCGAGGTGCTGCTGATGGACGAGCCCTGCTCGGCGCTCGACCCCATCGCCACGATGAAGATCGAAGACCTCATCGACGAGCTGAAGGGCACCTATACGATCCTGATTGTCACCCACAACATGCAGCAGGCCGCCCGCTGCTCCGACAACACGGCCTTCATGTATCTGGGCCGGCTGATCGAATACGGCGAAACCGACACGATCTTCACCAACCCCAAGCTGAAGCGCACCGAAGACTACGTCACAGGGCGGTTCGGCTGACGGCGCTTTCGAACAGCGCGGCGATCTCGGCTGTCACGTCGGCGATGGGGCCGCCGTCACGCCGGACCC
>CAZBPO010000031.1:435-12475 GCA_964493795.1 uncultured Flavobacteriaceae bacterium
AACGCCCCCTGAAAGGCGGCGATCGCGGTGCGCGCCAGGCGCACCGCCCGTTCCGGCGACGCCCCGTCACGCTCCAGCGCGCCGGCATATATCTCGACCCACCCCGAAAACGCGGCGTCACCGGCCGTCGTCACCGCCTCTTCCGCCGGCGCTAGCTCAAGCAGGGTCGTGGCGATGGGGCAGCCTTCCCGGAAGCCGGATTTCGCAAACCAGCCCGCGAGCATCGCGCCATAGGCGCGGATGGCATCGGCGGCGCTGGCTTTGTCGGCGGCCAGCGCCTTCAGGGTCGCGGTCACCACCGCTCCGGCATGGGCCACCGCCTCGGCGGCGATCTCGGTCTTTCCGCCGGGAAAGTAGTGATAGAGCGAGCCCTTTGGGGCCCCGCTGACAGCGACGATCTCGTTCGTGCCCGTCGCGGCATAGCCCTGCCGCCGGAACAGCATCGCCGCCGTCCGCACGATCCGTCCGCGATGTTTCGCCCGTGTGGCCATTTCACTCTCACCCAAAACTATATAGACTGGTCTAATAATTCTCAAGCACCCGAATGGTCGCCACATGCCGAAACCGCCTCCGGAAGGCTTCACGCCGCATAACCGCAGGAGCCCCGTCACCGACCCATGGGAGCCGATCTACGCGCGGGTCACAGAAATCGACGTTCAATTGGGCCTTTACGTCGATCGCGCCCACACGAACTCGCGCGGCCTGCTGCATGGCGGCCTGATTTCGGCTCTGGCCGACAACGCCATGGGGCTGTCCTGCGCGCGACGGATGCCCTGCGGAACGCACCTGCTGACCGCCAGCCTGGCGGTCGATTTCCTCGGTCGCGCCGCGATCGGGCAGTGGCTGACGGTCGAGACCGAGTTCGTAAAGCCGGGCCGCACGCTGAGCTTCGCGCAGTGCTTCGTCAAAGCCGACGGCAAACCGATCGCCCGCGCCAACGCCAGCTTCGCGGTCGTCAGCCCCGCACAATAAGAAAGGCCCCGGCGTTGCCGCCGGGGCCTTGGCTGCCTTGAAGGGGGCGGCTTAGAACTGGAACTGGGTGCGGACCGCGAAGCTGTCGAAGGTCTGCCCGATCTCGACGCCGGCATTGTTGAGACGTTCGATGTCGACGTTCTGGTACTGGAACATCACGCGGATGTTGCGGTTGAGGTACCAGTTGAGCGAGGCGGAGACGATCGACTGCTTGCCGCCGCGGATCTCGCCATTGTTCGCGACCAGCGCGGTTCCGGCCGATCCGAGATTGTAGTTGAGGTCGAGCACCGAATAGCGGGCCGCCAGTTCGAATGCGCCCCAGGTGCCGCCGCTCGAGAACGGGGTAGACGGGCGCGGCGCGCCGAAATTCATGCGCGAATTGCCGCTCGACTGGCTATTGTAGCTACGCGTCTCGCCGGTCAGGACATACGAGGCCTGAACATAGTAGCCGTCGAAGTTCGGGTCCGACGCCAGGGCGTTGCACCCGGTGCAGGAACGGTCGCGGTCGATCTCCCAGCCGAAATACTCGCCTTGGACCGTCAGGCTCTTGTAGCGGAGGCCCGCTTCAAGGCCCCACATCGTCCCGCCTTCGCCGGGGATCGTGCCGGTGTCGACCAGACGGGCCGGATCGACGCGCAGCTCGGGACGCTCGCGGAAGCGCACCGTGCCGGCCGTGCCCGGAATGTCCTGGCCGCCGGTCGAAAGGATCGTGGCGGCGTTGGCGCCCACGTGGATGTCGAGATCGCCGCTGGCCTTGTAGCGCAGCGCCGCGCGGCCCAGCAGATGGTCCCGATCGTCGGCGCCGGCGTTGCGGACGCCGATGCGCGAGGTCGTGTAGGCGGTGTTCAGCATGAAGTCGATCTGGCCGCCGGCCGCGCCGGTCTTCAGGTAGGTCAGCTCGATGCCCTTGCGGGAATCCGAACCGCCGAACTCTTCGACCAGCGCGTTGCTGACCGCCGACCGCTCCAGGAACATGATGTCGTTGGACGAGGTGGAGTTGTCGAGCGTGAAGGTCGGCTGGATGGAGCCGACATTGATGCGGATTTCCGGCGTCGGGTTATAGGCGATGCGCATCGTGTGGATGGCGCCGCTGCCCTCTTCGGCCGAGCCGCCGAAGTTATAACGGAACTCGTAGTCGAAATCGCGATAGGCCTTGCCCTCGATGCCGATATGGGCGCGGCGGAAGAACGCCCCCGAACCGAGGTCGCGCACGTTGGCTTCGCCGGTTCCACCGGGAACGTTCGGACCGGGGTCCTGCGAGTAGGTGCCCGCGTCGAAGTGGAAGCGGCCGCGAACCGCCATGCTGAAGCGGCCGTCGCCGGTGCTGATGACCGGACGCAGATTGTCGAAGCTCCACTGCACCGCGTCGGCGCGCTGCTGCAGGGCGTTGATCTTGGCGCTCTGGCTGATCTCGAGATCCTGGACGCGCTGTTCCAGCGAGGCGTCGCCGCCGGCCGGGGCGTTCTGCTTCTCCAGCCGCTCGAGGCGGCCCATGATCGCGTCGTACTGCGCGCGCGTCAGGGTGACGGTGTCGGCCTGGCGCGCGAGCGCCGGCGAGGTCAACGCCACGGCCGTCAGCGCCGTGCACATCAACATGTTCAGTTTCAATCTCATGCAAACCCCCTTGGTCCGCAGGGCGCGGACTCGTTCCTGCGAGGGGGCTTTTGCGGTCCGGCGGCAACGCCCGGATGACACCGGCGTGACGTTCGGATGACAGCGACGAAGGCGCGGCGGACCGTGGCGCGGAAAGCACGGAGCTCAGATTCCGATTCAGCAGCGAATCCTGTTCACCGGGTGCGGCGAACTTCAGAAATTGATTCAGCTGCGGATCGCGGAGTCATTTCAGCGGCTTAACCGCCATGGTTGACAGGATGATTCACGGGCTTCGACGGCGGGGCTGAGTCATAAGCGCCACGGCGCGCGGCTTCGCCTGCAACAGCGCCGGCTCCGCCGGACGCGCCGCCTTTAACCTGCGCTTCACCACAAGAGCACGCGACCGACGGCGGTGTTCAACCGTCACTTGCCATTGCTGCGGCGCGAGAATATGCCGGCCCGCTATATCGAACCGTTATATAGACCGCGCCCATGCTGCACGTCCGGATGCTTTGTCTCGCCGCTTTGATGGGCCGTGAAGCCAGCGGCTATGACATCAAAAAAGACCTCGAGCGAGGCTCGGCGACCGGCCTGATCGAAGCCTCGTTCGGCTCGATCTACCCCGCCCTCGCCCGGCTGGCGGCCGAGGGTTTGATCGAGGTCCGGAGCGGCGGCTCGGGCGGGCGCGACAAGAAAATCTACGCCATCACGCCGGCCGGGCGGACGCATTTCCTGCAGACCCTGACCGGCCCCCTGCCCGACGAGAAATACCGTTCGCCTTTCCTCTTCGCGATGCTCTTCGCCGACGACCTGCCGCGCGAACGGGTCAGGGCGATGATCGACCGTCAGATCGCCCTGTGGGAGGAAAAGGTCCAGGCGATCGACTTGCTGACCGGCGGCAATCCCGAAAGCGCCGGCGAAGCCTTCGTCAACGGCTTCGGGCTCGCCACGCTGACCGCCGGTCTCGACTATCTGCGCCGCCACAGAAAGCGGGTCGAGGCTGCCGCCCGCCCCACAGCCCCACCTGCCACCGGGCGTGTCGGCGACCAGGATTCCCTTACGTCTTCCAATCAAGCAGCCCCTCAGGCCGCGGAGTAACGCGATGTCGTTCCTTAAGAACGTTCCCTCTTCTTACCTGTGGGCCGCAGGCATGCTGATCGCGGCGACACTGTGGGTCGCCACCGGCGCCATCGGCGGGGCCGACCACGACCCCGATAAACACGGCCCCATTTCCGCCGCCGACGGCGACAAGGCGCCGACCATGGTGCGGGTCCGCACCGTCCGGAACGAAATGCACGCCGCCGAACTGTCGCTGCGCGGGCGGACCGAGGCGGAACTCAAGGTCCAGATTAAGGCGGAGATGTCGGGCCGCGTCGCGGCGGTGCCGGGCCTGAAAGGCCAGCGGGTCAAGGCCGGCGATCCGGTCTGCGAGCTGGATGTCGGGGCGCGCCAGGCCCAGCTGGATCAGGCCAAGGCCCAGCTGCGGCAGGCCAGGCTGGAATACGACGCCGCCCTCGCCCTTGAGAAAAAGGGGCATCGTTCGGAAACCCAGACCGCCGCCGCCCGGGCGGCGTTCGAGGCTGCGGAAGCCAATATCCGCGCCATGGAGCAGCAGCTCTCGTTCACCGTCATGCGCGCGCCGTTCGACGGCACCATCGACAACCGTTTCGTTCAGGTCGGCGACTACATGACGCCCGGCACTTCCTGCGCCTGGATCGTGGGGGCCGAGCCGTTCCACGTGGTCGGCGCCGTGTCCGAGGCGCAGATCGGTCAGGTCAAACCCGGCACCGCCGGCTCGGCCCGGCTCGTCACAGGGGAAACCGTCCAGGGCACCGTCACCTTCGTGGCCTCGGCCGCCGACGCGGCGACGCGCACCTTCCGGCTTGAGCTGACCGTCCCGAACCCCGATTTCGCGCTTCGCGACGGCGTTACCGCCGAAATCCGCATCCAGACCGCCCAGGTGCCGGCGGTGCGGCTGTCGCCCGCTGCGCTCTCGCTGAGCGAACAGGGCGTGGTCGGCGTCAAGATCGTCGAAGACGGAAAAATCCGGTTCGTTCCGGTGTCGATCGTGTCCGACAGCAAAGAGGGCGTGTGGGTCGCTGGCCTGCCCGAAACGGCGGTCGTGGTGACGGTCGGCCAAGAATACGTGACTGACGGTGAGGCGGTGAACGCGGTCGAAGAAGCGCCCGTCGCCATCGATACGACCGCCGCCCCCGCCAGCAGCGCGAACTGAGGCACGCCCATGACCGGCATCGTCACATGGGCCGTGAACAACACGCGCCTCGTCTATGCGATGATCGCAGCGACCCTGCTGATCGGGTTCATGGCCTATAACGCCATCCCGCGCGAGGCCGATCCCGACATCCAGTTCCCGTTCGTGAACATCTCGATCGTCCATCCGGGCATCAGCCCGGAGGACGGCGAAAGGCTGCTCGTCCGCCCGATGGAGACGCAGCTGCGCACCATCGAGGGGTTGAAAAAGATCACCTCCACCACGGTGCTCGGCTACGCCAGCATCGGGCTTGAGTTCGACGTCAATTTCGACAGCGAGAAGGCCATTCGGCAGGTCCGCGAGAAAGTGGACATGGCGAAGGCAGAGCTGCCCTCGGACACCAAGGAACCGGTCATCACCGAGGCCTCCACGGCGATGAACCCGTCGATCACCATGGTTCTGTCGGGCGAGGTGCCCGACCGGGTGCTGTTCAAGATCGCCGAGCGCCTGGAGGAACGGCTGGAAGCCCTGCCGACGGTGCTGTCGGCCGACATTTCAGGCACGCGGGCCGACCTTCTGGAGATCGTGATCGACCCGTCCAAGCTGGAAAGCTATGGCGTGTCGCTGGCGCAGTTCTTCAACGCCGTCACGCGCAACAACCAGCTGGTGCCGGCCGGGTCGCTGGATACCGGGCTGGGGCGCTTTGCCGTGAAGGTGCCCGGCCTGATCGAAAACCGCGACGACGTCCTGAGCCTGCCGATCAAGGTATCGGAAGGCACGGTGGTGACGCTTGGCGACGTTGCGGATATCCGCCGCACCTTCGTCGATCCCGACCGCTTCGCGCGCTTCAACGGCCGCCCGGCGGTTTCGCTTGAGGTGGTCAAGCGCGCCGGGGCGAATGTGATGAACACGATCAACGCCGCCAAGGCGGTGGTCGAGGAAGAATCCCGGAATTGGCCGCCCGGCCTGAAGGTGGACTACACGCAGGACGCGTCGATCTGGATCGACCGCACGCTGAACAGCCTGACCCAGGCCGTGATCCTGGCCGTCGTGCTGGTGATGATCGTGGTCGTCGCCGCGCTGGGCCCGCGCTCGGGGCTGCTGGTGGGCGTGGCGATCCCGACCTCGTTCATCCTCGGCATCACGTTCCTGTATTTCAGCGGCCTGACGCTGAATTCGATGGTGATGTTCGGCCTGATCCTGTCGGTCGGCATGTTGGTGGACGCCGCGATTATCGTGGTCGAGTTCGCGGACCGGAAAATGGCCGAGGGGCTGGAGCCGCGCGAGGCCTACCGGATCGCCGGAACGCGCATGTTCTGGCCGATCGTCTCGTCGGCGGGCGCGACCATCGCCGCATTCCTGCCGATGCTGTTCTGGCCCGGAATCGCGGGCAAGTTCATGTCCTACTTCCCCATCACGCTGATGGCCGTCCTCACGGCCTCGACGCTGGTGGCGATGGTGTATCTGCCGGTGATCGGCGGCCGTTTCGGCAAGCACCCGCCCGGCGGCGAAGAAGCCCTGAAGGCGATCGCCGCGTCCGAGCAGGGTAATGTGGCGCAGATTCCCGGCGTCACAGGCGCTTATGCCCGCTTCATCGAGCGCCGGGTCCATCGGCCCGTGCCGGTGATCATGGGGGCGATCGTCTCGCTGGTCGTGGTGTTCGCCGCCTTCGGCGCGTTCAACAAGGGTACCGAATTCTTCGTCGACAACGACCCGGAGTTCGTCAACGTGATCGTTTCGGCGCGGGGAAATCTTTCGGCCGATGAGAAGCGGAACCTGACCGTCGAGGTCGAGCGCCGCGTGCTGACCGTGGCGGGCCTGAAGGGCGTCTATACCGTGACCGGCATTTCCGGCGGCGGTTTCCAGCAGCTGCCCGAAGACGCCATCGGGATGATCAATATCGAGTTCCGGCCCTATGCCGAGCGCAAGCCGGGCAAGGAGATCGTGGCCGAACTGCGCCGGACGATCGGCGAGATCGCAGGATTGAAGGTCGAAGTCCGGGAAGTCGCGAACGGCCCGGTGCAGGGCAAGGACATCGACGTCGAGCTGCGTTCCGACGATCCGGAGGCGCTGGGGGCCGGCGTCACGAAGCTGAAGGCGTTCATGACGGGCTCGCCCGGCCTGCGTGACGTCGAGGACAGCCGCCCGCTGCCCGGCATCGAATGGGCGGTGAATATCGACCGCGCCCGGGCGGGCGAATATGGCGCGTCAGTGGCCGATGTCGGCGCAGTGGTGCAGCTGGTGACGACGGGCATCAAGGTCGGCGAATACCGCCCGAACGACGCTACCAACGAAGTCGATATCCGCGTGCGCTTCCCGCTGGACCAGCGCTCGTTGGGCGCGCTGTCGAACCTGCGCGTGCCGTCGGCGCTGGGCATGGTGCCGATCACCAACTTCATCGCCATCACCCCGCAGCCCCAAGTGAACAAGGTGGTGCGCGTGGACGGCAAGCGCGTGCTGCGCGTCATGGCCAACGCTGTCGAAACGTCTCTGCCCACGGTGGAGGTTCAGAAGATCCGCGATTGGACCAAAACGGCGGATATCGACCCCGCCGTCGAGGTGAAGTTCCGCGGCTCGGACGAGCAGGAGCAGGAGACGGCGGCGTTCCTGGGGGTCGCCGGCCTGGCGACGATGCTGTTGATCGGCACGATCATGCTGCTGCAGTTCAACAGCTATTGGCACATGTTCATCGTGTTGTCGGCCGTGGTCTTTTCGACGGTGGGCGTGTTCCTCGGTATCCTGATCATGGGGCAGAAATTCTCGCTGATCATGACCGGCACGGGCGTGGTGGCGCTGGCCGGGATCATCGTGAACAACAACATCGTGTTCGTGGACACGTTCCAGCATCTGAGGCGTCAGGGCATGGACATCTACGAGGCCGCGACGCGCACGGCGGCGCAGCGTTTCCGCCCGGTGCTGTTGACCAAGGTGACCGCGATCGCCGGGCTGTTGCCCATGATGTTCGCGTTCGAGGTGGATTTCGGGGCCCGCGCCGTCCATATCGGCGGCCCCGACGCGGCCCCCTGGGTGCCGATGTCGACGGCCATCGTATGGGGCCTGTTGTTCGCCAGCCTGCTGACGCTGCTGGTGACGCCGTGCATGCTGGCGCTGCCGCAGGTGATGCGCGAGCGCGGACTGGTGTTCAGGGTGGCGCGGTGGCTGAGGGGCCGGTTAGGCGGCGCGTCCGCCCCGGCCCACGCGCCGGTGCATGCCCCCGCCCGCGCGCCGGCCGAGTAAGAGGATCGGTTCACCTTGCATTCAGCCGCCCGACACGAAAAACATGGGCGTCTGTCGGGGAAACGAATTCACACATGGATAGGGTGGCGCGCCGCCACCTGCTTTCGACGCGGACCGCTTTCAACAGGGCCAAGCATTGCGCGCGCCCAATCTAGGACGGCTTGTCGCTGCGCGCAGGCCGGATGCAGGAGCAATCTTATGAAACGTATCGCAATTCTGGCCGTCGCGGCCGCCGCCCTCGCCTCGCCGGCTTTGGCCTCGTCCGCCGACGCCTGGGCCGAGCACGAGGCCGCCGTCATCGCCGCCTGCGGCGCGGCCAGCGGCCTCAAGAACCCCCAGGCGATCAGCGAGCTGGTCATGTATGACGACTCGATCGGCATCGACGGGCTGTTGCTGACCGGCGAGTACCCGCAGGCCCATATGGCCGGGCAGACCGCAATGGTCCTGTGCCTCTATAGCAAGGAAACGGGCAACGCCGTGGTTTCGACGATCACCCCGAAATAAGCTCTGCCTGACGCTACCAACGCACGGCAGCCGGCGCACAGGCACGGACGATCGTTCCGCGCCTGTGCACGGCGGCCCGTGCGGGACGAAAAGACGATGATGACGCGTGACGAAAACCTGACCGGGGTGTGGGACGGACTCTACAGCTATACCCGCACGGCGCAGCCCGAGAGCCCTTTCACCGCCGTGCTGTTCGACGCCGGCGGCCATCTGTCGGGCACCATTCACGAGACCATGCGCCGGCGTTCGGCGCCCGACGTGGCCGCGAACGCATCGGTCGACGGGCGTTCCGACGGGCGTCGTGTCACCTTCGCCAAAACCTATGACGGCTCCGGCGGCCAGGGCCACACGGTCAGCTATGAGGGCTGGCGCAACGGCGACGAGATCGACGGGACCTGGACCATCGCCGCGACGGGAGGGTCGTTGACCGGCCGCTTCCTGATGATCCGAGGGCGCAAGACGACGTCCGGCGTCCATACCGGCATCCTGGAACGGGCCTGATCGCGCGTATTACCCGGACGGCGAACCTGCCGATATCCCTATCTCGCTGAATTCGAGAACGTCGCGAAGCCCGTCACGAAGTTGCGGAGGCGTTCGCGCGTGGCCTCGTCGGTGAGGCGGCCTTCAGCGTCGAAGGCCTGACCGGCGCGCGAAACGAGAAGGCGGCCCTCGTTCCAGAACCTGACGCCCAGCGTGCGCAGAACGGTGAGCCATGCGTCCTGCGCGAGGATGGTGCCGAAGCCGCCCGGCGAAGCGCCCATCAGCGCGAAGGAACGTCCGCCGAAGACGCGCGGAATGTCGCTGGCCGGGCGTGACAGCCAGTCGATGGCGTTCTTGAAGACGCCCGGAATGCCGTTGTTGTATTCGGGCGACGCGAGCAGGACGCCGTCAGCGCCGGCCACCGCGTTCTTGAGGCGCATGACAGCTTCGGGGATGCCGCCGGCCGCTTCTGCATCGCCATCGTAGAGCGGGATGCCGTGCGGCGTGTGAATCTCGATCGTCACGCCGGCAGGCGCGAGATCGCGCGCCGCGTGGAGCAGGCCGAGATTGAACGACGCCCTGCGAAGACTGCCGGCGATGGCGACGATCGACGTCATGAGCTTCTCCCGGATTTCAGAGGGCGGCCGTCAGCCGCCCGAGCTTGAGCGGCTAGAGGGACAGAATCCAGCGTGCGACCGCCTGGGCCCGCGTCGTCGCGCCGAGTTTGCGCTTGGCGGACTCGACATGCTGGTGCGCCGTCGACTGCGAGATCCCGAGGATCACCCCGATGTCCCAATCGGACTTTCCTTCCGCGACATAAGCGATGCAATCGTGCTCGCGCGGCGTCAGGCGCCGCGGAGCTTCGTCAGCCGCATCGCGAGAGGTTTCGCGCATCAAGCCGTGAAGGGCCAGCGCAGAGAGCTCGATCGTCGCGCGATCGTGCGGCGAGAGCGCCCCGACATCCTGAAAGGCTATGCTGTAAAGACCGACATGGCCGCCCGGACCGTGGCACGGAATGCCGAGCCCATCGGGGAGCCCGGATTGTTCGAGAAAGTTCCACAACACCTGCATGCGCGGCTCGCTGCTGGGGATGTCGCGAAAACGGAAGGGGCGCATACGAAGCGCCGCAGCCCTGGCGACCGGGTTCCAGCCATCGGCGCCCACGCGCGCATAGGCCTCTTCCCAACCCGGCGGCGACACCCGGAAATAGGTGCGGCTGGGCGCGCGATTGCCGGCATTCCCGGTGGTGTAGGAGCGGACATAACAGGCGCGCGCGCCGAGCGGTTCTACGTGGGCATAGAACGCCGCGCCGATCGCCTCGGCGTTCGGCTGGGTGCTGCAATCGTGGATAAGGTCAAAAGCGTCGGCCAGCATATGAATACCGCGAGTTACCGTTGCCTATACCACCGGCATAATGAGCCTAGATTGAGGCGTTCCGGCAGGTCAAACGGTCTCCACACGGAGCTTTTGGTGGAAAACGATGCCGCGCCGCGCACCGGACTTGAGACGAAGACTGACTGTCAGGTCTTCGTCACGCTGAACAGCGTCTCAAGCCGGTCATGCTGAAACGGGTAGCCGACGCCTCCCGGGTAAAATACCGCGTTGCCGACGGTGCCCAGCCACAGATCGACGAATATTGTCGCGCCATTGCGGTCGGTGAACCGAACCCATTTATGAACGCAGTTCGAGACGATCTCGATCGTGCCCCTGACAGGAGCCGAAGCGATGAGCCAGGCCGCGACGACGGCCAGGCCATAGCACTCTGCCCCGCCATAGGCGCGGATCGCAGGACCGAGGCGGAAAACATCTGCTGTCCCAAGCAACGCCACGAGCGGAATTCGGGTGGCCTGCGGTGGAGGCGCCGCCCCCATCGCCAGCGCGCGATTCCGCACGACCACCATGAGGTCCGGGTTGACGAATTGCTGATGCCCCGTCGCATCGAGGCAAGCAAGCCTGCACGCAGCCTGAAAGGACGGACCGAGGGCCATGAGATACTGATTGCCCGGCGCGCCGAGCACGACGTTGGCGAACAGCCCCCCCGCTTCGGCTTCGAGCCGCCCAACCAGCCATTCAAGGAAGACGCGATGCCGTTCATGGCCGGCGGCGCCCTGCCGGCACCGTTCGAACCCTCCCAGGATCGCGCGATGCAAGGTCAGATATGTTTCGCGCGACGGCTGTCTGTCGAACAGCCTGATACAAAACTCCAACGACGGAATGCCATCGCCGGCAGGTGACGTAAGAAAGGCGGCGCTGTTGTCGAAGACAGGACCAGGCTTGAAGGTGGGCAAGGGCGGCGGCGGTGGTATCCCGGGCGCCGCCTCCGGCTGGGGCGGCGCGGCGAGCAGGAAATCAAGATTCGCGAACAGCCCGCCGATCTCTTCCCGAGCCGCGATGTCGGCGTCGGACAACGCCGTCATCGCTTTAAATACCCGCAGTATGTCCGCGAATCTCATGTCGCCCCCCACGGCTATGACGAGAGCTGTGAGGTTAGCCGCATGGAGCGGGTCGTAAAAACTGGCGGCGACAGCCCTTGCGTGCACAGGCCGTAGGCCGCCGCGATCTAATGCGCGGCGGCGTCCATATCGGTGATCGGATCGGCCTCGCCGAAAGCATCGACAAGCTTGTTGCGCGCCTCGGCGGCTTCGCGCTGGCGGTTCCACATGCCTGCATAGACGCCGCTGGCGGCCAGCAGTTCAGGATGCTTGCCGCGTTCGACGATCTGGCCATCGACCAGGACGAGGATCTCGTCGGCGTCGACGACCGTGGACAGGCGATGCGCGATGACCAGCGAGGTGCGGTCACGCGAAATGTCCTCAAGCGCCTGCTGGATTTCGCGCTCGGTGTGGTTGTCGAGGGCGCTGGTCGCCTCGTCGAGCAGAAGGATGGGCGGGTTCTTGAGGATGGTGCGGGCGATGGCGACGCGCTGCTTCTCGCCGCCCGACAGTTTCAGCCCGCGCTCGCCGACCGTCGCCTCGAAGCCCTGCGGCAGCTTGGCGATGAACGGCGCGATCTGGGCGTGGCGCGCGGCCTGCTCGACCTCGG
>CAZBPO010000031.1:12485-17899 GCA_964493795.1 uncultured Flavobacteriaceae bacterium
GTCGCATCCGTGCGGCCGTAGCGGATGTTGTAGGCGATGGTGTCGTTGAACAGCACGGTGTCCTGCGGGACGATGCCGATCTGGGACCGGACGCTTTCCTGCGTGACGTCGCGGACGTCCTGACCGTCTATGGTCACGCGGCCGGACTGAATGTCGTAGAAGCGATAGAGAATGCGGCTGAGGGTCGACTTGCCGGCGCCCGAGGGGCCGACCACGGCGACGGTGTGCCCGGCCGGCACCCTGAAGCTGACGCCTTTCAGAATGGTGCGTTCCGGTTCGTAGGCGAACACGACATTGTCGAAGACGATCTCGCCGCCCGTGACGGTCAGCGGCGGCGCGCCGGGCTTGTCGGTGACCTCGGCCGGCACT
The DNA here is from genome assembly GCA_964493795.1 of uncultured Flavobacteriaceae bacterium. Lineage (GTDB taxonomy): Bacteria > Pseudomonadota > Alphaproteobacteria > Micropepsales > Micropepsaceae > JADZAI01. Next base: position 12,855 of record CAZBPO010000031.1, read on the forward strand.
TCCAGCACGTCGAACATCTTCTCCATGTCGATCACGGCCTGGTTGATCTCGCGATAGACCGTGCCGAGCAGGTTCAGCGGCATATAGAGCTGGACGAGGAAACCGTTGACGAGGACGAGATCGCCCAGCGTCATGCGGCCCTGATCGATACCGACCGCCGCCAGCGCCATGACGATGGTGAGGCCGATCGCCATGATGACGGCCTGGCCGGTATTCAGGAACGAGAGCGAGGTCTGCGACTTCTCGGAGGCGCGGGCATAGACGTCCATCGCCTGGCCGAAGCGGCGGGCCTCGTGCTCCTCGGCGTTGAAGTATTTGACCGTCTCGTAGTTGAGCAGGCTGTCGACCGCCTTGGTGTTCGCGTCGGTGTCGCTCTCGTTCATGGTGCGGCGGATGGCGATGCGCCGTTCGGTCACCACGATGGTGAACCAGCCATAGAGAACGATCGTCGCGATGGTGACGACCGCGAACCATATGTCGAACGTGACGACCAGGATGATGCTGACGAGGGTGAGTTCGAGCAGCGTCGGGAAGATCGAGAACAGCGAGAACGACAGCAGCGTGTCGATGCCCTTGGTGCCGCGTTCGATGACGCGGTTGAGCCCGCCGGTGCGCTTTTCCAGATGGAAGCGCAACGAGAGCGCGTGGATGTGGCGGAAGGTCTTGATCGCCACCTCGCGCACCGCCCGATAGGCCACCTTGGCGAAGACGGCGTCACGCAGCTGGGCGAAGGCCTGCATCAGGATGCGGGCGACGCCGTAGGCGAGGATCAGGCCGATGGCGACGGAGAGCCCCTGATAGGCCGGGCCCGGCTGGAGCGCATCGACCGTCCACGCATACATGAACGGCACGGCGAGCGTGACGATCTTGGCGAGAACCAAAAGCGCGACCGAGATCAGAACCCGGCGTCTGAGCCCCGGATGCCCGGCCGGCCAGATATAAGGGACCAGCGCGCGGACGGCGCGCCAGCGGTTCTTGGGCGGGTTTTCGGCAGGCGCGGCGGAAGGACTCATCGCGATACACATAGGGGCTGCGCCCTCAAAGCGCAGCCCCCGGGGAACGCCCAAAATGTGAGATCAGTTCTCAGGTCCGCGATAGACCTGATGGCAGGCCTTGCAGGATGCGCCGACCTCGGCCGAGGCGGCCTTAAGCGCGCCCAGATCGTTGGCGTTGGCGGCGGCGACCAGAGCCGCAGCGGCGGTCTGGAAAGCCTGGCTCTTTTCTTCAAAGCCGGCCCAGTCGGACCAGATTTCGGCCTTGGCGCGGGTCTTCTCGATTCCCGCGCCGCCGGGGCCGGAGCCCTCGGGGAACAGGCCGGGCAGATCGCCGGCGATGTCGGCGACCACCTTGGCGGCCTGCCCCGCCGCTTCGGCATTGGAGCCATCATATTGCGCCAGCGCCTGCATCGCGCCGCCGGCGCTCTTGAGCCGCTTGACGCGAAGGTCGACCAGTTCCTGGCCGGAGGCGGTCGTCTCGGCGCTGGACGATGTGGTGATGCCGAGCATCGCGAAGGCGATGCCGATGACCAGGCCGACAAGAATCCACTGGAAGCGTTCGCGCGTCATGAAAACCCTTTCGTCGCCGCAACGCCGTCACGCTAGCTCAGCCGACCGGAGCCGTATAGTCAGGCGGCGATGAGGGGATCAATGAGCGAACAATTGCGAAGCGTTTGCATTTTCTGCGCGGCCTCGCCGGGCATCGACCCGGCCTATGCCGCCGCCGCCGCCGAAACCGGACGGCTGATCGCCGAGGCCGGGATGCGGCTGGTCTATGGCGGCGGTTCGGTGGGGCTGATGGGCATCGTCGCGCGGGCGGCCCGGGCGGCCGGCGGCGAAGTCGTGGGGGTGATTCCCGGCTTCCTGCGCTATGCCGAAATTCCGGAAGACGAGGTGACGAAAATGCATTTCGTCGACTCGATGCATCAGCGCAAGCAGCTGATGTACGACCTGTCCGACGCCTTCGTCACGCTGCCCGGCGGAATAGGCACGCTGGATGAGACCGTGGAAATGATGACCTGGGCTCAGCTCGGCCAGCACGCCAAGCCGATCATACTGGTGAACACGCTGGACTACTGGTCGGCCTTCGAGGCGGCGTTGCAGAAGGTGGTGACGGAAGGTTTCGCCAAGCCGAGCCTGTCCGATCTCTACAGCATGGCCGACGACCCGGCCGCCGCTATCGGCATGCTTCAGGCGGCCTGGGCACCGGCCGCCTGAACATTTCGACTGAGACGAGCGCCAGCGCGGCCCAGATAAGGCCGAAGCTGATGAGGCGGACCGTCCCGAACGGCTCGTCATAGATCGCCACGGCGATGACCAGCGAGATGGTCGGGGCGATGTATTGCAGGAAGCCCATCGTCGAAAGGCGCACGCGCCGCGCTCCGAACGCGAACAGCCAGAGCGGCAGCGTCGTGATCGCCCCTGCCCCCACCAGCAGCAGATCGCGCGCGAGCGTGCCATGGGCGAAGGCGAGCCCGCCATGGCCGGCGAGATACCACATGCCCGCCGCCGCGAAAGGCGCGACGATCAGGGTCTCGATGAAGAGCCCGTCGAGCGCCTCGGCCTGCACCACTTTGCGGACATAGCCGTAAAGGGCGAAGGTGAGCGCCAGAACCAGCGAAATCCACGGCAGGCCGCCGAGCGCGACGGTCTGCACCGCAACGCCCGCCCCGGCCAGCACGAAGGCGGCGATGCGCAGACGGCTGAGCCGTTCGCCCAAAAGCACGACGCCGAGCAGGATCGCGAGCAGCGGATTGATGTAGTAACCGAGGCTGGTATCGACGATTCGCTCGGCGGCGACGGCCCAAATAAAAATGCCCCAATTGGCGGCGATGAGGGCGGCGGAAACGAACAGCGCGGCGGCGCGGCGCGGGCTGCGCAAGACGCCCAGAACCGCTCCGACACGGCCAAAGGCGACGATGATCGGCGCGAGCAGGATGACGGACCAGAGAACGCGGTGGCCGACGATCTCCCATGGCGAGACGTCGTCAAGCAGCTTCCAGTAAATGACGACGACGCCCCACACGACGTAGGACAGCGCCGCCGCGAGGACGCCCTGCGGCAGGTCGCGCGGCGTCGTCATGGCGTCATCTCCGGGCGGTGAAGAGGCGGCTGAAGCCGTCGGCCAGCGTCATTTCCGCAAGCCGCGGCGGCAGCGCGTCGAGGATAAGATCCATCTCGGCGGCGCTGGACGGACGCTTGCCGGGGCCGACGCCCGCAAGATCAAGCAGGCGCGCCAGCGTGGCGGGCGTCATGTCGGACGGCGTCAGTTTCGCGACCTCTTCGCGGAGCGCGACGACGGCGTCGCTGACCTTGAGGCCGCGAAGCTCCGCGGTGCAGGCGGCGAGATCGGCGAGGAATGCTTCTACATGTTCTAGGTTCGACTGGCCGATCGAGAGATGAATGTTGTCGCGTTCGCGGGCCGCGCCGAATTGCGGCTGGATCAACCACCCTTTCGCCTTCATCGCCGCGACGAGATGAAAGCACGGGAATTCGTTGGCGCGGAAGGCGATCTGGTTGGTGTCGGTGCGCGACAGAAGCTGCAGGCCCGGTATGGCGTCGATGCCGGCGATGACCTGGCGCGTCGCGTCGTGAATGCGGCGCACGAAGTTCAGATAGCCCGCGTCGCCGAGATAGTTGATCACCGCCCAGGCGGCGGCGAGTGGACCGCCCGACTTGGCCGACAGGATGGTCGGGTTGACAATGGCGTAGCCTTCATACTCGGCGCAGGCGAAGAACTGATGCCGGCGCAGATCGGCCGAGCGATGCAGCACCACCGAGGCCGCCTTGGGGCAATAGCCGTATTTATGCCAGTCCATCGACATCGAGGTGACGCCGGGCACGCGGAAGTCGAACGGCTTTTCGACGCCGGTGATGCGCTCGACATAGCGCAGCAGGAAACCGCCGATGCAGCCATCGACATGGAACAGCAGGCCATGCTTCTGGGCTATCGACCCGATCTCGGGGATCGGGTCGAGCACGCCATAGGCATAGGAGACAGCCGAGGCGACGATCTGGATCGTATTGGGCGTGATCGCCGCCTCGATCGCCACGGGATCGGCGCGCAGGCTTACGGGATCGACATCGACCAGCACTTTCTTCAGCCCGAAATAATGCGCGGCCTTGTGGAAGGCGGCGTGGGCCGTGGTCGGCAGGATGATTTCGGGCTGTGTGATGTGAGGTCTGGTCGCGCGAGCATGGTCGCGGGCGGTCTTGACCGCCAGCAGGCAGGATTCCGTGCCGCCTGTGGTGAAGCTGCCCGCCGCGCCTTCGGGCGCGTTCAGATGGTTGAGCGCGAAGCCGACGACCTCGTTCTCGAGCTTCACCAGCGAGGGGAAAGCCCCGGGCGCAAGCGCGTTCTCGGTGAGGAAGCGCATATAGGCGCGCTTGGCGACCTCTTCGACATCGGCGCCAGGATCATAGACATAGGCGAAGGTGCGCCCCGTCCGCCATTCGGCGTCGCGCGCCGCGAAGCCTTCCAGAGCGGCGAAGATGTCGTCAGCAGATTTCGCATCCGGCATGGACATGGGCGACTTCCCTTCAGAGCGGCGCGTGACCGCCCTTGAGCAGCTTGTAGGTGATCGAATCCGACAGCGCCTCGAACGAGGCGTCGACGATGTTGGCCGAGACGCCGACCGTCGACCAGCGTTCGCCCTCGCCATCGGAGCTTTCGATCAACACGCGGGTGACGGCCTCGGTGCCGGAGGTGAGGATACGGACCTTGTAGTCGACAAGCCTGAGGTCCTCGAGCGCGGCGGAATAGTCGCCAAGGTCCTTTCGCAGCGCGTCGTCGAGGGCATCGACGGGGCCGTTGCCCTCGCCCACCGAATGGATCGCCCTGCCGTGCACCACCGTCTTCACGGTGGCTTCTGAGACGGTGATCTGTTCGCCGCGCGCGTTGAAGCGGCGTTCGACGAGGACGCGGTAGGAGTCGACCGAGAAATACTCTGGCACCTGGCCGAGTACGCGGCGGGCCAGCAGCTCGAACGAGGCGTCGGCGCCTTCATAGGCATAACCGAGGAATTCGCGCTCCTTCACCGCGTCGAGCAC
>CAZBPO010000032.1:0-10066 GCA_964493795.1 uncultured Flavobacteriaceae bacterium
GCATCAACGGCATCGCCAAGGGCTCGGGCATGATCGCGCCCGACATGGCCACCATGCTGGCCTATGTCGTCACCGATGCGGCGCTGCCGCACGACGTTCTCCAGACCCTGATCTCGGAAGGCGCAAAGGCCAGCTTCAACGCCATCACCGTGGACAGCGATACGTCCACCTCCGACACTTTGATGCTGTTCGCCACCGGCAAGGGCGCCAAGCACGATGCGATCGGCAAGGCGAGCGACAAGAAACTCGCGGATTTCCGCGACAAGCTGAACGCGGTTCTGCTCGAACTCGCGCTCCAGGTCGTGCGCGACGGCGAAGGCGCGTCGAAGCAGATCTCCGTCGAAGTCACCGGCGCGGAAAGCGACGAGGCGGCGCGGCGGATCGCGCTCGCCATCGGCAATTCGCCGCTGGTCAAGACCGCGATCGCGGGCGAGGACGCCAATTGGGGCCGCATCGTCATGGCGGTGGGCAAGGCCGGCGAGGCGGCCGATCGCGACCGGCTCGCCATTTCGTTCGGCCCTTACCGCGTCGCCCATCAGGGCAAGCGCGATCCGGGCTACAGCGAGGCCAAAGTCAGCGCGTATATGAAGAAACCCGAGATCGACATCGCCGTGGATATCGGGATCGCAAAGGGCCGCTCGAAGATTTGGACCTGCGACCTGACCGACGGCTATATCCGCATCAATGGCGCCTATCGGAGCTGACCGGCCATGGCGGCTTTCGTCTATGTGGTCGCGGCGGGCGACACGCATCACGTGATGGCGACGGACGGCGATCTCGCCGGGGCGGTCGCGGCGCATGAGGCCGAGCTGGCCCAGCCTGCGACGTTGCTCTGGGCCGAAGCGGTCGCCGATCTTGCGACCGCAGAGGAACTGGTTCCTCTGATCGAAGCCCTCGACGACGCGCGCTATGCGGCGCTGCTGGCCGGCGAGGACGAGGCCCGCAGCCTCATCGTGCGCCCCACGCCGCCCGCCGCGAACGACTGACGGCCGCGCCGGCGCTTCCTTGCGCGCCGGTCGGTTTGAGCATATATTCCTGATGCAAGGCGCGGCCGGGGTTCGGCGGCATGCGTCGTCATGACTTCAAACGCGTCTCAGGGGCCTGCCGACGAAAACATCGAAAAACAGCATAACGAGTCGTTGTGGCTGGGATGCGGGCGCGACCACTATATATGGTGCATACGCCCGCCGGCCCGTCTCAGGCGCCTTTCTGCGCGGCGATCCACCCGTCGATGACCGTCTCCAGCACGGTCAGCGGCATCGGCCCGTTATCCAGCACGGCCGAGTGGAATGCCTTGAGGTCGAACCTGTCGCCCAGCGCGGCCTTCGCCTTCTCGCGAAGCTCCAGGATCTTGAGCATCCCGATCTTGTAGGCGCAGGCCTGCCCGGGCATCACCGCATAGCGTTCGATCTCGGCGGTGACGTCGCCTTCCGCGATGCCGGTCGTGTCGATCATGTAGGCGATCGCCTGTTCCCGGCTCCAGCGCTTGTAGTGAAGGCCGGTATCGACGACCAGGCGCACGGCGCGGAACAGTTCGGCCTGCAGCCGGCCCAGATCGCCCAGCGGGTCGTTCTCGTACATGCCCATCTCCCAGGCGACGCGCTCGGCATACAGCGCCCATCCTTCGGCATAGGCCGTGAAGGGCAGGCGCGAGCGCGCGATCGGCAGGTCGAGATTCAACGACAGCGCGATCTGGAAGTGATGGCCAGGAATGCCCTCGTGATAGGCGAGGGTCTTCATCGACCATTTCGGCGTCTCTTTGACGTCGCGCAGATTGGCGAAGAAGCGCCCCGGCCGCGACCCGTCCATAGCCGGCGGATTGTAATAAGCCCCTGCCGAGCCGGCCTCCGAGAACGGCGGGACGCGCACAACCTCCAGCTTTTGCGGCGGAATCGTCTCGAACGCTTCCGGCATGCGCTGGGCGATTTCGTCGATGAGCCGCGTGTACTCGTCGAGAATGTCCAGCCGCCCCTTGTCGCTGTCCTCAAAGTGGTATTGCGGGTCTTCGCCAAGCGCTTTCATCCGCGCGCCCACCGAACCTTCCGACATGCCCTGCGACTGAAGGATCGCGTCCATTTCCGCCGATATGCGGGCGACTTCGGCCAGGCCGATATCGTGCACCTGCTGCGGCGTCATGTCGGTGGTCGTCTGCTGGCGCAGCGCCTGCGCGTAATACGCGTCGCCCTGCGGCTGCTTCCAGATGCCGGCGTCGGGCGTCGATCGGGCGCTCAGTCCCTCCATCGTCGCGATCAGGCGCTGATAGGCGGGATAGACCGTGCCGGAGATCGCGGCCTCGGCCTCGCCGGCGAACCGCGCCTGATCTTCTTCGCCAAGCCCGATCTTCTTCAGGTTCTCGACATAGCCCGTGTAGAGCGGGCTTTCGGCGACGGGCGTGGCGATGAAGCCCTTCATTTCCGCAACGACCTTGTCGATGACGAAGGTAGGCGGCACGTCGCCCAGCTCGGCCTGCTTGGTCACGACACCGATCACCTGATCGAATTTGACGCCGACCGCGTTCAGCCGCGCGACATAGTTGCGCGCCGTCTTCTCGTTCCGCACGACATGAATGAAGGCCATGAAGCGCGGGAAGCCGTTCTGCACGCCGAACATCTGGTTGACGGGGTAGGGGCTGCCGCCCTGCGACCAGGGAATGTCGGCATAGGCGAGCGACGCGCCGTAGAACCAGATCATCACCTCGCGGGTCAGCTTCTCCTGTTCGCCCAGATCCGACGGGTCATAGGCCTCGATCTCGGCGACATTTTCCCGCGTGCGGGCCAATTCCTGCTCCCGGCGCTCCCACGAGGCGTCGGACAGTTTGCCCGAATGGAAGTCGAGCATGCCGCCCTCGATCGCGCCCAGCTGGGTGATCAGCTCGGGGTTATCCAGCAGCATCGCGAAGGTCTGCTTGTTCACCGTCATGTGGAGCGACGGGTTGATGAACACGATATACGTGCCATAGCCGGCCGCGAGTACGACCAGTCCCAGAACGCCGAGAAGCGCCCACTTCACGAACCGCCACATAACAAAGCCCCCCGTCGACTGTCTTCAGCGCCGTTTGCGCGGATGCGCTCTCAGCTTGCGCGACTGCTTGGCCGGTACGTCATGCAGGCCCCGGGCGATCAGCTCGGACCAGATCTCTTCCGCGTCGTCGGCGTAACCGAACAGATCCACATCCTGCGCCGAGATCATGCCCGCGTCGACCAGCGTCTGGAAATTCAACAGCTTCTGCCAATAGTCGCGGTCGAACAGCACGATCGGAAGATCGTGCGCCATCTTGTTGTTCTGGCGCAGCGTCAGCAGCTCGAACAGCTCGTCCAGCGTGCCGTATCCGCCGGGGAAGACGACCAGCGCATTCGCCCGCATGGCGAAGTGCATCTTGCGGATTGCGAAGTAGTGGAACTGCAGCGTGAGGTCCGGCGTGGAGTAGGGGTTGGGGCCCTGTTCGTGCGGCAGCTCGATATTGAAGCCGACCGACGGCGCGCCGACGTCGTAGGCGCCGCGATTGGCAGCCTCCATGATTCCCGGGCCGCCGCCGGTCGCGATCACATTATCGCGAAGCCCGTCGGCCACATCCATCGCGCCGCCCCGTTCCGAGGCGATCCGCGCGAACTCGCGGGCCTGCGCGTACCAGCGGCGATGTTGCTCCGGTCCGCTCATCGACACCCGGGCGCTGCCGAACACGACGATGGTCGACCGCACGCCCCAGGCGCGCAGGTTCTGTTCCGCCTTCTCGTACTCCAGCAGAAAGCGCGCTCCGCGCGTCGCGTCGGACAGCAGGAAGTCCTGGTCGAGCGCTGCGAGGCGATAGGCCTTGGCGGCCATCTGCGCGGCGTTGGAAGCCGGCCTGGCCTTGGGCTTCGGGGCCGCCCCGGCTTTTCCGGCGACGGGGCGGCTGGCCTTCTGAAGCGCGCCCTGCGGAGCGTTTTTCGGGGTGCGGGCGGCGGGCGTCTTTTTTGTTTTTGAAACCATGGCTCTCAGTTCACGTCGAGGGCATGCGCCTTGAGGGCATCGAGCGATGCGTGGCGCAGCGTAGCGATATGCGTCGCCGCAAGAACGAGTTTCGGCGCGGCGCCCGCGTCAAGGGCCTGAACCCAGCGGGCGGCGCATAAACACCAGCGATCCCCCGGCTGCAAGCCCGGAAAGCCGAATTCGGGCCTCGGCGTCGACAGATCGTTTCCCGCTGCCTTTGAAAACACGAGGAACTCCGCCGTCATAATGGCGCAGACAGTATGCTCCCCGCGGTCCTCGGGCCCCGTGTTGCAGCATCCGTCGCGCCAGAAGCCGGTGACCGGGGCAGAGCCGCAGAGCGCCAGGGGCTCGCCCAGCACGTTCAGCGCCGGCGCCCTGCCGCCGCCGCGTTCGTCGGGCTCGCGATACGCCATGTTCCCTCCTAGGCCGCGATCTGCACCGCGACGTTCACGGCCAGCGCGATGATGACCGCATTATAAAAATAGGAAATGACGCTGTGCGCCAGAACCGACCGGCGCATGCGCCGGCCCGTCACCTCGACGTCCGATGTCTGCGCCGTCATGCCCAGGACGAACGCGAAATAGAGGAAGTCCCAGACATCCGGCTCTTCGTCGCAGGGAAACTCCAGGCCTTCGCGCGAGCCGCCGTCGTCGTTTTCGGCGTAGTAAAGGCGCGCATAGTGAAGGGCCACGCTGGCATGCACCGTCGCCCAACCCAGCGGCACGCTGATGACGGCGGCGATCAGGGCCGCCCCCTCCAGCGTATCGGCCGAGCCCATGATGGTGACGATGGCGGTCAGGCTGAAGCCCACCGCCGCCATCGTCAGCAGGGCGATCAGCGTCAGCCCCTCGTCCTCGATACGCGCATGCTTCATCGTGCTCTCGGGCGTCGCGTGCGCCGCGAATAGGGCGAGCAACGTCAGATAGACGATGAAGAACGCATCGCCAGCGGCCAGCGACCTGATTTCGAAGCGCTCGCCTGCGGTCGCGAACCAGGTGACGATCGCCGCGATCGCGCCTGCATAAAACCGGTGGTGCTGAAGCAGGTGGCGGACGAGCAGCCCGTGGGCGGTGTGCGGTGGCCGGTCGTTCGCGCTCGTCATATCGACCGCCCCATCATCGGCGCAGCCTAGGCCGGCGTTGCCATTCGTCAATCCGGGAACGCGCTCTGGTGGGAACGGTTGCTGCGACGCCCTTGGGAACTCGTCGCCGTCAGTCTTCGCCAGCCGGACCGTTCGTCTTCCCGCCCGACTTTCCGGCAGGACGAAGCATCGTGCGTTCGGCCTCGCGTATGACGTCGGTCGCAATGCAGGCCGCGATCCAGGCTGCGCCGAGCCCTCGTGCGACAGGTGTTTCCCGGTCCGACAATTCGATACGCCGTGTCTCGTCAGGCATCCGGAAGCCTCCACAGTGACACGCCAATCTACAGATAATGCGACTTACTCGCAATATGTTCGTGCGGATTCACTTCCAAAGTAGCCAGCGCCATCTGTCGTCAGAGCGACTTGAGAAAGGCGACCAGAGCGTCGCGATCCGTCTTTGGTGCGTTTCGAAAGGCTTCGCGCGCGGTGGCGCCTTCTCCGTCGTGCCAGAGGATGGCTTCCTCGAACCCGCGCGCCCGCCCGTCATGCAGAAGCAGTGTGTGCCCGTTGACCTGTTCGATCAGCCCAAGGCCCCAAAGCGGTGGTGTTCGCCATTCGCTGCCCGAAGCTTCGAAATCAGGACGGCCGTCCGCGAGGCCTGGTCCCATGTCGTGAAGCAGGAGGTCCGTGAAGGGGTGGAAGGTCTGGTTCGCGAGTTCGGGCAACATAGCGTCCGCTCCCGTCTTTAGCGTCGGGATGTGACAGGCGGCGCACCCGGCGTCGCGGAAAACGGCCTCGCCGCGAATGACTTGGGGATTCGTCTCGTTGCGCTGGCGCGGCACAGCCAGCGTCTGCATGTAGATGACCAGCTTGGCGAGAAATTCGTCCGAAATCTCGGGGCCTTCAGCCGGGCCTTGATCGTAGGCGGCCAGACAGTCGGCCTGCCGCGCGGTGCAGTTCTGGACAGGAAAGATCGAGGTCGTCAGGCCGATATCGCCGAGCGCCGCATCGGCGCTCTGATCCAGCACGGTCGGCGCATTGGCTTTCCAGCCGAAGCGGCCGATCCGCGTCTCGCCATGGGCATCGCTCCAGACGTGGTTGACCCGGCCCGAAATGCCGTCGCCGTCCGCATCGTCCGGGTCCGCCAGAGCCAGAAGCGTCGCATCCGGCACAGCCTCAAGCAGGCCCATGCCGATCACCTGCGGCGCCACCCGCGCGCTCGTCAGAACGCCGTCCAACGAACCATAGGCTAGGTCGGCGAAACTGATTGCAGGCCTGCGCAGCGAATAGGCCGTGCCGTCGCCATAGACGCCCGGCACGTCCTCATAGGTCACGATCGCCCGACCTTCGGGCGTCACGCCCTGGATCGCGCGGTCGCTGAGCTGCGTGCCGTAGGCGGGGTGGGGCATCGGCCCGCCGTGCTCGGTCTTGCCGGGAATGCTGAGTCGGACCAGCATCGAGTCCATCGGATCGCCCGGATTCTCAGGCGGCCGGCCGCGCCCGTCGAAAGTATGGCATCCCGCGCAGGACACGCGATTGAACAACGGTCCCAGCCCGTCAAACGTTTTCACCGATCCTGGCGCCTGCACCCAGTTGGTGTTGAACAGCCGGTTGCCGAACTGAAAGACGCGCATCCGTCCTGGTTCAGCGTTTTCGGCGAGGAACGTGAACGAGGTCGTTGAGCTGACCACGCGCGTCGTATCGCCGCCGAGCTGAGGCGTCAGCGGTTCGGCGAGCAGTCGTGCGCGCAGGCTCGGCTCCGGCGCAGGCGTCGAAGCCGGGCCGTCGCAAGCGCAGAGCGTTCCGCCAAGCGCAAGCGCCGCGATCACGCGGAACATGACCATGGCTCAGATGCCCGGCACCTGCACAAGGACGCCGAAAACCTGCCCAGCCTGCTTGAGCTCGGTCGCCAGCAAACCCAGCGCCTCGACGGCGTCCTCCGCCTGTCTGCGCGCAGGGCTGTCGGGCGGCGCTGCGAGGACCTGATCCCAAGGATCGCCCAGCGCCTTGATCTTGGTCGATACGTCCGCGAAAGCCGCATCGATGCGCGCCGCGCCTTCCGGATCGAGCGCGCGCATCAGACTATCCAGGCCTCCACCGGTCCCGTTGGGATAGGTGCCATACCAGACATTCTCGATGCCCTTCAGGTCATAGACGAAGTCCTGACGGGTGGTGTCGGAGAAGCAGGACTGCTCGTCTTCCTGATCGCCGCTGTCCAACGCCACGGCCATGCGTTCCGACCGCATTTCCGATCCGGCGAGGACGGCGATTCCGTTCAGCATGCGGCCGATGACTTCACGAGGCGGCATCGCTTTCAGCGTTGCGGCGTAGCTGTCAGGGGCGGCGGGATCCCACGCCGCGGTCACAGCCTGTAGATCGTCGACCAGAAGGTCGGTGACCGCCGCCAGATAGGCTCGCCGCTTGTCCGTCGCAGGCGTTCCGGGAACGAAGTCCGACGCCGGGCGGTCTCCCGGCCCATCCGGGTTGAAGTCCTGTCCCCAGAGCAGGAACTCGATCGCGTGCCAGCCCGTCGTGACGTCGGCTTCGTCGGATTTCTGGTTCAGGCCCGCCAGGACGGCGCTTTCCACGCTGCTGGCGGGGTCGTTGATCAGGCCGCTTTGCGGATCGTCGCGCGTGTAGTCGATGAAGGCCTCGTTCATCGGCCAGGCGTTGAGCTGGCCTTCCACGTCTTCGATCGGGCCATCGTAAAAGCGGAACGCTTCGGTCACGAGATAGGCTGGCCGCGCCGCGACCCAAACGGCGCGCGCAGATGCGAGGGTCTTGGCGTTCGGGTTTTCGAGCAGTGCGGCGATCGCTTTCTGCAGTTTGATCGCCTCGGCGGTCGCTGCGAGATACTGCGCTCTGCCGCCGGATATATAGGCCTCGATCACGGTGCTGGCGTCGTACTGCCATTTCGCCGGGTCGGTTGAGCCGAGCGCGTAGGAGGCCGGAACGGCGCCGCCGCCCTCGCCGCCGCCTTCACCGCCTTCGCCTCCGCCGCCCTCGTCATCGGTCACGAAGACGATCGGCATCGCATGCGCCGCGCTGGCGGGAGCATCGCTCCAGAGCGTAAGGGTCGGCGTGAGCGCGAGCGCGCCAGCGCCGAGCAGAAGCTTGGTCTTGAAATCGGGCATGTTGCAGAAACTCGGCCGAGTGCATGTATTGCAACTCATTCGCAAATCTGAGCGGGCTGTGCAAGCGCGCGTGGTCGGCATAGTCGTGATGTCGGGAGCATCGCCATGATGTTGGGTCTGGAAGCCGTTCTGACGCCTGAAGAGGTCGCCGCGATCGCGGCGCGGCTTTCGGCGGCCCCATATCGCGACGGCCGTTCGACGGCCGGATGGCATGCGCGCCAGGTGAAGGCGAATGAGCAATTGTCTGCTGACGATCCTGTCAGCCGGGCGGTTCGCGCCGAGATCGAGGCGGCATTGCGTCGTCACCCGATCTTTTCAGCCGCCGTGCAGCCGAAAATCATTCAGCTGCTGCTCAATCGCTATGGTCCCGGCCAGGCCTATGGCGCGCATGTGGACGACGCCTTCATGAACGGTCATCGGACCGACATGGCAGTCACCTTGTTCCTCACCGATCCTGCCGCCTATGACGGCGGCGAACTGGTGATCGAAACGCCGGCCGGCGAGCAAAGCGTCAAGTTGCCGGCGGGGGCGGCCATCGTCTATCCGGCGACGACTCTACACCGGGTCGAGACGGTCACGCGCGGGCAACGCCTGGCCTGCGTGGGCTGGGTGGAATCGCGCATCCGCGATGTGGCGGCGCGGGAGATCCTGTTCGATCTTGAGCGGGCGCGGCGTGAAATGTTCAAGACACAAGGCAAGACGGCGGCCTTCGACCTCGTCTCGAAGGTCAGCGCCAATCTTCTGCGTCGCTGGGGAGAGTAGGGCATGGGCAGCACCCTGATATTCTCGCTCTACATCGTCGCGGTTTCGGCTTCGGCGGTCAGCGGCGCGCTGGCTGCCGGACGGCGCTCGATGGACTGGGTGGGCGTTTTCGTCGTCGCATCGGTGACTGGGCTTGGCGGCGGCACCACCCGCGACGTGCTGCTGGGGCACTATCCGCTCTATTGGGTGCAGAACCCCTGGTTGCTGGGCGTGACGTGCGGAGCGGCGCTGGCCGCCATCGCGTTCGCCCGCTTCATCCACCGATTGAAGCGGGCCTACGTCTTCTTCGACTCCATCGGCCTCGTCGTCGTGACCATCGTCGGCTGCGATGTGGCTCTGGAGATGGGGCAGCCGTTCGCGATCGCCGTCCTCGCCGGCGTCGTCACGGGTTGCGTCGGGGGCGTTCTGCGCGATGTGCTTTGCAACGAAGTCCCATTGCTGTTCAGCAGCGAACTCTACGCCAGCGTTTCGGTGCTGACCGGCGTTATCTATGTCGGCGGGCTGTATCTGGCCCTGCCGTCCGATGCGGTGGCCCTGGGCGCGTGCGCGATAGGGCTGACGCTGCGCTTGCTCGCGGTGCGGTATGGCTGGGGCATGCCGCGCTTCGTCTATACGAAAGACTGGCATTGAGCTACGGCCCCTTGCGCGACGCGGTGCATCGCGTCCATCCTTGGCGGCACAATAAAAACGCGACTTTCAGGGAGAGCGCCTCATGCGCGGATTGAGTGGACCGTTCATCGGTTTCGGGTCGGTGGTGCTTGTCGCCGCTGCGGGATTTTACTTCTTCGCCCCGAATGCCGGCATCTTCACCCGATCGGGCGGCGAGACGGCGGTCGCCGATGCCGCCGCGCCCTCAGCCACGCCCGCGACGCCAGCCGCACCGGCCGCTGCCGATGCGGCCTTTCCTGAAGGCACGCCGGCTGCCGTCGGCGCCGCCAGCGCAGACCGTAAGGGCGCGACGACCGGGGCGCCCACGCCGGACGAAGCCGCCGCACTCGCCAAAGGCGCCGCCATCACTGAGGCGCGTATCGCCGCCGCCGATTCCGAACCCGGGAACTGGCTGTCCCACGGGCGCACCACGGACGAGCAGCGCTTCTCGCCGCTCGACCAGATCAACAAA
>CAZBPO010000032.1:10076-17646 GCA_964493795.1 uncultured Flavobacteriaceae bacterium
CGCCACGCTGGGCGTCGCCTGGGAACACCAGACTGGGACCGTGCGGGGGCTGGAAGCCACGCCGATCGTCGCCGACGGCGTGATGTTCTATTCAACCAATTGGGGCGCGGTTCAGGCGTTGGATGCGCGCACCGGCAAGCTGCTGTGGGCCTACGATCCCGAAGTGCCGGGCGAGTGGGCGCGCAATGCGTGCTGCGACATCGTCAATCGCGGCGTCGCGGTCTATGAGGGTCGCGTCTATGTCGGTTCGCTCGACGGCCGTCTGATCGCGCTCGACGCCGCCACGGGGAAGCCTGACTGGGTCGTCAACACGCTGATCGACCGCACCCGGCCTTATGTCATCACAGGCGCGCCCCGCATCGCAAAGGGCATGGTGATCATCGGCAATGGCGGCGCGGAACTGGGCGTGCGCGGCTATGTCACCGCGTATGACGCCAAGACGGGCGCGCAGAAATGGCGCTTCTTCACCGTTCCCGGCGACCCGTCCAAGCCGCAGGAAAGCCCCGAGCTTGAAGCGGCGCTGGCGACCTGGAGCAAGGATCCGTCGGCGGCGTGGGTCAAGGTGGGTGGCGGCGGCACGGTGTGGGATTCGATCGTTTACGACCCGACTCTCAACCTCGTCTATATCGGCGTCGGCAACGGCTCGCCGTGGAACCATGATATGCGCTCGCCCGGCGGCGGCGACAATCTGTACGTGTCGTCGATCGTCGCGCTGAATCCCGATACCGGCCGCAAGGTCTGGCATTACCAGACGACGCCCGGCGATTCCTGGGACTTCACGGCGACCCAGCACATCATGCTGGCCGACCTGACCATCGAGGGCCAGCCGCGCCGCGTCATCATGCAGGCGCCCAAGAACGGCTTCTTCTACGTTCTGGACGCCGCCACAGGCGAATTCATCTCGGCCGAAGCCTATGTCGCGGTGAACTGGACCCTGGGTCTTGATCCCGAAACGAACCGGCCGATCCCCAACCCCGAGGTGGACTACACCAACGAGCCGAAGGTCGTGTTCCCGGCTCAGGTCGGCGGCCATAACTGGCAGCCGATGGCGTTCAACCCCGAAACCGGGCTTGTCTATATCCCGACCATCGACGCCGTGGCGCTGTTCGTGAACGACCCCAAGCCCTACGCCTATTATCCGGGCAAATGGAACACGGGCATCGACCTGGGAGGCGTGACCAGGGCCGTGCTGGCGGCGATCGAGGCGGGCGAACCGCCGCCGCCGGCCAAGGGCTTCATTCGCGCGTGGGACCCGGTGACGCAGCAGGAACGCTGGTCGGTGCCGATGGCCGGCGCGTGGAACGGCGGCCTTCTGACCACCGCCGGCGGGCTCGTCTTCGGCGGCGGCGCGGACGGCATCTTCGGCGCGTATGACGCCGAGACCGGCCAGCAGCTGTGGAAGATCGATCTTCACACCGGCATCCTGGCGCCGCCGGTCACCTATACCGTCGATGGCGAGCAATATGTGGCGCTGCTGGCTGGCTGGGGCGGTGCCTGGGGCCTCGCCAACTTCAAGGACCCGACCAGCGCCGTCGTGCGCACCGGCACCAATCAGGGCCGCCTGTTCGTCTTCAAGCTGGGCGGTACGCCGACCGTCACGGCGCTTGCGCCGACCAAGCTGCCGCCCGAGAAGCCGCCTGCGGTGACGGGCTCGCCCGCCATGTTGGACAAGGGCTTCCAAATCTACCACACGACCTGCGTGGTCTGTCATGGCTTCCTGGCCGAGAGCGCGGGCGTTCTGCCCGACCTGCGGATGAGCAGCAACGACGTGTTCGAGACCTATAACGAGATCGTGCTGGAGGGCGTGCTGGCCCCGAACGGCATGGCTTCGTTCGCCGACAACATGACGGCGGAGGACGTCGAGGCGGTGCGCCAGTACGTGCTGAGCCAGGCGAACATCCTGTGGGCGAACAACAATCCGTCGGACGCGCCGTCGCCTGAACCGCCGCCGCAATAGACGGAAGATGCGGGCCTACCGGAAGGCGTCGATCAGGCGATCGACGCCTTCCGCGTTCTGATAGACGCCGAAGCCGATCCGCAGGCGATCGGCGCGCCGGTCGGTCGTCACGCCAGCGGCCTTCAGATGGGCTTCCAGCCGCTCGGCCTCGCCCGTGCGGAAGGTCAGGAAGCGCCCGCGCCGCGATGCTTCGTCGATCATCAGCGCGCCGTGCAGCGCCGTCGGAAGCCGTTCGAGGAAGCGCGCCTGAAGGGCCTGGGCGTAGGCGTGATGCGCCTCGACCGTCTCGGGCAGCCAGTCCTGCACGGCGTTGAAGCGATAGAGGCCTGACGGGTCGAAGGTGGAGCCTGCGAAGCGCGAGCCGTCGGAGCCATAGGCGATCACGCCGGGCCGTGCGTCGCCAAGCGCGCCGAACTCGGCATACCAGCCCGTATCGCGCGGGCGCGCGCCGAAGCCCGGCGGGCAGTGCATGAAGCAGCAGCCTTCGCCCGCCATAGCGTATTTGTAGCCGCCCGCGATGTAGAAGGCGCGCGCCTCGAGCCCGCGCCAGTCGACGGGCACGGCCATGAAGGCGTGATACCCATCGACCGCGACCAGCGTATCGGCGTGGCGCACTGCGGCGACGATGTCGGCGATTTCGGAGACGACCCAGCCCGAGTTGAAGAAGACATGGCTGAGAAAGACCAGATCGAAGCGGTCTTCGCGCAGCTCGGCGACGAAGCGGTCGGCGAAGCTTTCGAAGGGCTCGGCGGAGACGCGCACGACCTCCACGAGGCCGTCTTCCTCCAGACGGCCGATCTGACGTGCGAAGGAGTGGAACTCGCTGTCCGTCGTCAGGACGCGCGCCGACCGTCCCGGCGGCAGAGCGGAGAGCAGGCGGCGGACGAAGTCGTGCGTGTTGGGCGCGAAGACGACGCTGGCGGGATCGGAGAGGTTGAGGCGGCGGGCGACATGCGCCTGCGCGGTGGGAATGACCGTCTGGAAGATATGGCCCCATTTCGCGTCGAGCAGACGGGCCGCATCGTCCCAGCAGCGTTGCTGGGCGGCCGCCGTGACGTCGGGCCAGGGGTGATGGCTATGGGCGGCGAAGTGCAGCGTCGCGCCAGGCGCGCCGACCGAACGGCTGAAGGCGGCCTTCAGGCTTTCCATCAGCCCTCGTAGCGATAGCGCATCTGCCGTCGCACCGCCTCGGGCAGCGCAGGCAGATCGGAGCGCGGGATCAGGAAGGTCGCGATGGCGAAGAGGTCGGTGAAGACGCGGTGCCGCTCGGCGCTGCCGCGCAGATAGTCATAGCCGGACGAGCCGCCTGTGCCGACCTTGCGCCCGATCATGCGGCTGACCATCAACGCATGGCGCAGACGCCACAGCGCCATGGTCTCGTCGATATCCATCAGCGCGCGCAGCATCCGGAAAGGCAGCTGCAACGCGGGTTCGTCGCGATAGAGGAAGATGAAGAGGGCGGCCTGCAGCGCGCGGCGCGACATGGTCCAGCCGCCTTCGGCGCGCACCGCATCGAAGCGGGCGTCGTCGAGCAGGGCGTCGAACATCGCGCTGGACCGTTCCAGACTGGCGATCTGGACCTGCTTTTCCGCCTCGTTCAGCTGCGGATGATTGCGGATGGTCTCGATGTCGGCCTTGAGCATCCGATCGATGGCGGCGTCATAGACCTGACGGAAGTCGAAGCCGCCCATTTCCACGAACGGCGTGCGCGCCAGCCATTCGTCGACTTCCTGGCGCAGCGATGGGCGCGCTTCCGCCGCCGCGACGCGGCCTTTCGCGTCATCCGGCAGACGCGCATCGAAATCGGCCCCGTCGAACTTCAGCCGATCGGCGCGGGAGAGGCCGAGCCGCGTTTCGATCAACCGGAACTGCTCGCTCTGGAAGCCCGACGCTGGAACGAGAAGATCGCGGAATTCCAGGAAATCCATCGGCGTCATCGTCTCAAGCACGTCGATCTGCGAGACGACGAGCTGGAGAATGCGAACGACGCGCTCGGAGGCGTGGACCGCCGCGCTCAGCTCGCGGTCGTCGACCACGCGGCCGCCGAAAATCGTCCCAACCCGCTCAAGCTCGTGCAGGACCTGCTTGAACCACAGCTCGTAGGCCTGGTGGATGATGATGAAGAGCAGCTCGTCATGCGCCGGCCGCCCGACCTTGTCGCTTTCTGGCGCCTGAGCGGAAAGGAGCTGATCCAGCTTGAGATAGCTCGCATAGTCCATGAGCGGCCTCGTCAGGTCGGCGGCACCAGATCGAACTGGCCGCTGGTTTCGTCGAGCCGGTAAAGCTCGCCTCTGGTGATGTCGAAATACCAGCCGTGCAGCGCCACCTTGCCGGCCTTTTCACGCTCGGCGATCCAGGGAAAGCTGCGCAGGTTGGCGATGCCGATGCGGACATTCTCTTTCTCGCACAGGCGGCAGACATGCTTGCGGTCGTCGGCCTTGCCGACCGCTTCGGCGGCGCGGAAGGCGGCGCGCCGGGCGGGGCGGGCGACCTGCATCCACAGATCGAGGAAGTCGTTGGAGGGGGCGTCGCCCGGCTCTTTGTCCACCAGCGCGGCGATGCCGCCGCATTTGGCGTGGCCGAGAATGACGATGTTGGGGATCTCGAGCCCCTTCATCGCGAATTCCAGCGCGGCGCTGGTGCCGTGATGGTCGCCGTCGGGCGCGTAGGGCGGCACGACATTGGCCACGTTGCGGACCATGAAGACCTCGCCCGGCCCGGTGTCGAAATTGATCGCCGGATCGACGCGGGCGTCCGAACAGCCGATGATCATCGCCTGAGGTTTTTGCCCCAGTGCGCTGAGGTTTTCGAAGGTTTCCTTGCGCTGCTCGTAATATCCGGCCCGGAAGCGGCGATAGCCCTTGATGAGTGCGTCCATGTTTCCCCGCCTGCGAACCTGCGGTCATTTGGGGCATTGGAGCGCGGATCGCAAGCTCGGGTCCAGCACGAAAACGCCCCGGATTTCTCCGGGGCGCGGCAGGCGGGGTTGGGCGGCGCTCAGGGCGCGCGGTTGCAGGTCCATTTCGTGGAGACGCCGCGATGCTTGCTGGTCACGTGCAGCTTCACAGCATCCTGATAGCGCATCGGGTTTTTGACGGAGCCGCCGTAATCGTTGGCGCGGGTCGGCATGGCCTGCCAATCATTCCCGTCGGGATGCGTGAAGAAGACATCGACGCCGTTCCAGTCCTTGTAGAGGAAGCTGACCTGCCTGCCCTTGTCCTGGAAGCGGCCGATATAGGTCGTGCTCTTGTATTCGCGCTGGCAGACCGTCGCGGAGGTGCAGCGCTCGATATAGCGATCCATCTGCGTCCAGATCATCGTCGCGTCGCGGCCCTCGTAGCGGCAGTTCCATGTGCCGACGAAGCCGGCGGGCAGGCGGCTCTGGCGGCCCTCCTTGAACTCCTGCTCGGCGCTGACGAGGACGGGCTTGTTCGTCGGATAGGCCGCCGCCGCGCCGCAGGCTGCGACCGCAGCCATGGTTGCAACCACAAGTCTCAGTTTCATTCTTCGTGCGCTCCTTGCCTATGCATCCCGCGACGCATCGGCGACGCATAGAGGCGTCCAAGGTTTGCCGCATCCCCAGCTTTGGGTATGGTCGCGCCCGCATGTGGGGCTCCGACCTTTTCGATCTCGTCTATCAGGCCATTCTCGACCCTGAACGCTTCGACGATCTCGCCGCTGCGCTGGCGGCGCAGAGTGAGGCGAGTGCTGATGGCGACGGCGAACCGGAGCGCTTCGCGGAAGGGTTTCGTCACGCCAGCGTGCTGCTGCATCGGCTCGCCGCGCCGGGGCCGATGCGGCCCGAGGAATTCCTGGTCGCCGCCAGCGGCCGCATCGTCGCAGCGGGAACGGAGGCCGAGGCCGTTCTGGGCGCGGCGGCGGGCGGCGCGCTGGCCGAGTTGGACTTCGATCCCAAGGACCGCAACGAACTTCTCGGCTTCTGCAAGCCGGGCGCGCGGGCGCGCGACTGGCGGCTTGTGCGCTGCGCCGCGCGGTCGGGCGACCTGCGGCTGGTCGCGGCCTATGGTCCTGAGACCGGTGGCGGCGAGGAGATGTGGCGCTTCGTGCTGCTGGACGGCGCGGCGGCCGACATCGCAGCCCCGTTCGGCGCGGCCTTCGGGCTGACGGAGGCCGAGCGCGAGGTGGCGGTGGCCTTGCTTGACGGGTTCTCGCCGTCGGAGATCGCGGCGCGGCGCGGCACGACGCTGCAGACCGTGCGGACCCAGATCAAGGTGCTGCTGCGCAAGACCGGGGCGGAGGACATGCGGCGGCTGGTGCGCATGGCGGCGGCCGTGGCGCGGGGGGCCGTTCTGGCCAGCCGCGGCGCCGCGCCGGACGAAGCCCCGGCCGACCGGCTGCTGACCGTCGGACGGCGGACGGTTGAGTGGATGCAGGCCGGCGATCCGGGCGGATCGCCCGTGCTGCATGTGCACGGTGCGCTGGGCGGGATGGCGCCGCCGGTGCTGACGAACGAGGCGCTGGCCCGGGCTGGGCTGCGCTGGATCGCCGCCGCGCGGCCGGGACACGGGCGCACCGACCCGGCGCAGGATGCGGTCGGGCAGGCGGTGGAGGATGCGCTGGCCGTGATGGATGCGGCCGGTGCGGCGACGGCGCGGCTGTGCGTCTTCAGCACAGGGCTGCCCGTGGCGCTGGCGTTGGCGGCGCGCGCGCCGGGGCGCTTCACCGAGATGCTGATCCTGTCGGGCGCTGCGCCCTATGACGGACTGGCAGGCATGCGCGGGATGACGCCCTCGCAGCGCGCCTATGCCCTGCTGGCCCGCAACTGGCCGCGCGCGCTGCGCTTCCTGACCGAGCTGGGCATACGCCGCCTGCGCGCCTGGGGCCCCGCACGCTATGGCGAGGCGGTGTTCGGCGGGGTTGCGGCGGACCGCGCGCTGTGCCGCGAGCCGGGCATCGCGCGCCAGCTTTACGACGGCTTCGAGTTCCATGTCGCGCAGGGGCCGGACGCCTTCATGGAGGACGCCCGGCTGATCAACACCGACTGGCGCGGCCTCGCGGAGGGCGTTCGCCTGCCGATGACCTGGCTGCATGGGGCCGAGGACCGGACCGCGCCCTGCGCCCGTGCCGAGGCCTGGGCGCACGCGCTGGGCGCACGCTTCGAGGCGTTTCCCGAGACCGGCCATCTGCTGCCGTTCCAGCATCCGGGCGCTGTGCTGCGGGCGCTTGGGGGCCTGAACCTGGGGGCCTGAACCTGCCGGGCTGAATAGCGAAAGGCCCGGGATTTCTCCCGGGCCTTTGCTTTTGTCTGTAGGCGTGGATGGTCCGCCTGCGCGGGCCATAAAGCTTTGCGGGGGACGCAAGCGAACCCCCGCATGCGCCTTACATGTCCATACCGCCCATGCCGCCCATGCCGCCCATGCCGCCGGGCATGCCGCCGCCGGCGCCCTTGGGCTCGGGCTTGTCGGCGATGAGGGCTTCCGTCGTGATCAGCAGGCCGGCGACCGAAGCCGCGTCCTGCAGCGCCGTGCGGACGACCTTGGTCGGGTCGATGATGCCGCGGGCGACGAGGTCGACATACTCTTCCTTCTGGGCGTCGAAGCCGAACGTGGTCGACTTGGACTCACGCAGCTTGCCGGCGACCACCGAGCCTTC
>CAZBPO010000033.1:0-6271 GCA_964493795.1 uncultured Flavobacteriaceae bacterium
GCGGCGCGGGGGTCGACGTCGCCTGCTGCGTGGCGGCGCTGCCGCCCCCGCCGCCGCCTCCGGGCAGCGAAGCGCCGACGGCGGTCGAGCCGACGCCTGCGCCGGAAGCCGGCGCGCCGGTCGAGCCGGCCAAGGCGCGCGAACCCTATGTCGCGCCCAAGGACGTCGACTTCGCCTTCCGCAGGCTTGAGATCGACACCTCCAAGGAACAGCCCGAGGCGTGCCTCGTCTTCACCCGCGAGATGAAGACCGACGGCTCGGTGCGCTATGAGGATTACCTCTCCTTCGATCCGTCCGCGCAGATCGCGGTCCGCGCCACCGCCGACCGGCTCTGCATCGCGGGGCTCTCCTATTCCGAGACCTATACGCTGACGCTCCGCGCCGGCCTCCCCTCGGCCAAGGACGAGAAGCTGGCCGAAGACGAGCAGGTGCGCGTCGAACTGCGCGACCAGCCGGCGACCGTTGCGTTCGGCTCGGGTTTCATCCTGCCGCGCGAGAGCGCCGAGGGCGTGCCGATCACCACCGTCAATGTCGATACGGTGATGATCAAGGTTGTCCGCGTCGGCGATCGCCTGCTGTCGCAGCTTCAGGACTACGTGCTCGATCAGCGCGAGGTCTATGGCTACTACGCCGACCAATATACGAACGAGCAGGGCTCGCTGGTGTGGGAAGGCGAGATGGCTGTCGCCAATCTCAAGAACCAGGCCGTCACCACCACCTTCGCCATCTCCGACGTCGCGCCGCAGATGAAGCCCGGCGCCTATCTGATCCTCGCCAAGGACAAGGCCCGCGAAGGCAAGCCCTATGACTGGTCGCCCGAGGCCGGCCAGTGGATCATCAATACCGACATCGCGCTGACCAGCTTCAAGGCCTATGACGGTCTCACCGTCTTCGCGCGCTCGTTCGTGACCGCCGAACCGACGGCCGGCGTGAAGCTGCAGCTCGTCGCGGTCAACAACGAGATCCTGGCCGAGGCGGTCACCGACGCCGACGGCAAGGCGGTGTTCGACGGCGGGTTGATCCGCGGCACGGGCGGCAACACGCCGGCCGTCGTGATGGCCTACAACGCGGCCAGCGAGGACTTCTCCTATATCGACCTGCGCCGTTCGGCCTTCGATCTGTCCGATCGCGGCGTCGACGGCCGCAGCCCTGCGGGCGACATCGACGCCTTCGTCTATCTCGACCGCGGCATCTATCGCCCCGGCGAGACGGTGCAGCTGACCGCGCTGCTGCGCGACCGCGGCGCCCAGGCGATCGCCGGCGCGCCTGTCACGGTCGTCGTCACCAAGCCCGACGGACAGGAATTCCGCCGTTATACGACCGCCGAACTGAAGGCCGGCGGCGTCTATCAGCCCTTCACGCTGTCCGCCTCGGCCCCGCGCGGGCGCTGGAGCGCGACGGTCTATACCGACCCGAACGGTTCGCCTGTCGGCGCGATCGCCTTCGACGTGCAGGACTTCGTCCCGCAGAAGCTCAAGGTGACGCTGGCCTCGGCGCAGACCGAGATCGACCCGGCCCAGCCGGTGACGATCGACGTGGAAAGCCGCTTCCTCTATGGCGCGCCGTCGGCGGGCCTGGGCGGCGAGGGCACGCTGATGTTGCGCCGTGCCTCCACGCCCTTCGCCAAATACAGCCAGTTCTCGTTCGGCTCGGTCGACGAGGCGTTCGATCCTCAGCAGATCAATCTTGACGTCGGCACCACCGACGCCGAAGGCAAGACCACGGCCACCGCATCGCTGGAGGGCCTTGATCTCTCCTCGACGACCGTACCGCTCGAAGCGGACATCGACGTCCGCGTCTATGAGCCGGGCGGACGCACCACCGGCCAGCAGATCACGCTGCCGGTCAAGACCCGTCCGGTCGCCATCGGCGTGCGCGGCAATTTCGACTACGGCACCGTGGCCGAGAATTCGGACGCCGGCTTCGAGGTCGTCGGCGTGAACGATAAGGGCGAGCCGATCGCGATCTCCGGCGCGACCTATGAGTTCGTGCGCGAGATCGTCGATTATCGCTGGTACCGGACCGACGGCGAGTGGCGCTATGACCGCATCGTCCGCGACCGCATCGTCTCGGGCGGCAAGGTCGACATCGCCGCCGACGCGCCGGCCAAGCTTTCGGCCCGCGTGGCGTGGGGCAGCTATCGCCTGACGATCGCCGACCCGGCGACCGGCGCGCGCACCTCCTACCGCTTCTGGGCGGGCTGGGGCGCCAGCGCCTCCGACCGTCCCGACCGCCTGACGGTGGCCAGCGACAAGCCGGGCTACAAGGCCGGCGACACCGCGACCATCACCATCCGCGCGGCGGTCGACGGCAAGGGCCTTCTGGTCGTCGCCAATGACGGCGTGCTGGAATCCCGCCTGATCGACATCAAGTCGGGCGGCACCACCGTCTCGCTCGACGTCAAGGAGGCATGGGGCTCGGGCGCCTACGCCATGGTCACGCTCTACCGTCCGCTCGACGAGACGACCAAGGGCTCGCCCCGCGCCATCGGCCTCGTCCATCTGCCGATCGACCAGAGCGCCAACACGCTGGGCGTCGAGATCGGCACGGTCGAGAAGACGGTGCCCCGCACCCAGCTCGTCGTGCCGGTCACGGTCGCCAACGCCGACGGCGCGGCCTTCGTCACCGTCGCGGCGATCGACGAGGGCGTGCTTCAGCTCACCAACTTCGCGACGCCCGATCCGGTGAAGTATTTCTACGGAAAGCGCCGGCTGGGCGTCGACATGCGCGACGATTACGGCCGCCTGATCGAGACCACGCGCTATCAGGTGGGCGCGCTGCGCACCGGCGGCGACGGCTTCGGCGGGCGCGGCCTTGCGGTCGTGCCGCAGAAGGTCGTCGCGCTGTTCTCCGGCCCGGTCGAGGTCGTGGACGGCAAGGCGGCGGTCACGCTCGACATTCCCGACTTCAACGGCGAGCTGCGCGTGATGGCGGTGGTGTGGTCGACCAATGCGGTCGGCTTCGCCTCCAAGCCGGTGACGGTGCGCGACGCGGTGGTGGCCGAGCTTGTGCTGCCGCGCTTCCTCGCGCCGGGCGATGCGGCCGAGGTCGGCTTCAACCTGCACAATGTCGACGGCGCGGCCGGGGCCTATGTCACCGAAATCTCGGCGGCAGAACCGGTGATCGTCGATGGCGGCTCGGCCCGGATCGAGCGCACTCTGGCGGCGGGCGAGCGTCAGCTCATCCCCGTGCGGCTCAGCGCCAACGGCGCCGGCATCGCGACCATCCGCCTCTCGATCAGCGGCCCTGACGGCTTCAAGGTCGACCGGGTGTGGCCGATCGAGATCCGCGCGCCGCAGCTGCCGACCTCGATCGAGGACGTCGCCGAAATGCGGGCGGGCGAGGCCTATGCGCTTCCCGCCGCCGTGCTGGAGCCGTTCGTGCCGGGCTCGGCCAGCGTCTCGGTCACGCTGTCGGGCGTGAAAGGCTTCGACAACGTGGCGGGCATGCTGAAATGGCTCGACCGCTATCCCTATGGCTGCCTGGAACAGACGACCAGCCGCGCATTGCCGCTGCTCTATCTGAACGATCTGGCCAAGGCGTCCGGGCTCGACGGCGACAAGGCCGTGCCGCAGCGCGTGCAGGAGGCGATCGACCGCGTCTTCGACATGCAGCGTCCCGATGGCGGGTTCGGTATGTGGTCGTCGGCCTATGACGACGACACCGACAAGTTCCTCCAGGTCTATGCCATCGACTTCCTGTTCCAGGCGCGGACCAGGGGCTATGTGGTGCCCGAGGAGGGCCTGAAGCGGGCGCTGCGTTACGCCCGTCAGGTGGCCGAAGACACCAGCGCCTCCGACAACGCCCGCGCCTATGCGTTCTACGTGATGGCGCGCGCGGGGCAGGGGCAGCCGGGGGATCTGCGCTACTTCGCCGATAATGGCGGCGCGAATTCGTCGTCCGCCCTCGCTCAGGGCCTGCTCGGCGGCGCGCTGTTCCAGGCCGGCGACCGCAGCCGCGGGACCACCGCCTTCACCAGGGCGCGCGATCTGGCGCTGGGCTACGACCTCACCCGCTGGCACCGCGATTATTACGGCACGCCGCTGCGCGACATCGCCGGCCTCACGGCCGTCGCCGCCGACAGCGACGAGGCCTCGTTGATCGCGCCGCTGATCGACAAGGCGAACGGCTTCAACATGGACCTCAACTGGACGACCACCCAGGAGAAGTCGTGGATGCTGCTCGCCCAGTGGCGTCTGCTCTCCAACGCGCCGCCGCTGAACGTCGAAACCATCGGCGCGACGGCGGCCGACGCCTCGGGCCAGATCATCGTCAACCCGGCGCTCAACGAGCTCGCGGCGGGCGTCTCGGTCCGCAACGCCGGCGAGAAGGCGATCTGGCGCACGGTCTCGGCGACCGGCGTGCCGGTCAACCCGCTGCCGGCCGCCGACGAGGGCGTTTCGGTCGCCAAGGCCTACTACAATCTCGACGGCTCGCCGGCCAATCTGGGCGCGCTGAAGCAGAACGACCAGGTCGTGGTGGTGATCGAAGGCACGATGAACGATCGTGCCTTCCGCCAGATGGCGATCACCGACCTCATCCCGGCGGGCTTCGAGATCGAAGGCCCGGTGCGGATGAACGAGGAAGGCAAGACCGTCTATCCCTGGCTCGAGAAGCTGTCCTACGCCAACATCCAGGAAGGTCGCGACGACCGCTATGTCGCGGCGTTCCGCATCGGTTATTCCTACCGCATGTCGGCGCAGGAAGAGGCGCGCACGCCGCTGCCGTCCTTCCGCTTCGCCTATATCGCGCGGGCGACCGTGCCGGGCACCTTCGCCCAGCCGGCCGTGCTGGTGGAAGACATGTATGCGCCCAAGGTGATCGGCCGCACGTCGATGGGTTCGGTCACCATCACGGCGCAGTAATGCCGTAATCGGCCGGTAGGCGTCTCGACATGTCAGCCGGTCGCGAAACTGAAGACGCCGCCCCTCCCGAAAGCGGGCAGGGGCGGCGTTCGTTTGACGGCGGCGGCGCTGGCGCAGACAAACCGCGCCGCCGTTTCCGCCGCCTGAAAATCCTCACCGCCGTTACGGCCGCTGCTGTGGCGTTGCTGTTCGTGGCCGACCGCGTCTTTCCGCCCGATTTCACCCGCGCGCATCAACGCTCCACCGTCGTGCTGGCGTCCGACGGCAGCATGCTGCGCGGCTTTCTGACGCCTGACGACAAATGGCGTCTGCCGGTCACGCTGAAAGACGTCGACCGCCGCTATGTCGAACTTCTGCTCGCCTATGAGGACAACCGCTTCGCCGATCACGACGGCGTCGACATCCTGGCGGTCGGGCGCGCCGGCTGGCAGGCGATATCGAATATGGGCGTGGTCTCGGGCGCCTCGACGATCACCATGCAGGTCGCGCGGATGCTCCAGCCGATCCCCCGCACGCTGGGAGGAAAGCTGCTTCAGGCGACGCGGGCGCTGCAGATCGAGCGGCGTCTCAGCAAGGACCAGATCCTCGACACCTATCTCACGCTGGCGCCGTTCGGCGGCAATATCGAAGGCGTCCGGGCCGCCAGCCTTGTTTATTTCGGCAAAGAGCCCAAGCGCCTCACGCTCAGCGAGATCGCGCTGCTTGTGGCGCTGCCCCAGTCGCCCGAACGCAACCGGCCCGATCGTTTCCCGATGCGGGCCAAGGCCTCGCGCGACAAGGTGCTGCGCATTCTCGCCGACAAGGGCGCGATCTCGCGGCAGGACGCCGAAGAGGCCATGCAGGATGCGGTGCCGACGGCCCGGCTCAAGCTGCCGTTCGTCGCGCCGCATCTGGCCGAAGTCGCCCGCCGCGAACGGCCCGATACCGCCGAGGTCCGCACCACGATCGACGCCCGCATGCAGATCGCGCTCGAACGGCTGCTCGACGAGCAGCGCCGCTCGCTCGGCGAGGGCGACATGGCAGTGGTGGTCATCGAGAACGCTTCGATGGCGACCATCGCCTATGCCGGCTCGACCGATTTCTGGGGCCGTACCGGGCAGATCGACCTCGCCCGGCGGCCGCGCTCGCCGGGCTCGGCGCTCAAGCCTTTCATTTACGGCATCGCGTTCGACGATCTGCTGCTGCATCCCGAAACGCTGATCGACGACAAGCCGATCAGCTTCGGAACCTATGCGCCGCGCAATTTCGATCGCGGCTTCCAGGGCACGGTCAGCGTGCGCAGCGCGCTTCACATGTCGCTGAACGTGCCGGCCGTCGCTGTGCTCGATCGGGTCGGGCCGGTGCGTCTGTCTGCCGTCATGCGCCAGGGCGGGGCCAGGCTGACGTGGACGTCCAGACTGGCCGGG
>CAZBPO010000033.1:6281-10128 GCA_964493795.1 uncultured Flavobacteriaceae bacterium
CGTCGCTGCCGATGGCGCTGGGCGGCGTCGGCGTCACGTTGGAAGACCTCACCATGCTCTATGCCGCCATCGCCAATGGCGGCGTGGCGCGGCCGCTGCGGCGCTATGCCGATCAGGGCGCCGGCGAGCCGCACCGCATCTTCGGCCCGGTCGCGGCCTGGTATCTCTACGATGTGTTGCGCGGCTCGCCGCTGCCCGATGGCTGGGCGATGGGGCGCGGCATCGACCGCGGGCGCGAGATCGCGTTCAAGACCGGCACGTCCTACGGCTTCCGCGACGCCTGGACCGTGGGTTGGTCGGGCCGATACACGGTGGGCGTCTGGACCGGCCGGGCCGACGGCTCGACCCGACCCGGCGAGATGGGCCGTAACGCCGCCGCGCCGGTGATGCTGCGGGTGTTCGAGCTTCTGCCGGCCGAACAGGGCGGCATGCCGCCGCCCGAGGGCGTGATCCGCGTTCCCAATGCCGAGCGGCTGCCGCCCGCGCTTCAGCGTTTCTCGCCGCGCCGCATGGTGGCCGGCATGGCGCGCAGCGTGCCGCCGCCGGTCATCGCCTTTCCGCCCG
This sequence comes from uncultured Flavobacteriaceae bacterium, assembly GCA_964493795.1. Lineage (GTDB taxonomy): Bacteria > Pseudomonadota > Alphaproteobacteria > Micropepsales > Micropepsaceae > JADZAI01. The sequence goes on from CAZBPO010000033.1 coordinate 6,846, forward strand.
ACGGCGCGGTGGTCGAACTCGACGACGCCGACCCCGCTTTGATCCTGCGCGCCGATGGTGGGGCCAAGCCGTTGCGCTGGGTCGTCGACGGAAAGCCCTTGCCGGCGGTCGATGCCTGGTCGCAGACCGAATGGACGCCGACGGGCGAAGGTTTCAGCCGGGTCACGGTGATCGACGCCGAGGGGCGCAGCGCCACCTCCAATATCCGCCTCAAGCGGCAGCTATAGGCGCGGCGTGCTCAGGCGTCGCCAAAAGGCTTCACCTCCCGCTTAAACGCGCCCGGACGCATCGCCGCGCCCCTCTTGGCGTGACAGCTCCGGACGGCGCTGTTATGCCCGCTATAATACAAGAAAACGCCGCCCGAGGATGAGCGACCAGCCCCCATCAGCGCCCGAGGCCGCCTCGCCGCGCGCCTCCCTGCTCAAGCGCGCTTTCACGCCCGTCGGCGCTGGAGAGCCGGGTGATGGCCCGTCGACGCCGCAACAGCGCAAGCGCGCCTTCCAGATACTGTTCCTCAGCCTCATCTGTCTTGGCGTCGGACAGTCGGGCATGTTCGCCATCCTGCCACCGGTCTCGCGGGATCTCGGGCTGACCGAGTTCCAGACCGGCGCGATTTTCGCCATTTCGGCGACGATCTGGGTGTTCTCCTCGGCTTTCTGGGGCGCGCGCTCCGATCGTCAGGGACGGCGGCCGATGATCGTGCTGGGTCTCAGCGCCTTCTCGCTCTCGATGTTCCTGTTCGCGACCTCGGTCGAGATCGGCCTGCTGGGCTGGCTGCCCATCGCCATCGTCTATCCGATGATGATCATTTCCCGCTCGATCTATGGGGTGTTCGGTTCGGCCGGCTTCCCGGCCGCCCAGGGCTATATCGCCGACCGCACCAGCCCGTCCGAGCGCACCACGGCCGTCGCGACGCTGAATGCGGCGTTCGGTCTCGGCACCACGGCGGGGCCGGGCATCATCGCGGCGCTGGCGGTCATGGGCACGATTGCGCCGCTCTATTTCATCGCTGCGGTCGGCGCGGTCTCGGCCTTCGCGATCTGGCGCTTCCTGCCCGAACGCACCGCGCCCGTGCTTCAGCAACAGGACAAGTCCAGCCGGCTTTCCTGGCGCGACCGGCGCATCCTGCCCTTCCTGATTTTCGGCGTCCTGCTGGGCACGGCCGGCTCGTTCCCGATCCAGGTCATCGCCTATTTCTTCATGGACGTCCTGAAACTGAACACCAACGACGCGATCCAGCTCTCGGGCGTGGGTCTCATGGCCTCGTCGATGGCGGCGCTGTTCGCCCAGCTCGTGATCGTGCAACGCCTCAAGATGACCGCCGGCCAGCTGGTGCAATGGGGCATCGGCATCGGCTTCGCCTCTTATGTGCTGTTCGTCATCGGCGACACATACGGCCTGATCGTCTTCGCGCTGCTGCTCTCGGGCCTCGGCTTCGGCCTCATCCGCCCGGGCTACGCCGCCGCGGCGTCGCTGTCGGTGGGTAAGGAACAGCAGGGCGCTGCTGCCGGCCTCACCGGCGGCGCGACGGCCTCGGGCTTCATCTTCGCGCCGCTGATCGGCAACTGGGTCTATGCCTACGATCCCCACTACCCGTTCTATATGGGCGGGGCGCTGATGGTGATTATGGCGATCTATGTCGCGGTCACGCCGCGCCTGCGCACGCTGGACGGCCAGGTGGAAGACAACGCCGAAACCAACGTGCCCAAGGTCTAGCGGAGCCTGCGCCTACAGCCCCTCGGCCGCGTGCCATTTGGCGCGCAGCTCAAGCTTGGCGGCGACGCTCAACCGCCCGGCCAGCTTGTTGCACAGCGTATCGGCCAGCCTCAGATTCTCGATCCGGTTGGAACCGCCCGCCGCGCGCGGCTGCAAATGCTCGATCGACATGGTCAGCGGGTTGCGGCGCGGCCGGCCGCAGTAAAAGCAGGCCGGCCCGTCGCGCCGCGCGATGGCGCGCTTGGCGACGTCGCGGTTCCTCGGCACTATTTCGCCATCACCTTCTTCAGCAGCGCGCACGACGGAAAGCCGTCGGCCACCATGCCGTTGGCGATCTGATACGAGCGGATCGCGGCTCTGGTGCCCTTGCCGATATCGCCGTCCGGCTCGGCGTCGGTGTGTCCCAGCTGTTTCAACCTTTTCTGCATCGCATAGGCCTGCGCCCGTGTGATGTCGGGCTCGTTCTCCGGCCAGGGGGTCTTCAGCCCCGGCCGTCCGGCGATGGCGTTCGACCACAGGGCGATCGCCAGCGCGTAGGATTGCGAGGGGTTGTAATCGACGAAGCGATCGAAATTGGGCAGCGTGATCACGGTCGGCCCGCGCGCGCCGCCCGGCGCGAACACGGCCGCCGGGGTGTCCAGCGTCGCGCCGCGCAGATCGCTCACGGGCGCGCCGCTGATCAGAGTCACGCCCCGGATCTGCCACGAGCCCAGCGTCTTCCTGATCGTCAGGTCGCCGTCCTCGAAGGCGAAACCGGCGGGCGGCTGCACCTCGGCGATCCAGGCCTGGCCTTTGATCCACGGCGTCTTCGCGTTGCGGACCTTGAGATAATTGGCCTTCGAGGCGAAGGCGTCGGGCAGCGAGTCCCACAGATCGATCACGCCGTCGCCGTCGCCGTCGACGGCGTATTGCTCATAGGCCTCGGGCATGAACTGGGCATGGCCAACGGCCCCGGCCCAGCTGCCGACCATCTTGGCCTTCGAGAAGCCATAACGCTGCATCAGCCGCATGCCGGCCAGCAGGTTGTTTTCATAGAACGCGCGCCGCCCGCCTTCGTAGGCCAGCGCCGCCATGGCCTGGAAGATGTCGTCCTTGCCCTTGTTGCGGCCGTAGTCGGTCTCCATGCCCCAGAACGTGACCAGCACTTCGGGCGGAATGCCGGTCTGCTGTTCGATGCGCCCCAACAGCTTGGCGTGTTTGGCCAGTTCGGCCTTGCCGGTCGCCAGCCGTTCCGCGCCAGGACGGTTCTTCAGATAGCCCCAGATGCGCTGGGTGCGCTCGTTGGCGTTCTGGGCGCGGGCGATGGTGCGGGGCGTGAACTTCACGCCCGCCATCGCCCTGTCGAAGATCGCGGCGGGAATGCCGGCCGCGCGCGCTTTCTCGCGGAATGTGGCCAGCCAGGCCTTGAAGCCCTCATTCGTCAGGGCCGATCCGTCGGCGGCGCGGGCCGGCGGCGGATCGGGAACCTTCACCGCGCAGATATCGGCGGCCTGCGCCGCGCCGGCCAGCAGCGCGGCGGCGAGCAGGGCGCGCACCTTCATGAGATGCGTCCGCGCAGGCGGGCCAG